>NZ_SMMF01000475.1:0-1225 GCF_009711355.1 Roseibium sp. RKSG952 | reverse complement strand
TGCTGGCGGCGGTGCAGGTGCTGGCGGCGGAGGTGGTGTTGCTCCACCCGACGATGGCGCTGCGGACACCGGTGCTGGCGATGACATCATCACACTGGACGATTTTGTCGATACGGTCGACGGCGGGGCCGGCGCCGACCAGCTCTTGCTCAACGCCTCGATCGGAGAAGTCGACATCGCTGTCGACGACACTGAAGTCACCATCATCGACCGCTTTACCGGCGAGGAAATGGTTGCCGAAAACTTCGAAACCATCGAATTCACCGATGAAAGCTATACCGCGGCAGAGCTTGAACAGTATTACGGCGCAGACGTCGAGGATCCGCTGCTGATCGAGGCAGCCGATCAGGACTACGTCATGACCGTGAATGACGCGGATCCGTCAATCAGCGTGGTCTGGGATCGCGTTGTTCAGCAGGCACTGATCGACACCAGCACGGAAGTTGGCCCGACCATTTCGGCGCGCGCTTTCGCAATGGTCCACACCGCGATGTATGATGCCTGGTCTTCCTACGACGACACCGCCGTGCGGGTGTCTCTTGACCAGGAGGGCGACAATGTCC
Source organism: Roseibium sp. RKSG952 (assembly GCF_009711355.1). Taxonomy (NCBI): domain Bacteria; kingdom Pseudomonadati; phylum Pseudomonadota; class Alphaproteobacteria; order Hyphomicrobiales; family Stappiaceae; genus Roseibium; species Roseibium sp. RKSG952. The sequence goes on along the minus strand of NZ_SMMF01000475.1, from coordinate 662 downwards.
GGGTCACCGGGACGGAAGAGGATCAGGCCAAAGCCATGAGCTACGCGGCCATCACGGTCTTGCAGGACCTGTTCCCGGACCAGGCCGAGCTCTATGAGGAAGTCATGGTGGAGCGCCTCGGCTTTTCCATGGAAGACGACGGCTCCGTCGAGGCTTCGGTCGGGATCGATGCGGCGGAAGACCTGCTGTCCTTGCGCGCCGAAGATGGTTCCAATCAGGAAAACGGATACGAGGACACCACCGGTTACGAGCCGGTGAACCCCAATCCAACCGAAATCAACGACATCACCCGCTGGACGCCGGAAAACATACCGCTCGACCCGGAAGACCCGGTCGTCGAACAGACCTTCCTGACGCCGCACTGGCAGACGGTCGAAGGCTTTACTGTGGATCAGGGCGCTGATGGCACGGCGGACAGTTCCAGCACCATCCCTGACCCTGCAGCCTTCTTCAGCGACGCCTATGCCGGGTCGGTCCTGAACTTCGACGAGCAAACGATCACACTGGACAATGCCGTCACCGTCAACGGCGTCGACTATCAGGCCGGTGATGTGATTGACGTCAGCCAGGACCTGATCGGAACCGTCATCAATCAGGCCTTCATTGATCAGGCCAACGAGATCATTGACGTCTCGGCGAACCTGACCGACGAGGAAAAGGTG
>NZ_SMMF01000323.1:0-600 GCF_009711355.1 Roseibium sp. RKSG952 | reverse complement strand
GCCCTGATCGAGGGCGCCCTCGAAGCGGGCACGGCGGGAGATGCCGCATGAAGAACGCTCACACCGTCGATACAGCCCGTCTCGGTATCCTGCTCAATGAGCTCAGGCTGCCCGCAATCAAAACCCTCTGGCCGCAATTTACCGAGCAGGCCGACAAGGAAGGATGGCCCGCTGCCCGCTTCCTCGCGGCCATTGCCTAGCATGAGCTGGCAGAACGCGGCAGACGCAGGATCGCACCTCATCTTGCCGAGGCCAGGCTGCCACCTGGAAAGACCCTCGACAGTTTCGCCTTCGACACCGTGCCCATGATCTCCAAGGCTCAAGTCATGGCGATTGCCGCCGGTGACGGCTGGCTCGCCAAAGGCGCCAACATTCTCATGTTCGGCCCACCGGGCGGCGGAAAGAGCCATCTCGCTGCGGCCATCGGACTTGCCCTCATCGAAAATGGCTGGCGTGTCCTCTTCACAAGGACCACCGATCTCGTTCAGAAGCTTCAGATCGCACGCCGCGAGTTGCAGCTCGAAGCCGTCATCAACAAGCTCGACAAGTTCGACCTGCTCATTCTCGATGATCTCGCCTATGTAACCAAGGACCAGGCCG
>NZ_SMMF01000911.1:0-53704 GCF_009711355.1 Roseibium sp. RKSG952 | reverse complement strand
TTCAAGGCACATTATGCCTTGGAAGGCCTTTCCTGAAAAAGAAGACTGCAGATTGAGCAGCCAATACTGTGTTGCACTTCACGCCTGAATTCACTCCGCGCCATTCTCATTCGCTTTTGCCGGGTTCTGATCCTTGACCAGGCGATATTCGATTGTTTGAAGGGCCTCGCATCTTCCTGTAACGCCCCCAACACAATAATGACAAATATAAATACGATGCAAAAATCATGTAATTTATTATACTTCGTTTTTTAATACTGATTAATAAAACTATAATTTTGAGTTTTTATTGTATTTACATAATGAAGCCCATAGATAATGTCTTGATACTCAACGATTTCAATTTAGCCTCCGGCATACATGCTACGAGGCATTACGCACACTGCCCCTTGTACTATCATTGACGGTGAAGGAGATTGATCTTGCTTGGGAGAACCTGCAATAGCCCAAGGCGAATTGAGGGCGTGATCTCGACACTTGGCCCAAGTGGAACAGACTCTGCGCATGAAGCCCGCAAGTGCTCCTCCCATGTCCGGTTGTTTCAATCCTTCGCCGACGCCGTTGACCATGCAGAAATCACCAGAAGCTATGCGCTTGTCCCGACCGGATATCTGGATTTCCACGCCGGAGCATTAGGCGATTCCTGGGTCGACACACATTTTAGTCTGCTTGGAAGGATGCATATGGTGGGCCTTTGGGAGAGCGCCACAAAACCAATGTGTCTGGCGATCAACCGCAAGCGTGTGCCAAATACAGGATCAGTCAGGTCAATCGCGTTGCATCCGGCCACGAGCGTTTTTGCCCGGCAGATATGTGGCAACGCCGAGATGACTTTTTTCAATTCAAAACCATTGGCAGTTGAGGCTGCGGCTGCGGGACACTTCGATGCTTGCATCGGGTCGATTGACACGGTCTCCGATCTTCCGCTGCAAGCTGTCAACTTCTTCCGTCCAACGATGGTGTGGACCCTCTATCAATCCGTCCACTCACCGGAAGCCGCAACGCCCTCCCAAGCCAGGGATTTTCAATTTTAGGCAAACAAACGAAGGACCCCTGCTGGCCATGTACCCTGATTGGATCAAGAAACTGCCTCGGATCGAGACACCCTTCGCAGGCACCTTCGGATGGTTGTTGTCCGGACCTCACGGACAGGTCGTGTTCTGGGAATTTCCAGACGGGGCCGAGGTTCCAACGCATCGGCATGGCCCCCAAATGGGGGTCATTCTGCAGGGCAGGACTGCCATGGTGATCGATGGACTGCCCTGCGTATTCAATGCCGGTGAAACCTTTGCCATAGGAGATCAAGTGGAGCATTCCGCCGCCGTGGATCCCGGCACATGCATCATAGAGTTCTATCAGGACCCTGACCGCCACAAGGCACCAGGCTGAGACCCGCGTACATGCTGCGGAAACCATGCCGAATTTACGGCTTCGGTCCGAAAGGTCAGGCCCCGGGGGTGGCCGCTCGAACCGCATTACGGGCATGCGCGTTCACGGAAAAATTCAGGCCATGCTGCGCCACGGGATAGCGTTTATTCGGTTCTCGCCAAAGCCAAGCAAACTATCAAACCGCAATCGACGCCGCAGAAGGGTCTCTGAAGTCCATCGCTGTCGGACCCGGACAAAATCACGCCAAATCGCCCGGGCAGCCCCTTTTACCAACCGCCCGAACTATTGACCCTTTTGATAAGGTTTTCCTCCGGCTCGGGCGGTTGGTATCAAATGCTTGTCCGGGAGAGGATTGCGCCGCTTTCGGCGTCGACACGAACAAGGCTGTCCGCACCATCCGTCCCTTTCACGACAAACAGGATAACACCGTTCCCGGTAGCCATCTGAGTGACCTCACCGCCTGCGGTCACCGCGATTGAAGACGGAAATTCAATTGCCGCTTCAGGGCCACCGCTATTGATCTTGTAGAAGATTGCTGCAAAGACGGCGATAAACCCGACAAACATGATCAGGGACGAGCCGAGCAACAGTCTGCGTAGTTTTACCTGAATGCGCTGCGAGGCTGGATCGAGCGGCGGCTCTTCCCGTTCTTCATCCCTTACGTCCGGCCGAGACATGACAAATATTACTCCTGACGATCCGCACGCGCTTGACGCGGACTTTTCCATAACGGTTTCAAGTGAGGACACCGGCAAACGGCTCGATGCCGTTTTGGCTGGCCAACTGGAAACTTTAAGCCGCAATCGCGTGCAAGCGCTGATCAAGGCCGGTGAAGTCACCGTCGGCGGCGCGAAGATAGTGGAGCCCAAGCACAGGGTCAACGAAGGCGATGCCGTGGTCCTGCGGCTACCTGAAGCAGAGGATCCGGACCCGCAGCCGGAGAACATTCCGCTGTCGATCGTCTACGAAGACGATGCACTGATCGTCGTCGACAAACCGGCCGGACTGGTCGTCCATCCGGGCGCCGGCAACTGGACAGGCACGCTGGTCAACGCGCTGATCCACCATTGCGGCGACAGCCTGTCCGGCGTCGGAGGCGTCAAACGGCCGGGGATTGTTCACCGCATTGACAAGGACACGAGCGGATTGCTGGTGGTTGCCAAGACCGACCGGGCCCATCAGGGACTGTCCGCCCAATTCGCCGATCACGGAAAGACAGGGCCTCTGGAGCGGGCCTATGCCGCCCTCGTCTGGGGCGCGCCGTCAGGTCTCAAGGGCACGGTGAACGCGAACCTTGCCCGGTCTCAGGCCAATCGCCAGAAGATTGCAGTGGTCAAGACTGCCGGGCGGCACGCCGTTACCCATTGGCAGATCCAGGAGCGGTTCGGCCCCAAAGACCAGAACCCGCTCGCAAGCCTGATCGAATGCCGGCTTGAAACCGGCCGCACACACCAGATCCGGGTGCACATGGCGCATATCGGCCATCCCCTGATCGGGGATCAGGACTATGGCTCGGGCTTCAAAACGAAAACCAATCGTCTGGATGAACCGCTCAAAAGCGTTGTGAACCGATTCTCCCGTCAGGCCCTCCATGCCGGACTACTGGCCTTCGAGCATCCGATTTCGGGAGAAACGCTCCGCTTCACAAGCCCCTACCCATCTGATTTCAATGAACTTTTACAAACATTACGAAGTTTTTAGAACATGATTCCAGCTTTTTTCCATGTAATCGGTTAGAACCTACTTATATTAGCGGGGCTGGCGTGCCGGACCCGGACGCCGGAACAAGGATGTCTGCCTTGAAAGCTGCGTCCGGCTGTCGCGTCAGGAAGCCGGGAAAGCCCGTCGATGGGGGACGTCAAACTGGGAGAAAGGGGGCGCATCTGATGGCCCAGAATATACCTATGCTCACAGCGGGGGAAGGCGGCCTGAGCCGTTACCTCGATGAGATCCGCAAGTTTCCGATGCTCCAGCCGCAGGAAGAGTATATGCTCGCCAAGCGCTACAAGGAGCACGAAGATCCAGAAGCCGCAGAACGGCTCGTCAACTCTCATCTGCGCCTCGTTGCCAAGATCGCCATGGGATACCGCGGTTATGGCCTGCCCATTGCCGAAGTGGTTTCCGAAGGCAATGTCGGCTTGATGCAGGCCGTCAAAAGATTTGAGCCGGACAAGGGTTTCCGTCTGGCGACCTACGCCATGTGGTGGATCAAGGCTGCCATTCAGGAGTACATCCTGCGCTCCTGGTCGCTCGTCAAGATGGGCACAACGGCCAACCAGAAACGGCTGTTCTTCAACCTGCGCCGCCTGAAAGGCAAGATCCAGGCACTGGACGAAGGCGATCTGAAGCCCGATCAGGTGCAGGAGATCGCCACCCGGCTTGGCGTTTCCGAAGATGAAGTGATCTCCATGAACCGCCGGCTTGGCGGGGATGCCAGCCTGAACGCCCCGGTACGCGCCGAAGCAGATGCCGGCGAGTGGCAGGATTGGCTGGTCGACGAGGGCGATAGTCAGGAGACCATTCTCGCCAATCAGGAAGAACTCGATGTGCGCCGCAAGTTGCTCAGCAATGCGATGGATGTCCTGAACGAACGGGAACGGCGGATTTTCGAGGCCCGGCGCCTGTCCGAAGACCCCATGACACTTGAAGACCTGTCCGGTGAATTTGGTGTCAGCCGCGAACGTGTCCGCCAGATTGAAGTCCGGGCGTTCGAAAAAGTTCAAAAAGCTGTCCGGAACAGCGCCAAGGCGCTTGAAGCACCGGCGATGATGTAGAACATCCGGGCAATTCAGTTTTCTGCGAAAGGCGGTCCGGGTGACCGCCTTTTTCATATGCGCGCACCAAACTAACGCTGCGTCTTGAAGGCATTCAACAAGGCGCATAGGCTAATCCGGATTTCATCCGGAATAGTGTTATGCGGACGGTGCTCAGACGATTTTCTGGAAAGCGTTTCCTGATCGGGGTCGTGGCAACGGCCCTTCTCGCACTTCTGACGCTGTACCGCGTTGCGAATCCCGAGCTGTTGACCGCCATTCGCGAACTGACCTTTGATGCCTATCAACGGTTTGCGCCGCGGGAGTATCAACCGGTGCCGGTCCGGATCGTCGACATCGACGAAAACGCAATCGGGCAATATGGACAGTGGCCCTGGCCAAGAACACGGCTTGCCGAAGTTGTCCGCAATCTCGATGAACTGGGGGCTGCGGTCATCGCGTTTGATATTGTTTTCAGTGAACCCGACCGAACGTCTCCTGCCAGGCTGAGTGAAAACTTTCATTCCCATGATCTCAGCAGCGTCGTGCATCTTCTTGAAGCCTTGCCGGATCATGATCTCGTTTTTGCGGACATGATCTCGCAAGCCCCCGTCGTGCTGGGGTTCGCGCTGGTGCCCGATGTCAGCGGGGGAAAACCGTCCGTCAAGGCCGGCTTTGCCTTCGGCGGCGACAATCCTGCAAATGTCCTTCCGCCATTCCTGTCGGCCCTGCCCAACCTCCCGGTTCTCGAGGGGGCTGCGAGCGGAGTTGGCGGAATGTCTCTGGCCCATAGCGATATGGGTGGAATCGTGCGCAGAATCCCCTTGCTGTTCAGCGATGGATCACAGGTCTATCCAGGCCTCGCCACCGAGGCGCTCCGGGTCGCGCAAGGTGCAAGCGGCTTGCTCGTCCGCTCCACCGGAGCCAGCGGAGAAATCAGGGGCGCAATACCCGCGGTAACCGACGTAAAGGTTGGCGCATTCGAGATCCCGACCAACCGCCACGGTGAAATGTGGATCCATTTCGACGAGGACCGGCCAGACCGCTATGTGTCTGTCGCGGCCATCCTCGACCCTTCACAGCATGCCCGGGTCAGACCACTGGTCGAAGGTCATATCATATTCGTCGGCACCTCGGCCGCCGGACTTCTGGATATCCGGGCAACCCCCCTCGGCGAGGTCGTACCGGGCGTTTCCATCCATGCGCAGGCCGCCGAGCAAATGATCGGTGGGCACTTTATTGAGCGCCCCGACTGGGCCAATGGCGCGGAAATCCTTGGCACCTTCCTCCTCGGCGCCATCACGATCGCCGCTCTGCCGGTCCTCGGCGGGATCGCAACGGCCGCACTTGGCGGCATCCTGGTCATGCTGGTTGTCGGCGTGTCGATCTTTGCCTTTTCCGATTTCGGAATACTGATTGACCCGGTTTATCCAAGCCTGTCCGCGTTCATCATTTTCGCCTTCTCGACATTGTTGCTCTACATCTTCACGCTTAGAGAAAAACGTTTTGTCCGTCAGGCTTTTGGCCAATATCTCTCGCCGCACCTGGTTTCACAGCTCGAGAAGTCTCCCGAACAGCTGACACTTGGCGGCGAAATGCGCGACATGACCATCCTGTTCATGGACATCCGCGGCTTCACCCCAATCTCGGAACAGCTGACCCCCACCGAACTTGTCCGGTTCCTGAACGCTTTGCTTTCTCCTCTCTCCAATGCCATTCAGGCCGAAGACGGCACCATCGACAAGTATATCGGGGACAGCATCATGGCATTCTGGAACGCACCGCTTGCGATCCCGAACCACGCAGAACATGCCTGCCGCGCGGCATTGAAAATGCTGCGGGTTGTCGACCGGCTCAACGGAGAGGATAGCTTCGGCTTCAAGGCCCGCGCCCTGAAGACACAAACCGTACAGATCGGGATCGGTCTCAATTCGGGCGAAGCCTGTGTCGGCAATATGGGGTCAGACAACCGGTTCAACTATTCGGTCATCGGAGACGCCGTAAATGTCGCATCGAGGATCGAGTCCAGTTGCAAGGCCGTCGGTGCGGACCTTCTCGTGTCCGATGCCACCCGAGACGCTGCCCCGATGTTTGCCTATCTTGAGGCGGGGGAGATATCGCTCAAGGGCAAATCCCGGCCGGTCAAATTGTTTGCACTCGTTGGAGACGAGGTTTTCGCACAATCCGAGCCCTTCCGGACGCTTCAAGACTGTCATCTGGAGCTCATAGCGGCCGATACCGAAGGCAGCCCGGAAGCCGCTCTCAGGAAACTCTGGCCATGCCGCCGGGCTGCGCCCCGAAAACTCGCGGCATTTTACGATCGTTTCGAGGAGCGTCTCCGCGAAAACGCAAAAAGGCCAGCAGATCCGGACCGGTCGGAACCCGGACAAAGCGCCGCCCGCTAATCCCGTTGTCAGGATCTCGCGGGCAGCACCCGTTCAAGGCTCAGGCCTTAGCGGATTTCGACCGCATATGTGTCGACCGGCACGACTTCATCAATCAAGCCGTTTTCATGCATGAACTCGGCGAACCGCTGATAGCGGCCCTCATCGAGTGCGGCCGGGCGCTTGGCAAACCGCGGCAAGGTATCGACCCAGGCGCGGCTGTTCAGCTCGTCGTTGAGGTTCGGATAGGCCTCGATGAACGCGTTCCAGGCTTCGTCCGGATGATTGGTCAGATAAATCGTCGCCGCTTCGATTGCCGCCATGAACTTGGCATAGCGCGGATCATCGACCTTGTCCTTGTGAACCACATAGATCAGTTCGTCGAAGATCGGCACACCGTTTTCTTCCGGATAAAATGCCTTACCTTCCTTGCCTTCGATCTCGATCTGCGTCAGTTCGAAATTCCGGTAGGCCCCGATCACGGCATCGACCTGACCGGACATGAGCGAGGGAGACAGGGCGAAGTTGACATTGATCAGCTCAACGTCATTCACCGACAGGCCGACGGACTTCAGCATCTGCGACAGCATGGCGTCTTCAAAACCGGAGACGGAAAAGCCGATCTTCTTGCCTTTGAGATCAGACAGTTCCTTGATCGGACCGTCCTTCAACACGATCAGGGAGTTGAGCGGCGTCTCCACCAAGGTGCCGATGCGGGCAACCGGCAAGCCTTCATTGATCTGCGCATGCAGGGTCGGCTGGTAGGAAACCGCGATATCCCCCTGTCCGGCGGCGACAAGCTTCGGCGGCATTGCCGGATCAGCCGGCTCGATAAATTCGACTTCAATCCCCTCGGCTTCAAAGAAGCCCTTGGCTTGCGCGGTGATCAAGGGGGCATGATCCGGGTTGGTAAACCAGTCCAGCAGGACGGTCAGCTTTTCCGCAGCCTGAGCCGATGCGGATAGTCCGACGGTCAATGCGGCTGCGCACAACGCGCCGAGCAGGCGTTTTTTCATCAGTATCCTCCAAATGGATTTGGGCAGATCAATCCTCGACCTGCCAGGGAACTAGAAAACGTGTGAGATGGTCGACCAGAAAGCGCAGGATCAGCACCATGATGGCCAACAGAATGAGCGCTGCAAACATGACGTCGGTCTGCATGCGTGCGTTGCTCTGAAGCATGATGAAGGCAAGCCCGCCCTTGGCCCCGACCCATTCACCAACAATGGCGCCAATCGGTGCAAAGACTGCGGCAATGCGCATGCCGGAGGCAAGGGCCGGAAGCCCGGCGGGGATCCGGAAGTACAACAGCTCCTTCCAGCGCGGCAAACGGTAGAGCCGGGCAAGGTCCGTGAGACCGGGATCGGCCCGGCGCAAGCCGTCATAGAAGGTCGAGGTCACCGCGAAAAAGATGACCAGCACCGCCATCACGATCTTGGATGCGAGACCGAAGCCAAGCCACAAGACCAAAATCGGAGCAATTGCAAAAACCGGCAACGCCTGGGTGACCAACACGGCAGGCAGGAGTCCCCTGCGGAAAAGCGGAAACAACCACATCATGATTGCCAAAACAGTGCCGGCTGTCACGCCGCAGATAAATCCCAAAACGGTTTCAAAGGCCGTGATGGACGCATGATGCAAAAGAAAACCGCTTTGAGAAAGGAACGCATCCGCTACACGCATGGGACCGGGAAGCATGAATGGTGGGAGCGCGAAAATCCGGACCACGGCTTCCCAGATGCCGATTGCAAGCGCGAGCCCCAAGCCGACCCTCACCAATCGCAATATGACCTGGCGCAATGCGTTTTGTGAAAACGGAATGCGGCCTGCCTGATCGGTGCCAAGACTGGCGTTCAGTTTCAACACGCTGGATCCCCCCGCGCTGGCCCCGACTGGCTCAGCGTTCGATATTGGAGATCCGGGAAAGGCTAAAGGCTTCCGTCCCTTCGCCGGCATGACCCGGATCAGGTTCTAAGGGTTCGGCTATGAGCCATCTCAGTTCCGCTGCGGAACACCCCTCGGACCGGGGCAAACCATGCCCCGGTGTTTCATGAATTGCAAGTCATTCCTATTGAGGCTGCCATGCAGCGACCGCCTGTTCAACAAGCTCGGTGCCCGTCGGTCCTTTTTCCAAGGTCAGGATTCCGCGTTTGCCCGTATCGAACAGCATCGGGATGTCGATCCAGCCGCGGTCACTGAGGAGCCCCATGTTGCGTTCGCGCTCGCTCGCCAGACTGGAAAGGGCGATCCAGAAATAGCCTTCCGAGACCTTGACCGATGCTCCGAGCAGGGCATCTCCGCGCGCTTCTTCCGTCGGCTTCATCACCAGCCCCGGGACATTCACGACATCACCGGAGGAGAAGTTTTCCGGGAAATCATACCGGATTTCGACCAGGTGGCTCGCTGGCAAAGAGCTGTCGTCATTCGGCTTGATGCGAAGATTGACACTCAGATCGCGTTCAGGGATGCGGATAGCGGCGGCCAGGACCTCTTGCGAACGGCCCTGGATATCGGTTTCACTTTCCAGCGACCAGACAACCTCGCCATTCGATGCTGTTCCCGAACCGTTTGCCTGTTCGCCTTCCTCATAGAGGATCGACCGCTGTGACCCCAAAAGGGCTGGCGTTTCCGTTGCACCTGAAAGAGCCTGTGTCGGATCATCAATTGTGCTCGGGCTGGTCAGGGCCGCGATTTGCGCATCCGGTGCTTGCGGCACCCTGTCTTCGGTCGCAGGTGCCTGTGCCGCAGATGCCGTATCAGGCTCGACCGCAGCTTCAAGATCCTGCGGCGTAATCAGCGTGGTCGTGACAGTGCGCGCATCGGGGGCGGCCGCAGGCTCCCCATTTGCATCCAGAAGCCTGTCGGCGTTCTTGGCGGGTTCGGGGGCCGCAGGTGCCGTTGGCGTTGGTGATGGCGCTACGGAGGCTGTCTCGGCGGGCTCTGCAGGCTCAACACTGTCGGCAGTGTCAGGAGCCATTGCAACGGTTTGCTGGTCATCGCCAAAAATCAGCGCGGCAATCACGGCGCGCTGCAGGTACACCACACCCAAAATGCCGATGCCAACCAGAATGACGACCATGATCAGGAAAAGCGACACAATCGAGCGGCCACTGCTTTGACCGATCGAGCCGGAAGCCGGTTTTGTCTGCTTTTTCCTTTGGGCCCCAGGCGTCACGCCCGGGATCTTGCCGGCCTTTTTTTCCGCACTTGCTGTGCCGGCACTTTCGTTTGCCGCGCCGGTCTTGCTATTTGCAGGGTCCGATTTGGGCGTCGGCTTGGCGGCTGTAAGAACGGGTTCCTTGCGCTCACCCTTTGCGCCAGCTGCCGCAGCCGCCATATCCTGTTTGCTCGACTCGGCCGCCTTGTGGGTGGCCGTTCCAAGCTTTTGCGCAGCTTCAATGGTGTCCTTCAGCGGCGAAGGTGCTTTTTTAGGCGGCTGGACCTGTGACTGTGGAGCCGCCGCTTGCGGCTGAGCCGGTTTGGATACAGCAGGCTCGGGCGCAGAGGACTTCTCCGGGCCGGACTTTTGCGGTGCTGCTGGCTGAGCAGCCGCTTTTTGTGCAGCATCCGTTTTTTGGGGGGCCGCAGCCTCAACTTTCGGGCTTGGATCCTGCTTCGCGGGAGCCTGTTTGTTCTGCTTTGGATCTGCAGGTTGTTTGGGCGCTGCAGCAGCCTTGGCCTGTTCGGCTTGGGCTTTTTGCTGTGGTTCCGCTGCCGGTTTCGGGGCGGGTCCGGCCGCCGGCTTCTCGGCAGGGTGTTTGGGAGCGCTAGGCCCGGCCTTGGCCGCTGCCGGAGCGGAGCCCGGCTTCACCGCTTGCGCGGCTGGTTTCCCTGAAGCGGCTTCCTGAGGCTTCTGCGGCTTTCCTTCGCCAGCCTGCGCATCCGGTTTGGGGCGCGGCGCTTGGGGTTCAGCGGCCTTCGCCGGGGCCGGCTTTCCCGGTTCGGCCGTTGGCTGCTTAGGCTCGGCTGGTGTTGCCGCAGCCTTTGGAGCGTTGGCAGGAGCCTGCGGTTTCGCCTCGGCTTTCGGCTCCGGTTTGGCAGCGTGTGCTGGAGCCGGCGCCTGCTCCGCAGGTTTGGGCGCGGGATCCGGCGCAGCCGGTTTGGCGCTGGCCGGCGAATTTTGTTTTGTAGCTTGAGGCTCGGCCTTCGGCTGAGGGGCAGCCTCTTTGGGGGGCGGGGCCGCTTCAGCTTTCGGCTGTTCGGTTTTGGGCTGTTCGGCTTCCGATGCGGCCGGTTTGGAGACCGGGGCCAGTCCAAGCACCTCGCGCGCTGCTTCGGCTTCTACCTTGCGAATGGCCTCTTCAAGGCGCAGCTGCTCCGCAGTAATCTCGCTTGGGGACAGGGGCGGTTCGTAGGCCTTGAGCTGATTTACAATCGCATTTCGGGCTCTCGTGTAAACGCTGCGGCGCGCGGCACCGTTGTTTTCGGGGAGCGCCGAAATCGTTTTTTTCAAGATCGTGTAATAGTCAGCCATCGTCCTGCCTGTCGGCCATTTGCCGGGTGAATAGTTGCCCCGCTAAAGAATTATATCAAGACGCGCTAAGATCGAACCCCTCATGGTTCTGATTAGCTTGTTCCCGGACCGGATTTTGTCTACCCGGGCCGGAGGCTCCGCATCCAAACATCTCGCTACATCAGCAAGCAGCTGTGACCGTGCGGGGGGCTGAACCACAGCCCCCAACCCGGGCCTGCAGCTCTTGCTGCTGCAAGCAATCCTCTAAAGGCTTAATCCTGAAAAGGATTCTGGACGAGGATCGTATCGTCACGTTCCGGACTTGTCGACAGCAAGGCGACAGGCGCCCCGATCAATTCCTCAACCCGGCGCACATACTTGATGGCCTGAGCCGGCAAATCGACCCAGGACCGCGCGCCTTCAGTGGATTCTTTCCACCCCGGCATGGTTTCGTAGATCGGAACAACCCGCTCCTGCGCGCCTTGCGAAGCAGGCAGATAATCGATTCGCTCGCCGTCCAGTTCATAGCCAACGCAGATCTTGATCTCGTCGAGGCCATCAAGAACATCAAGCTTGGTGAGAGCGATGCCGTTGATACCGGAGGTGCACACGGTCTGACGCACCAGAACAGCATCAAACCATCCGCACCGGCGGCGGCGGCCGGTAACGGTTCCGAATTCGTGACCGCGGGTCCCGAGGAATTCGCCGACCTCATTGTCCTGCTCGGTCGGGAAAGGACCCTCGCCGACACGCGTTGTGTAGGCCTTGGTGATCCCGAGAACATAGCCGACAGAACCCGGCCCGAGACCACAGCCTGTCGCCGCCTGCCCGGCCACGGTGTTGGACGACGTCACGAACGGATAGGTACCGTGATCGATGTCGAGCAAGGCGCCTTGGGCACCTTCAAACAGGATCCGCTTGCCTGCGCGGCGTTGATCGTCCAGCAGTTTCCAGACCGTGTCGACAAACGGCAAGACCTGATCGGCAACGCTTGCCAGCTCGTCATAGATCGCCTGTGCGGAGATTTCATCCTGGCCCAGACCACGGCGCAGCGCATTGTGATGCACCAGCATCCGGTCGATCTTGCCCGGCAACGTGGTCAGATTCTTCAGATCCATCAAGCGGATTGCGCGACGTCCGACCTTGTCCTCGTAAGCCGGGCCAATGCCCCGCTTTGTCGTGCCGATCCTGGTACCGGTGTTTGAGCTTTCTCGCAAGGCGTCGAGTTCACGGTGCAAAGACAGGATCAGCGTCGCGTTTTCGGCAATGCGAAGCGTTTCCGCAGTCACGACAACACCCTGTTCCCCGAGGCGGGTGATCTCTTCGACAAGGGCATGCGGATCGAGAACGACGCCGTTCCCGATCACAGAGAGCTTGCCTTCGCGCGCAACCCCGGACGGCAACAGCGACAATTTGTAGGACACGCCGTCAATGACCAGGGTGTGGCCTGCATTGTGCCCGCCCTGAAAGCGCACAATGACGTCAGCCTGTTCGGACAGCCAGTCGACGATTTTTCCTTTTCCCTCGTCACCCCACTGCGAACCGACGACAACAACATTGGCCATGAAGACAACGCCCTCCTGAAGCGAAACAGCCCCGAAACACAAAGCAAAACCGGAGCACAAACACATCAAGCCCCGGGCCATACCGCCCGGGGCAAACGCGGCGGACTATATCCATTCACTCCCGAACTTGCGAGCCCCCTAAGACCCGAATTTCATGACAATTTGGCATTTCGCTGGCTCGACGCACGGGTTCGGATCGCAAAACGGGTGTCCGGGTTATAAAATGGCAGATACGCCTGTGTCCGCAGCAAGACAACAAGCGGGGCAACGCATGATGAGCCGGTGGAACTGGATCCTTCTTTTTCTTCTTGGGGGGATATGGGGCGCATCATTCCTGTTTGCGAAAATCGCCGTCACGCAGATCCCGCCGCTGATGCTTGTTTTCCTGCGCGTTGCCCTGGCATGTGGGGCGCTACACGTGATCCTGCGCTTCAGCGGCCACAAGTTTCCGGTGACCCCTTCCATGCTGATCTCATTTCTCGTGATGGGTTTATTGAACAATGCCGTCCCGTTTTCCCTGCTGTTTTGGGGGCAGACGGCGATCGGCGCCGGGCTGGCCGCGATCCTGAATGCCACAACGCCTCTGTTCACATTTCTTGTTGCAGCGCTGCTTTTGCGGCAGGAACCGGTCCGGCCTCATCGCGCCGTTGGCGTCCTGTTCGGTTTTGCAGGCATCGTGCTGATGCTATCGGCCAGCCTGTCAGGTCTGGATGCGGCTCCGTTCCGGGCACAGCTCGCGTGCCTTGGAGCCGCCTGTTCCTATGCCTTTGCCGCCGCCTATGCAAAACGCTTCTCGGGGCTGCCGCCACTTGTGTCGGCAACCGGACAATTAACCGGCTCGACGCTCTCGATGTTCCCGGCCGCATTGCTGACGACCGGATCCTGGTCGTCGGCGGACGTCAGCTATGACGTTTGGGGATATGTCGCAGCCCTTGGCCTTGTGGCGACCGGCCTCGCCTATCTGATTTATTTCCGACTGTTGGCCGACGCCGGTGCGACAAATGCCTCTCTGGTCACTTTTCTGGTACCCGCCAGCGCCATCCTGCTCGGACATGTCGTTCTGGAGGAAGGACTGACACAGATCCAGATGGGCGGTCTCGGATTGCTTCTTGCCGGCCTGCTCGTGCTCGATGGCCGATTGCTTGCACTGGTCAGGCGGCCGGAACAATTCCGCTGATCCGGCCGCTGAAGCTCTCATATGGATCAAAACCTCAATGGTTTGACCTGCTTGACATGAGTGACGGCCTGCAACCGGTCGAGCACGCTCTGCGGAACAGGTTCGTCCACTTCAATCAGACAGATGGCATCACCGCCAGCAGTCAAACGGCCCAGGTTGAACGTCGCGATGTTGACATCGTGACTGCCGAGCTCCATGCCGAGGTGGCCGATAAAGCCGGGTTTGTCCTCATTGGTGATGTAGAGCATATGGCGCCCGAGTTCGGCTTCCATATTGATGCCCTTCACCTGAATGATCCGGGGCTTGCCGTCAGCAAAGACGGTTCCCGCGACAGACTTTTCCTGACGCTCGGTGGACACCGTGAGACGGATATAGGTTTCGTAAGCGCCTTGTTGTTCACGGCGAACCTCTTCAACGGCAATACCCCGGCTTCTGGCCAGGGTCGGCGCGGACACCATGTTCACGGTTTGCAGAAGCGGCGTGAGCAGGCCGGTCAGGGCGGCAGCCGTCAATGCATTGGTATTCATCTCTGCAACAGCGCCGGAAAACTCCAGCCGCACCTTCTTGATCGCCGTTTCCGTCAATTGGCCTGCAAATGACCCGAGCTGTTCGGCAAGGCGCACATAGGGCGTCAGTTTCGGTGCTTCCTCTGCCGAGATCGACGGCATGTTCAACGCGTTGGTCACAGCACCGTCGAGCAAAAAGTCGCACATCTGCTCGGCCACCTGAAGCGCGACATTTTCCTGTGCCTCATTGGTCGATGCCCCAAGATGAGGGGTCGACACAAAATTCGGGGCCCCGAACAGAATATTTTCCCGTGCCGGTTCCTCGACAAACACGTCAAAGGCCGCGCCTGCGAGGTATCCACTTTCGAGTGCTGCGCGCACCGCATGCTCGTCGGCAAGTCCGCCGCGAGCGCAATTGACCAGATAGGCACCGCGTTTCATTTTCGAAATGGCGGCAGCATCAATGATGTTCCGGGTCTTGTCGGTCAGCGGTGTATGCAGAGTGATGAAATCGGCCCGCGGCAGCAAATCCTCCAGATCGACTTTCTCAACGCCGAGCGCCAGGGCGCGCTCGGGCGTCAGATACGGGTCGAAGGCGAGCACCTTCATGCGCAAGCCAAGCGCGCGATCCGCGACAATCGAACCGATATTGCCGCAGCCGATCAAGCCCAGCGTCTTGCCGGACACCTCCGTGCCCATGAACTTCGACTTTTCCCATTTTCCGGACTGGGTCGAGGCATCAGCGGCGGGGATTTGCCGGGCAACGGCCATCATCATGGCAATTGCATGTTCGGCCGTGGTGATGGCATTACCGAACGGCGTGTTCATGACAATAATGCCGCGTTCGGTCGCCTTCGGTATATCGACATTGTCAACGCCAATGCCCGCCCGTCCGATCACCTTGAGCCGGCCGGCCGCCGCAATGACCTTCTCGGTCGCCTTGGTTGCCGAGCGGATGGCCAAGCCATCATAGCGTCCTATGACGGACAGCAAGGCGTCCTTGTCCTTGCCGAGCTCGGGCTTGAAGTCGACATCGATACCGCGGTCCTCAAATATCTTGACCGCAGCCTCGGACAGCTTGTCCGAGATCAGTACTTTCGGAGCCATGTGTTACTCCCTTGTCTGGATAAACCCGGCGCGGTGGCCGGCATGCGCAAGAAAAGACCGGGTTCAGGCAGCCTTGGTCAGCTGCCCGAGTTCGGTTTCAAACGCCCAGTCAAGCCAGGGCGTCAGCGCCTCAAGGTCTGACGCTTCGACAGTCGCGCCACACCAGATGCGCAGGCCCGGAGGTGCGTCACGGTAGGAGCCGATATCGAAGCCGACCTCTTCCTTGTCCAAACGGGAGGATATCGATTTGGCAAATGCCGCCTGATCGGCAGCAGGCAGCGCAGTCACGCGCGGATCGGTGATCACAAGACACACCGATGTGTTCGACAGTGTTTCAGCTTCCTTTGCCAGAAAACCAACCCAGGAGGTCCGGCCGACCCAATCGGCCAGCACCTTGAGATTGGCATCTGCCCGGCCTATCAGAGCATCAAGGCCACCAAGTCCATCGGCCCATTTCAACGCATCCAGATAGTCTTCGACGCACAGCATCGACGGTGTGTTGATGGTCTCGCCCCGGAAAACGCCTTCAATCAGCTTGCCGCCCTTGGTCAGACGGAAAATTTTCGGCAGAGGCCAGGCGGGCACGTATGTTTCAAGACGCTCGACAGCACGCGGGCTCAGGATCAGAACACCATGGGCCGCCTCACCACCCAGCACCTTCTGCCAGGAGAAGGTCACAACATCGAGCTTGTCGAAGGCGAGATCCTGAGCAAATGCAGCCGAGGTCGCATCACAGATTGTCAGCCCCTGACGGTCGTCCGCAATCCAGTCGCCATTGGGCACTCGAACACCCGACGTCGTGCCATTCCACGTGAAAACGACATCGTGGCTGAAATCGACCCGGGACAGGTCCGGTAAAAACCCGTATTCCGCCGTGATCGCGCGGGCGTTTTCAAGCTTGAGCTGCTTGACCACATCCGCGACCCAGCCAGCACCGAAACTTTCCCAGGCAAGCATGTCGACCGGGCGTTCGCCCAGAAGCGACCAAAGGGCCATCTCAACAGCCCCGGTATCGGACGCCGGTACAATGCCAATGCGATAGTCATCCGGGACTTTAAGGACCTTGCGCGTCAGGTCGATCGCCTGCGCCAGCTTGGTCTTGCCGGGTTTTGCCCTGTGGGAGCGGCCCAACGGTGCATCGGCGAGCTTATCGAGAGACCAACCCGGCCGTTTTGAGCACGGACCAGACGAGAAATGAGGATTTGCCGGACGCATTGCCGGCTTCGAAAATTGTTCTGTCATGTTAATCTACCCTTACAGATAGGTGCCCCTCGTTGGGGAGGGGTGTCCCACTTATCTGGATAGATCCGAACCGCCGCCCGGTCAAACGAATTTGTCAGCCAGCGGAAAATGCTTGCACCATGATCCAATGGAACGGCAGCGCCCAGTTTAAAGAGCGCTGCCAATAGATTTATGCAGCAGCGGTATGTGCCACAACACCGGCGATGTCGTTCACCACCTGATTAACGAGATCCGCATCGTCCCCTTCCGCCATGACACGGATCAGCGGCTCGGTGCCACTGGCACGGATGACCAGCCGGCCCGAGTTGCCAAGCCGCGACTCGCCGTCCTGAATGGCCGACTGAACCTCTTCCTTGGCCAGCGGCTCCCCGCCGCCGTAACGCACATTCTTCAGAATCTGAGGGACGGGCTCGAACTTCCGGCAGACCTCGGAAACAGTGCGGTTCTGCTCCTTGATGCAAGCCATGACCTGCAAGGCCGCGATCAAGCCGTCACCGGTCGTCGTGAAATCGGTCATGACGATATGGCCTGACTGCTCACCACCGAGGTTATAACCGCCCGCACGCATCTGCTCGACCACATAGCGGTCGCCGACCTTCGTCCGCATCAGATCCAATTTAAGACTATTCAGGTAGCGTTCGAGGCCCAGGTTTGACATCACCGTCGCCACGATCCCCGGTGCCGAAAGCCGGTCATGAGCATGCCAGGACTGGGCAACCGTCGCCATCAACTGATCACCGTCAATCACGGAACCGTTTTCATCAACGATAATCACCCGGTCGGCATCTCCATCGAGCGCAATACCGATATCGGCGCGGACTTCGTGAACCTTGCGCGACAAGGCCTGTGTGGAGGTCGATCCGCAGTCCTGATTGATATTGTAACCGTCCGGCGTGTCTCCGATGGAAACCACATCTGCGCCAAGCTCCCAGAGCGCCTCTGGAGCCACCCGGTACGCAGCCCCGTTCGCGCAGTCGATCACGACACGAAGCCCCTCAAGGTTCATGTCACGCGGCAAGGTCCGCTTCGCAAACTCGACATAGCGCTGTTGAGCCCCATCTATGCGTTTTGCGCGTCCCAGATCACGGCTTCCCGCCAAAGAACCGGACAGATCCTGATCCATCAGGTCCTCGATCCTTTTTTCGATCTCGTCGCTCAGCTTGAAGCCGTCCGGACCGAAAAACTTGATCCCGTTGTCCTCGAACGGATTATGCGATGCCGAGATCATGACCCCTAAATCCCCACGCAAGGACCGTGTCAGCATGGCAACCGAAGGCGTCGGCATCGGCCCGAGGAGAAACACGTCCATGCCCACGGAGGTAAATCCGGCAACGAGCGCGTACTCGATCATATAGCCGGATAGTCGCGTATCCTTGCCGATCACCACGCGATGCTTATGTCCCCCGTTTTTGAAAATGAGACCAGCCGCCATTCCAACTTTCAACGCCATTTCAGCGGTCATTGGATGCGTATTGGCGCGACCACGAATACCGTCCGTTCCAAAAAATTTGCGCATATCTATTAGCTATCCATAAATTTCGAATTGCTGCATGTTTAACCTAGATGGTGCCCGGAAACGGTTCAAATTGTATGTTCAATTGTTACCATTTCCAAACAAGAAAACCCGGCCTCGCGGCCGGGTTCTGTGTCTCTTGAACGAAATGAACCGAATCAGGCCTGCGGTTGAGGTTCAAACCCGCCGCTTGCCTCACCGCCGCCGCGTTTCACACCTGCTTTCGGTACAGCAGATGCCCGGCCGATCGGCTGATCGTCATCAGTGTCACGAACCGGCGGCGTGCCATCCAGCAGATCCTTGATCTCGTCACCCGACAAGGTTTCATATTCCAGAAGGCCTTTTGCGATCGTGTGCAATTGGTCTTCGTGGTCCCCGAGGATCTTTTTCGCAGTTTCATAGCCCTGATTGACGAAGGACTTGATTTCCGCGTCAACGATCTTCTGGGTTTCGTCGGCAACATGCTGGTTCTTGGCGACCGAGTGTCCGAGGAAGACTTCTTCCTGATTTTCACCGTAAAGAAGCGGGCCCAACTTGTCGGACATGCCGAACTGGGTGGCCATGGCGCGGGCAAGTTTCGTTGCCATCTGGATGTCCCCGGACGCACCCGATGTGACCTTTTCGTAGCCGAAGATCATTTCCTCGGCGACACGTCCGCCCATGGCAACCGCCAGGTCAGCCTTACACTTGGCACGGGTCAGGGACACCTGGTCCTTTTCCGGCAAGCGCATGACCATGCCCAGAGCCCGTCCGCGCGGAATGATCGTTGCCTTGTGGATCGGGTCAGACGCGTCCTGATGCAGCGCGACGAGAGCGTGGCCGGCCTCGTGATAGGCGGTCAGCTTCTTTTCTTCCTCTGTCATGACAAGCGTCCGGCGTTCAGCGCCCATCATGACCTTGTCCTTGGCGTCCTCGAACTCGGCCATCGTCACCAGGCGCTTGGACCTACGCGCTGCCAAAAGAGCCGCTTCGTTGACAAGGTTCATCAAATCGGCCCCGGAGAAACCCGGAGTACCACGGGCAAGCGTACGCACCTCAACGTCCGGCGCCAGAGGAACCTTGCGCATATGCACTTTAAGGATCTTTTCACGGCCGGTTACATCCGGATTGGGCACAACGATCTGCCGGTCGAAGCGGCCCGGACGCAGAAGTGCCGGATCCAGAACGTCCGGGCGGTTGGTGGCCGCGATGATGATGATGCCTTCGTTCGGCTCAAAACCATCCATCTCGACCAGCAACTGGTTGAGCGTCTGTTCGCGCTCGTCATTGCCGCCACCAAGACCAGCGCCGCGATGACGTCCAACGGCATCGATTTCGTCGATAAAGATAATGCAGGGCGCGTTTTTCTTTGCCTGCTCGAACATGTCACGGACGCGGGACGCACCAACACCCACAAACATCTCGACAAAGTCCGAACCGGAAATCGTAAAGAACGGAACATTCGCCTCACCGGCAACGGCACGCGCGGTCAGGGTTTTACCAGTTCCCGGAGGACCAACCAGCAGCACGCCGCGCGGGATCCGGCCGCCCAAGCGCTGGAATTTCTGCGGATCGCGCAGGAATTCAACGATTTCCTGAAGATCTTCCTTCGCCTCGTCGATGCCAGCGACGTCTTCGAATGTCACGCGCCCGTGCGCCTCGGTCAACAGTTTGGCCTTCGATTTGCCAAAGCCCATTGCCTTGCCGCCGGACCCT
Source organism: Roseibium sp. RKSG952 (assembly GCF_009711355.1). Lineage (NCBI taxonomy): Bacteria > Pseudomonadati > Pseudomonadota > Alphaproteobacteria > Hyphomicrobiales > Stappiaceae > Roseibium > Roseibium sp. RKSG952. The sequence goes on along the minus strand of NZ_SMMF01000911.1, from coordinate 33,920 downwards.
TGCATCTGGCGCATCACGAAAATCCAGATCCCGAGGATGATCAACATCGGAAGCCAGGAAAACAATGCTCCCAAGAGCGGGGAGCTTTCTGCCGGCGGGACAGCCTTGATCAAAACCTTCTTGGCTTCCAGCTTCTCGATATATTGAGCATTTTCAGGCGCGTAGGTCTGAAATGCGCCGCCGCTGCTATAGTGCCCGGCAATCTTCTGCTGCTGGATCGTGACATCGGCCACCTCACCCCGGTCAACCTGACTGAGGAATTGCGAGAACGGGATCTCATTGGCCGCGTTGCGCTGTGACGGGTTCTGAAACAGCTGGAACAGGGCGATCAGCAGCAATGCGATGATCACCCAAAGTGCGAAGTTGCGAAAATGTGCGTTCATTTCGTTCCCTTGCCCGCAAAAAGCGGCAATTATTTGGTGTTAGGACCAAGATAGGTCGCTGATACCCATATGCCAAGCCAATGCATTACATCAGTGTAAGATTCGTCACAAAGTCGCAGTCCGGAATGAGAGAATGCTCATTAAACACGTAAATTATGACGAGATTCCGGGCATTTGCCGTTGGTCCTGCGACACCCGCAAGGCCTTCGCCTCTTATTCGTAGCACCTCTTGAACAAAATGTGAGGTTTGTGGTGCAAGACTGGTGCTAAATAAATTTCAGGAACAAACAACACGGCGTCCTTTGACCAGAGTGCCGGCGCGCAGTCAAAAGCTTCGGATGGCCAGCCACTGGGCAATTGCACCCCCGCCCGCGCAGGCGCCAGCGAAAACGGGCCAATATAGAGCGGGTCGCCCAGAGTTTCCGGCACTCCGCTATCTGCCTCGATGCAAAAGCGATTGTCCCAGACCCCGCCTTTTGCGTCCTCCAACAGCATGACACTCGGCGGATGGCGGCCCGCCTCTTTCCAGGCAAACAAGGTACCGTCGCGCCTTTGGACGAATGCACCGGCCAGCGACGACTTGGTGTGCCCGCTCGATTGTAGCGACGCTTCAAGCCCCTCAAGCTTCTGAAGCCGTGACGGCGTTGGACTTGCCGTGACCCGCAAGATCATTTCGGCCAACAGCTTCAGGCGTATTTCGAGCGGCAAATCCGCCCAGATCGGGTAGGACAGACGAACCGGGCCCGATGGATGGACTTCAACATGGTCCGACCAAACCTTTTGAACCCAGGCCTGCAAGGCGCTGCTTGCCCGCCGCATGCGTTCTGCGGTTTGTGCCAAGCGCTGCGGTTCAAGGCCTTCCTCGGCCAGTTGCCGGGCCAGATTGCGCAAGCGCACCCGCTTGTAGGCCTTGTCCCGGTTGCTCCGGTCTTCACTCCAGGGAACGGAACGCGCTTCAAGACTTGCGGCCAGCCGGGCTTTTCCGACCTCCAGCATGGGGCGGAGCAAATGCAGCCCCTCAGGGCCGAGTTTGTTTTCAGGCGCCATGCCGCCAAGACCGTAAACGCCGCTGCCGCGTGTCAGCCGATCAAGAAAAGTCTCAATCTGATCGTCAAGGTGATGTCCGAGCACAAGCGCGTGGAGGCGCCGCCGTTTCATGGCATCAGCCAATAGCCTATATCGCGCTGCCCTGGCGGCTGCCTGAAGGTTTGACTGGGGCTTATCCCCCCGCCAATGCAGGACCTCGTGGTGAATTCCCCGGATGGCGCACAGTTCGCCGACCGCGCCTGCCTCTAGTGCGCTTTCCGGCCTCAAACCATGATCAACGGTGAAGGCCTCGAATTGCCCGGCCCACCCGTTCCTGCACGCCCATTCGTCAAAAAGAACCAGCAAAGCAGTCGAGTCCGCTCCTCCGGATACCGCGAAAGCAAGGCTTTCAAAGTCACGTAGCGGTCTGAACAGCGCGTCGGCATCACTGTTGGTCAGAGGCGAATGGATCTGATGTGTCTCAGGTGCATTGTGCACGTTGGCGTTCGTCCTGTGCCTGGCTCAGAACTGGCGACGGTGCGCCCGGATATTTGGCGAGAAGCTCGGCAAATGTTGCGCAAGCCGCTTGGTTTTCGCCGAGATTGCGCAAGGACACGCCCAGTTTCAGAAGGCTGTCCGGACTTTTGTCATTTCCCGGATGTTCCGTGTAGGTCTTCAGGAACGCATCGGCGGCGCCCCGGTAATTTCTTTGCGCAAGGAGGCTTTCGCCAAGCCAGTATTGCGCATTGGCGGACAAGCGGCTGTCCGGGTAGGTGTCAATGAATGAGCGGAATGCCTGTTCGGCCTGCGGATACTGGCCATTCACGGCCAGATTATAGGCACGGTCATAGTCGGACTGCGGATTTCCGCCTCCCGGCAACCCGGCGTACTGATCCGTGCCGGTGTCAAATCCCGCAGACGGTGCAACCGCCCCCCCGGCATCCAGTCCTCCGGCAAGCTGGGACAGGTCAATCGGCCCGCTGCCAGAAAACTCCTCGCCAGTTCCAGCCTCATAGCCGCCGCTTGCAGCCCACTCACCATCGCCGGATCCCGGCGAAGCAAGCGTTCCGGACGAACCGGCAAACTCGCTGCCACCGCCTGAGGGTGAAACCGGGCCCGCATCAGACCGGTTGCGCGGCGCTCCACCCCCGCCTTCCAACTGCTGAAAGCGGTACTCGTTGTCCTCTTGCATGCGGCGCATCTGCTCCTGCAGCTCACGCAGCTGATAGGACAGTTGTTCAATCTGCCCATTCAGGACCCGCATGCGTTCTTCCATCTCGTTGATGCGAACGCTGGAATCGTCGTTCCTGCGGCCAAACAACTGGGCCTGGGACGGGCTGACGGCTGACATGAGGACGGTGGCGCCCAACAAAGCGGCCAGCACTTTCCGTTTGATCATTCCTACCTCCGGTTGGCAGCGGACAAAGTCGCGCGCCCATCATACCTTGGTTGGCACGCAAAGGGCACGTCGAGTTCGGCCAAATTTTGGCGTCTCCTGCAATTACAGGCCGCAGCCGAAGATTGCCAGCACGTGATCAATAAGAAAACGGGCCGGAAAGTCCGGCCCGCGCAGCAATCTGAAACAAATCAGTTCGTGACATTGTTCAAGACAGTCACGGCACGCCGGTTCTGTGACCAGCAGCTGTCATTGTTACACACGGCAACAGGCCGTTCCTTGCCGTAGGAAATCGTCCGGACCCGATTTGAAGCAACGCCCCGCGCGACAAGATAGTCTTTTGCGGAATTGGCACGGCGGGCACCCAGCGCAATGTTGTATTGGCGGGTCCCACGCTCATCCGCATGGCCCTCAATAGTGACGGTGTAGCTGCGATACTGGTTCAGCCACTGCGCCTGCTTGTCGAGTGTGGCTCGCGCTGCAGGGCTCAACGAAGACTGGTCTTCGGAAAAGAACACCCGGTCACCGACATTGACGACAAAGTCCTGAGTGGTCCCGGGTTGCGCATTGGAGCCCGAAACGCCCCCTTGCTTGGTCTGCGCACAGGCGGCGACAAACAACATGGCCCCCATCACAGCCGAGATTTTTGCTCCGCGAGCAATCGACCCCATATTCAGCATTCTCGTTCTCCTATCCCCAGCGCGCCCCGACAGGGTGAACAGATCCTGTCCAAACTTGGTTAAAACCGCGTTTGGAAACATGGTTAACACCTGCTTAAGCGCTCGATTCCGCTACGTCCCGACACCCCAAATCAATCGATCAGGGGTGACCACGACGGATCCGACGCAAATGCCGGCGTATTCACGCGTTGTTCGTTGTAGCCGGTGAGATCCACCGTCCAGACCTGAGGCCCGCCATTGGCTCCCGGCGTATCGCGGAAGAACACCAGAACGCGGCCATTTGGTGACCAGGCCGGCCCCTCGTTGTGATAGCCCTCGGTCAGAATGCGCTCGCCCTTGCCTTCCGGGTTCATGACACCGATCATGAACCGCCCCTGATGCTGTTTTGTAAAGGCAATCAGATCTCCCCGCGGAGACCAGACAGGTGTCGAATACCGGCCCGGACCGAATGAAATACGCCGCGCCTCGCCGCCGGTGGCCGGCATGACGTAAAGCTGCTGCGTGCCGCCGCGATCCGATTCAAACACGATCCAGCGTCCGTCCGGTGAGAAGGACGGGCTGGTATCGATTGCTGCCGTGTTGGTGAGCCGGGTGGTCCGGCGCGAGCGCAAGTCCATCTTGAAAAGGTTTGCGTTGGCGCCCTGCTGCAGGCTCATGACAACACTTTGACCATCGGGCGAAAAGCGTGGCGCAAACGTCATGCCCGGGAAGTTGCCGACGATCTCGCGCTGGCCCGTCTCGATGTTCAGGAGATAGACACTCGGGTCCCCCCCATCATAGGACATGTAGGTGATTTCCTGACTGGTCGGCGAGAAGCGCGGCGTCAGCACCAGTTCATCGCCGCGTGTCAGATACCGCACATTCGCACCGTCCTGATCCATGATCGCCAGACGCTTGACGCGCTTGTCCTTCGGACCGCTCTCATCCACAAACACGATCCGCGTATCGAAATAACCTTTTTCGCCCGTCAGGCGCTCATAAATCGCATCGGCAATAATATGTGCCAGACGCCGCCAGTTTTCCGGCGTCGTATAAAATTGCTGGCCCAGCATCTGTTCGTTTGCAAAGACATCCCAAAGGCGGAATTCAGCCCGCAACCGGCCGTCGCTCTGCTGGATGACCGTCCCGCTGACCAGGGCCTGGGCTCCGATCGTCCGCCAGTCGCCAAAACGCGGCGTGGTGTTCACGCTCATGTTCTTCTGAATGAAACTTGCCGGATCCAGCGGCCGGAACAGGCCGGAACGCTGCAGGTCTGCCGCGATGACCGAGGTCATGTCCGCAGCCAGTTTTGCATCACCGCCCTCGGCGGCAAAACTCGGCAATGCAATCGGCAAGGGCTCGATATTTCCTTGCGTGATGTCAATTTCGATCAGGGCCTGAGCGGGCTGTGCCCCGGCCAGAGCGCTGATGCCGAGCATGACCGCAACTGCGCCCGTCCTCAGAAAGGCCAGAATGGAGGACCTTCTTTGCTTGCTGCGCATGGATGCTTTTGCTCCTGGTAGTCTGGTGTTCATATCAGCCGCCCAGCATCTCGCGGGGATCGAAATTTATAATGACTTCCTGCCAAGCTTCATACTTGGCAATGGGTAGAGAATAAGGCGCGCACCGCATGACTGCGCGCACCGCACTGCTGGCGGCCGCGCGGAAGGCGGGATTGCTGTTTGTATTCATGACTTCCGGACTGCCCGAAACCTGCCCGTTTCTATCCAGGTTAAAGCGTACACTGACACGCAGATCCTGAGCACCTACCGCTCCGACCGGCGGGCTCCAGCACTGCTGCACCTGGGCGCGCAGCGCGTCCAGTTCCGACAATGTCATCCGGATATTCTCGCGTCCCTGCCGGCTGCCCAGAGACGCCGGATTGTTGCTTTGGGCCGTTGCGCCGCCCGATGGCTCGACCTTGTTAAGAAGCGCCGCGATCTGGTTGGGCCGGAAGTCTTCTTGCTGCGGCTGTTGCGTCCGCACCGGTGGCGCAGGTTTAGTCCGCGGCACGACATTGGCGACAACCGGCTGCGGCGCAGGTTCGGGCTCAGGCTGCGGCTCGACAACCGGCTCGGGTTCCGGAGCCGGTTCGGCTTCAGCTTGGGGTTCCGGTGCAGGCGCGGGTTCCGGCTCCGGGGCCGGTTCAAGTTCGGCCACCGGCGCGGGAGCTGCCTCGGGAGGCGGCGCGGGTGCCGGCGCAGGCGATGGCACCGGCGGTGTCGGTTGCGCGGTATTCACTTCGGCCGGCGTCTGCTCCGCTTCCTCTTGCGTCGGCTGCGGCTCGTCGGTCGATTCCAGCGCCGCCACGTCGCGGATCTCGGCGTCTCTCTCGCCGAGACGCAGCTGAGTGATCTCTTCCACGGGCACCAGTTCAACCGGAAGCGACTCCACCTGCGGAACCGAAAAGCTCTCCGGTCCGGGTAATGCTACAAGCCCCCAGAGAAGCACGGCCGCGTGGCCGGTCAAAGACGCAATGAGGCCGATACGCATTCCGGTCTAAGAGTCCTGTTCCTCGAGGGTCACCAAGCCGAGCCGCTTGAAGCCGGCCGCATTGATCCGCCCCATCAGGCGCATCATGGTTCCATAGTCCGAATTCTGGTCGCCGCGCACATATATGCGCTCATCATAGCCGTTTTGGGCGATCGCTTCGAGTTTGGGCACCACTTCGTCCATTGCGATTTCGGTGTCCTGAATGAACACGGTGCCGTCGCTCCGGACCGAGATGGTGATCGGCTCAGTATCACCTTCCAGCGCCGTGGCCCGGGTTTCAGGCAGATCAATCGGTACCCCGACAGTCAGGAGCGGCGCCGCCACCATGAAAACGATCAGCAACACCAGCATGACATCGACAAATGGCGTGACGTTGATTTCGCTGATCGGTTGCGCGCGGCGTCTGCGCCGGCGGCGTCCGCCAGCCGATCCCCCTCCTGGGCCCATCTGCATGCCCATAGCGTCAGGACCTTTCGTCTATCTGGCGCGACAGGATGGCGGAAAACTCGTCGGCAAAGCCCTCCATGCGCGCGACCGACTTGCCTACATCCGAGGAGAACTTGTTGTAGGCAATAACGGCCGGGATGGCGGCCAGAAGACCAAGCGCCGTGGCAAACAGGGCTTCTGCAATGCCCGGGGCAACCACCGCCAGGTTTGTGCTCTCGGAGGCTGCGATCGCCTGAAAGGAGTTCATGATGCCCCAGACCGTGCCGAACAGCCCGATAAACGGTGCGGCGGACCCGACACTGGCCAGAACAAGCAGACGGCTTTCCAGCCGCTCCGATTCGCGCTGTATGGTCAGGTCCATCACCCGGTCAATTCGTTGTTGCAAGCTGGCCAAAGCGGGACGGGCGCCTTCATGAGACCGCTTCCACTCCTGCATGGCAGCCACAAACAGCGCCGCGAGGCCATGGTTTTTCCGGTCATGCAGCGTTCCGTAAAGGTCTTCCAGAGACTGGCCGGACCAGAACACCGTCTCGAACCGGTTCATCTGGCGGCGAATCCGGCCGAACAGCATGAACTTGTCAATGACGATCGCCCAGCACCAGACGGACGCACCGATCAGCCCGAACATGACGATTTTAACGACGATATGCGCATGCCAAAACAGGGCAATGAACGACACACCACCTTGTGGCGCTATAGCCGCTGGAACAAGATCATTCATAAAGTTTTGGACCCCTTGGTCGAACCGATGTCAGTGCCCTTGATTGCCGTTTACATACGAAACCATTACGCCGGGGCCTGAAAGAGATTGTCTCTCTGGCTGCGGAATTTGGCGAAACTTCGACTAATTCAACGACAAGGACGTAATCACCAAAGGAAGCAATTAAGGTTACTGACGTGTTAATGTGAACCAGGAAAGTGAATAGCTTTGTTCACGTTTGGAAAAACCCACCTGGAATCAGAGGTTGATGGGCCACAGACGGGACAAATCAGCGCAGCTTGAGAGCAAGCGTTTCCGGCAGCCGTGCCGGGCGCCCATCTTCGGAAATAACAGCAACCGTAACCGTTGCCCTCGCAAGTTCGTCCCCATCCCGGCTGGCAACTTGTTCCAGCACGATCCGCGCCCCCTTTGCCCGGATCAACCGGGTATGGATCTCAATGACATCGTCAATCCTTGCGGGTCTTGCAAAATCCAGCTGCAGCGACTTCACGGCAAAAGCAAGCGGAAGACCGTTTTCGCCTTGCTTGAGCTTATGGTGATGCACACCGAGCAGTCTCAGATAGTCCGAACGGCCACGTTCGAAAAACCGGACGAATGATCCGTGGTAGACGGCACCTGTGAAATCGGTGTCCTCATAATAGACCCTGACGGGCAGAACGTGCCCGTTCTCCGTTAGCCGTCCTGATAGATCAGACCATGTGCTCAAAACTACCTCCTGTGCCTTCGGCGGCGCTCTTCGCATACCGGCACAGTTTAGGGAAGCCCGGCTGATCCCAAACGGGCGGCACCTCTGCGGTCTGCTTCAGCATCCGCTATCCCCTTGCACGCGGTCGGCACGCCCTAAACCGGTCAGGTCACTCTCCGCGGTCCGGATCGGCGAAAAGGCCCAATTGCGGTGCTTCGACTTCCCTGGGCACAGCAAGGCCCAGATGCTGAAAAGCCTGGCGGGTCAATAAGCGTCCACGCGGCGTGCGCTGCAGGAAACCGTTCTGGATCAGATAGGGCTCCACGATTTCCTCAATCGCGTCGCGCGGTTCGGACAGCGCGGCTGCGATGGTTTCGATCCCGACCGGGCCGCCGCCAAAATTGACTGCAATCTGGTTGAGATACCGCAGGTCAAGACTGTCGAGCCCCGCCGCATCGACCTCAAGCTGCGACAGCGCGCGGTCGGCCAGCGCACTGTCGACCGCATCCACATCCGCAACGATTGCAAAATCCCGGACGCGCCGCAGCAGACGGCCGGCAATGCGCGGCGTGCCACGCGACCGCTTGGCGATTTCCGTTGCCCCGTCCGGCGCCATGCCGATGCCGAGGATCTTGGCGCCGCGCTTGACGATGTGCTCCAGCTCCTCAACCGTATAGAACTGCAGCCGCACCGGAATTCCGAACCGGTCGCGCAAGGGCGTTGTCAGCAGACCCAGCCTCGTGGTCGCCGCGACAAGCGTGAACTTCGCCAGATCGATCTTCACCGACCGGGCGGCCGGCCCCTCGCCGATGATCAGATCAAGCTGATAGTCCTCCATGGCCGGGTAAAGCACTTCCTCGACAGCCGGATTGAGCCGGTGGATCTCATCGATAAACAGGACATCGCGATCTTCCAGATTTGTCAGAAGTGCGGCCAGATCCCCGGCCTTTGCAATGACCGGCCCGGAAGTTGCCCGGAAGTTCACGCCCAGTTCGCGGGCCATGATCTGGGCAAGTGTCGTCTTGCCGAGCCCCGGAGGCCCGACAAACAGGACGTGATCAAGCGCCTCCTGCCGCGCCTTGGCTGCTTCGATGAAAACCTTCAGGTTCGCCCGCGCCTTTGCCTGACCGACAAAATCGCCAAGGGCCTGAGGACGCATCGTGGTATCGATTTCATCGCCGCGGACTTCCGGCGTCACGAGACGGCTGTCATTCGACATAGGACACAACCACGATCAGGAGAACAAGCAATGTCAGGGAATAGGCGACCCTGATTGCATAAAACTTGCGAAACTGTTTGCGGACAAACGGATCATCCGTTTCCACCTTCTTTCCCTTGACCGCATAGCTGCGGCCATCGACTGAAGTGGCAAACAGATGATCGATATACATGATCCCGCCAAGCCCGGCGAGGACGAACACAACGGCGATTGCACCAAACACCAGCATCGTCATCCGGCCAGCTCCTTGAGCCCAAGGCGAATCAGTGTTTCGGTTGTAGCCCCCTCGCCTGCCGATTTCAGCGCCTTGGCGACAGCCGCGCTTGCTTGCGGCTGGCCGTAACCGAGATTGGTCAGGGCGGAGACCGCTTCCGACACCGGTTGGGCCGCCGCATTGTCCGCCACAGTCTGCGAAACGGCAATTGTCTCCTGATCAATGCTGGCAAGCCCGGGCGCCTTGTCCTTCAGCTCGGACATGATCCGCTCCGCAACCCGCTTGCCAACCCCAGGAGCCCGGGAGATTGTCGCCTTGTCACCCAGCGCAATCGCGTTGGCGACTTCACCCGCCTTCAGGATACCGAGGATCGCCAGCGCGACCTTTGCGCCAACCCCCTGCACCGTCATCAACAAGCGAAACCATTCCCGCTCCGCTTCGGAGGCAAAGCCGAACAGGCGGATCATGTCTTCGCGCACCATCGTTTCGATGAAAAGCACAGCCGCCTCGCCTGCCCGTGGCAGGCTCTGGAGGATCCGGGACGGGCAATGCACCTGATAACCGACGCCATGCACGTCAAGGATCACATGATCCTCACCATAGCTGTCGACAGTTCCCTTCAGTTTTCCGATCATGCCACACCCATTTTAGCCAGACGCCCCGTTGCCGCACCCCGGTGCTGTGCATGACAGATCGCGATGGCCAACGCGTCGGCGGCATCGTCACTGTCAAACTTCGCCAGCGGCAAAAGCACCTTCACCATGGCACGGATTTGATCCTTTTCGGCATGCCCTGTGCCGACGACGGTTTTCTTCACAAGGTTCGGGGCATATTCGGCAACAGCAAGCCCCGACAACGCCGGTACAAGCAATGCAATCCCGCGCGCTTGTCCCAGCTTCAGCGTTGCACCCGCATCCTTGTTGACAAAAGTCTGTTCGACAGCCGCTTCCTGCGGCCCATGCAAGTCCATGACCTTGCCAAGCCCGTCATGCAGCTGCACCAGCCGCTCTGCCAAATCCCGCTTGTTGTCGGAGGAGACAGTCCCGGAGGCCACAAAAGCGAGCCGATTGCCGGTGACATCAATGACGCCCCAGCCCGTCCGCCGCAATCCCGGATCGATGCCGAGAATTCGAATTGCATGTGTCATGGAACAAACCGGTAACAAAACTTGCGTGTTGACGCCACCAGAACCGGAGCGTAGGCAGCCTCAGACAACAGTTTTCAACGCCCTTTGCCGATTCCGTATCAATGCTTGACGTCTTCAGTTCCTATTCTCCTGCCCTGCTCGCATTCCTGGTTGCAATCCTTCTGATCGCAGGAGTGGTGCGCGGATTTGCCGGATTTGGAGCCGGCATGATTTTCATGCCTGTAGCGACAAGCCTGATCCACCCGGCAACCGCGGCCGCCGCCTTTTTGTTCATCGACGGCATTGTTGCCCTGCCCCTGATCGTGCGCGCCGCCCGGATTTGTGACTGGAGCACGGTTTTGCCAGCTGTCGTTGGAGCGGTCCTGTCGGTTCATTTGGGGGCCTGGCTTCTGGCAAACACCGATGTTCTTGTGTTGAGATGGGCCATCTTTGCGATTGTTACCGGCTTGCTGGCGCTTCTGATCTCCGGGTGGCGCTATCAGGGCAAGCCCACGAGACCGGTTTCACTGGGTGTCGGCGCAACGGCGGGTGTCCTCGGCGGGATCAGTCAGGTTTCCGGTCCGCCAGTGGTTGCGTTCTGGCTTTCAAGTGCAAAGGCCCCGGCGATCGTGCGGGCGAACCTGATCATGTTCTTTGCACTCGCCAGTGCCGGGACATTCATCGCCTATATCGTGAATGGTTTCTTCACGATCGAGGTCTGGCATCTGCTGACCGCTGCCGTCCCAACCTATGCGCTCGGGATTTTTCTGGGCTCGCGGGGGTTCAGGACCGCAGACCCGAAATACTACCGTTGGATCGCCTATGGCCTTATCGGCCTCGCTGCCGTGTCCAGCATCCCGCTACTGGATGTCGTCCTGCGCTGACGCATCAACACCAAACGGCATCCCGAGATTCGCGGTATTGTCTACCTGATATCCTGCAACGGGTTGCCTGCAATCCGGTCGTCGACTTCCTCAAGTTCGATGCCACGGGTTTCAGGCGCATATTTCCACGCGAACCAGATGCCGAAAACGCACCAGAAGGCGAAAAACAAAATGGCCCCCGCCTCTCCAAACGATGCGGCGAGATTGGGAAACAGGAACATCACGATGAAGTCGCCGCTCCAGTTGCTGAGCGAAGCGATGGCCATGCCGAGACTCCGGACCGGGAGCGGAAACAGTTCCGACATGTAGACCCATGGCAGTGTCCCGAGAGACACCGCGAAAAACATGACAAAAACGAACAAGGCCACCAGAACGAGGAGCGGGCTGGAAAATCCGGGCATCAAAAAACTGAAGGCCACGAATGACATGGAAATACCGGTTCCAAGAAAACCTGCAATGAAAAGCGGACGCCGGCCGATCCTGTCGACGAGCGAAATCGCCACGACGGATCCGGCCATATTCAAAAAGCCGACGCCGATGGTGACGAGCAGCTGGTTGGCCTCACCAGTGATCCCGGCAGATTTCAAGATCGACGGTCCAAAGCTCAAGATCGCATTGATCCCGCTGAATTGCTGAAGAAAAAACGCGGCGGCTGCAAAAATCGCCAGACCCGAAACCGACGGCTTCAGCAAGTCGCGCCATTTTCCGCGTGCCGGGCCCGTGTGAAGAGAGGCTTCGGCCTCCTGAACAATCAGCTCGACTTCAGCCGCATCGATTTTGGGCTGCACGACCCGGAAAACAGCACGCGCCTTGGCTTCCTGGCCGTTCATCAACAACCAACGCGGGCTTTCCGGCACGATCAAGATACCGAAAAAGCACATGAGAGCCGGTACGATCCCCACTCCAATCATAAGCCGCCAAGATTCGAAGGAAGAAAGCCCCCAGTCGATGACGAATGCCAGGAAAATCCCTGTTACGATCATCAGCTGATACGCCAAAACGATCGCGCCGCGGGTACGGGCCGGAGCAATTTCAGCCAAATACATCGGCGCAACCATCGCCGATGCACCAATTGCGATACCGATCACTAGGCGTGCCATCAGAAATACCGGCACATCAGGAGCAAGCGCAGCCGCCAGCGTCCCAAGCAGAAAAGCAAGCGAGCTTGCAAAAAGAACCGTGCGCCGCCCGTACCGGTCGCCTGCAATCGTGACAGTCAAAACGCCAAGGATCGCACCGAAAGGCAGCGCTGCCGCAACCATGCCCTCCCGGACCGATCCGAGCGCAAACTCCGCTGTAATGAGCGGAAGAACGCCGGCAATGACGCCAAGATCAAATCCGAACAAAAACCCGAATATGGCAGCTAGACCAATGATCACGAATTGCATGGGACCTCCCACCCGTCACATTGCTCAACCCGCTGTGGCGCGCCGCGTCTAAAGGCCAGTCAATGAAATTACTGCGGACCGCACGCCTCATGTTATCAGGAATTCGGCACATGGGCGGACCGGGCATTTTCCGGACCGTCCTTCTCGACCACGTCTTCCACCTGTTCCAGTTCGACGCCCGATGTCTCCGGGGCAAACCTCCACGCGTACCAGCTGCCGATCAGACAGAAAAAAGCAAAGAAGGCAAAGGTACCGCCGAAACCGGTCAGCCGGGCGAAATCCGGATAGGCGGAGACCACCAGAAAAAAGAACCCCCAGTTCGCCACCGACGCGATGGCCATACCGGCGCCCCGAAATGCAAGAGGAAACAATTCGGACATATACACCCAGGGCAATGGACCAATACTGATCGAGTAGAACAGGATGAAGAGCAGCATTGCCGCGACGAGCACCAGGCCATTTGACAAATCGGGAAACAGAAAACTGAAAGCCACAATCGACATAAACACCGCGGACCCGATAAATCCTGTCAGGAAGAGAGGGCGTCGGCCCAATCGATCAATCAAGAGGATCGTAATGACCGAGCCCAGCAGATTTATGAGCGCCAATCCGGTCGTCGCAAAGAACTGATCCGAAGCCCCCGAAAAGCCGGCATTTTCGAAGATTTTGGGTCCGTAGCTCAAGACAACATTAATACCGCTGAATTGCTGAAAAACAAATGCCATGGCCGCAAATGCGGTCACGCCAAGAAGAGGCGGACGGAACAGGTCTGTCCACTTTCTGGATTTCGTATTGCCGGGATGTGAATAGCGAATTTCGGCGACAATCCGGTCCATCGCCTCTCGATCCATGCCGGGCTGGACCAAGCGGAAAACATGACGCGCCTGATCCACCTTTCCGCGTAACACGAGCCAGCGCGGGCTCTCCTGCGCCTTCAGCATTCCAAGCAGGCAGAGGGCGCCCGGAACAGCGCCGACGGCAAACATCAAGCGCCAGGAGCCTGTATGGGACAAACCCCAATCCGCCAGGTAGGCGCCCAGAATACCGGCAGTGATCATCAGCTGATAGCAAGTCACCGCCGCACCGCGCACATTGGTAGGGGCAATCTCGGCCAGATACATTGGCGCGACCAGAGCTGAGGCCCCAATGCCGGCTCCCGTCAGCATCCTTCCGATCAGGAGGGTCAGGGGATCGGGGGAAAACGAACAAACCAGGGCACCAGTCAAGAGCGCTGCGGAGCAAACGAGCAAAACGGGTTTTCGGCCATACGCATCGACAGCGAACTTTACGGAAATGACGCCCAAAACCGCTCCAAAGGGCAGCGCTCCGGTGATCACCCCCTGCCAGGACGAACTCAAGGAGAATTCGCGCGCAAACAGAGGCAAGGCATCTGCAATCACACCGAGATCAAAGCCGAGAACAAATCCGAACATCGCCGCAAGAACAATGAAAAACAGAAACATGTCATTCTCCTAACCGGCGTAGTTCGGATTGTCTTTTTCGATCGTATCCTCGACTTCCTCCAATTCAATACCGGCGGTTTCGGGCGCATATTTCCAAGTGTACCAAATGCCGAAAACGCCCACGACAGCGAAGAAGGAAAACACGATCCCGGGTCCCAGAGCCGCAGAAATACTTGGAAAGACCAGAACGATGATCCAGAACCAGGTCCAGTTGAACAGGGATACCGCCGCCATTCCGGATCGCCGCAGGGGCAACGGAAACACTTCGGCCAAGTAAATCCAGGGCAAAGGACCGATGCTTATGGAAAAAAACACGATGAATGCGAAGAACGCCAATACGACGTACAAAGGCTGCATAACGCCGGGGAACAGGTAATTGGCCGCGATGAAGCTCATGGATACGAACGCGCCGACGAAGCCCCAGATATAAAGCGGACGCCGTCCGAGCCGGTCGATCACAAGCATGGTGACAATGGTGACGGTGACCAGCACAACACCGACGCCAACTGTTGCCAGAAGCTGGCTGTTGGCTCCGGACAACCCCGCCTCCTTGAACAGCAGCGGCGCGAAAATCAGAATTTCATTGATCCCGCATAGCTGCTGAAGCAAGAAGGTCATTGCTGCGAATATCGTGAACGCAAGCACTGGCGGCCTGAAAAGCGCCGACCATAAGTCATCTCCAGAACTTTCGACCTTGAGTGTTTCCACCTCCTGGATGATCTTTTCCATCTCGGCCGTTTCCATGTTCGGCTGGACGGTCTTGAAGATCTTCCGGGCTTTCGTGCTTTGTCCGCTCAGCAACAACCACCGCGGGCTTTCCGGTGCCCAAACCATTCCGGCAAAGGAAATCGCCGCTGGAATGAGCCCGATTGCAAACATCAAACGCCAATCCCCCGAGGCGGTCAGGATCCAGCTTATGCAATACGCAATCAGGATTCCGGTTGTTACCATGAGCTGAAAAGTGGCAACCGCTGCGCCCCGCACACGGGCGGGCGAGATTTCCGCCAAGTACATCGGCGCCACCGTTGTCGAGACCCCGATAGCCGCGCCGGCAATTGCGCGTCCCAGCAAGAGCGTGACAAATTCGGGTGCCAACGCCCCCAGAAGAATGCCGATGGCAAAGGCAACCGAACTCCCGAGCAAAACCGGACGCCGTCCGAAACGGTCGACCGTGAAGATGACGGCTGCGACACCGATGACCGCACCAAAAGGAAGGGCTGCGGCAATCAGGCCCTGTTGAAATGTCGAAAGGTCAAAAGCGCTGGAAAAAAGCGGCAAGGCGCCCGCTATAATGGCGATGTTGAAGCCGAACAGAAAACCGAACGTTGCGCCAAGAACAATAAACAAAAATTGCATTGAGCCCTCCCGCACGATGCCCCTGCCCGGACATTCGTTGCACACCCCAACGCATGATTTCATGTTTTAAAAGATTAGGACATTTAAATATTTGAAATTATCTACTGCAACGCACTCGACGTTTCAAAGTCACGCAGTTGGATGCGTTTTCACGTTTGCAGCACACCCTTAACCCTCTCAGACCGCCCGTCCCGGCTACGGTAAAACCGGCCTAAACATGATCGTGAAGCAGGTCGTTGGTTTGTTGGCAGACAGCCCGCCATTTCCGGGATTTTTCTTCCATGAGGGAGGCCAGTTCCCGCTCGAATTCATCCTGGTCACCGCTGGCCTGCGCCAGAATACTCAGCGCCACAATCAAGACGTCGGCAGCTTCCTCACGAACATCTCCCATGGACAGCTGTTTGTAATCGCAACCAGGTGCATGGGTCGCGGAAAGAACTGCCTGCGCGAGTTCTCCAGCCTCTTCCGACAACTTCAACGCCCGCTGTACGAGGGTCTTGCGGTCCTGAAGCGTGAGGTTATAGATCTCGGAAGTATTCATTGCCTGTGTCATCGGAGTGCCTCGCGCAAACGCGGATATAAAAAACCCCGGCCAGACCGGGGTTTCAAGTCTCAAGATGCCAGTTTGGCCATTGTCTCTTCGTCTACATCGAAATTGGTGTAGACGTTTTGGACATCATCATCGTCTTCCAGCATGTCGATCAGCTTGAAGAGCGTCTGCGCCTTATCCGCATCGACCGGGGTCAGGTTCTGCGGCTTCCAGATAATCTTTGTGCTGTCTGCTTCCCCGAGCGCATCTTCAAGCGCCTTGGCAACCTCGTTCAGATCTTCAAACGCGGTATAGATCGTATGGCCATTCTCGTCGGACTGGACGTCATCGGCACCGGCTTCGATCGCGGCCTCCAGAACGCCTTCCGCCTCACCGGCTTCCACCTTGTAGACGATCTCGCCGACGCGATCGAACATGAAGGAGACGGAACCGGTCTCGCCAAGAGACCCGCCGCATTTCGTAAAGTAGGAGCGGATGTTGGACGCAGACCGGTTGCGGTTGTCGGTCAGTGCCTCGACAACGACGGCAACGCCTGCAGGTCCATATCCCTCGTAGCGGATCTCTTCGTAATTGTCGCCATCGCCGCTCTGGGACTTGTTGATCGCCCGCTGGATATTGTCCTTCGGCATGGACTGGGCCTTGGCGTTTTGAACCGCCAAGCGCAAACGCGGGTTGGCATCTGGATCCGGGTCGCCCATCTTGGCGGCAACGGTGATTTCCTTAGATAACTTGGAGAACATCTTTGACCGCGCGGCGTCCTGGCGGCCCTTGCGGTGCATGATGTTCTTGAATTTTGAATGTCCTGCCATGGGTCTACTCGGCTTGTCGCGGATGTTATGTCTTCAAAATTTTGAACGCTTATAGGCAATATGGCGGCCGAAATCCAGAAGCGCTTGAGGATTTCGGGACGCTGGAGCCCCAAGGGTGATCAGGCGGCTTTTGACCAGAAGGATGGCACAACCGGCTCCAGACGGCCACCGATGCGAAACGGCGCAACAGCTGTTGCCAATCCCGTCCGGTCATCGGTTTCGATGGCAACACCGCAGATCGTGCTTTCGCCGAGCGCCGGTGTAAAACGGCTGCCGGGTATCTTGCGCTGGAAGCGGTTGACAGGTTCTTCCTTTTCCATGCCAAGCACACTGTCATAATCGCCGCACATGCCAGCGTCCGACATATAAGCCGTTCCACCTTCCAGAATCTGGTGATCGGCGGTCGGAACATGGGTGTGAGTGCCGACAACGAGACTGACCCGGCCATCCAGAAAATGGCCCATGGCCTGTTTTTCGCTCGTGGCTTCCGCATGCATGTCGATAATAATGGCGTCGGCAACCTGTCCCAGCGGGCAATCATTCACCACCCGGTCGATGGCCGCAAACGGGTCATCCAGCTGTTCCATGAACACCCGGCCCATGACGTTTGCCACCATGACCTGAGCGCCGTTGCGCGCGGTAAACAAATGCGCGCCCCGTCCAGGCGTTCCCTTCGGATAGTTCACCGGGCGCAGCAAGCGGTCCTGACGTTCGATATATACAAGCGTGTCGCGCTGGTCCCAGACGTGATTTCCGGTCGTGACAACATCAGCACCCGCATCAAGAACGTCCTGAAGGATCTGTTCGGTGATGCCAAAGCCGGAGGCAGAGTTTTCGCCATTGACCACAACGAAGTCCAGCTGGTTGCGTTCCACCAGCTCTGGCAACCGGTCAATGACCGCAGTCCGTCCGGACCGTCCGACCAGATCCCCCAAAAACAGAATTCTCATATGTCACTTTCCGAATTATCCGCCCGGTTCCCGCCAAAGCGCATGAACCCGGTTTCACACAATATCCCGTGCAGCGGCTTGTCATGCGGCTCGGCTGGAACCGCGTTCACGCGCTGGGTTTCAAACGCAAGCCCGATACAGCAGACCGGGCCTGTCTGTTCCAGGGCGGAAATTGCCGTGTCGTAGTGACCCTTTCCATAACCGATCCGGTTGCCATCGCCATCGAACGCGGCAAGAGGCATCAGCAGAACATCTGGTCTCAGTTCCTCTGCCCCGGGGCCAGGCGCCATGGTGCCGAAACCGGCTGGAACGAAATCGCTTTCCCGGTCAAATGCCCTGAAAACAAGATGCGGCTCGGCGACCACCGGCAGACACAAGCGATGCCCCCGCTTGCGCAGCTGATCGAGCAACGGTCTGGGATCGATTTCATCACGGATGGGCCAGAAGCCGGCAACAATTGCGCCCGGATCCAGCTCCAGCGCGTCCACATGATCTGCAAGCTTCAAAGAGGCTTCAATGCGCCACGTCTCGGGCAAGGCGCTCCGGCGCGCAAGCGCCTGTTTGCGCAGCTGGTGTTTCGCAGCGGCATTGTCACCGCTTGATACTGTCATGAAACCTCGCCCGGATCAGCGCAAAGGAGATTTGAAAACAGCCGCCCGACCGTCGGAATGTGCAATCCCGGGAAACCTACAATGTAGGTGGGCGCCGTATGCAACAGACCACGGTCCAGAGCAGGGACAGCTCCCTCAGGAATGCGTAAGGCCCCGGGGATAATGTTTCCTAACGTATCAGGCAGCCGCCTCTGCATATAAGCTGCCGAATGCAAATTGGCCAGCCCGGCAAGGCAATTGCCAACCGGATTGAAAACTCACGATGGTTTCATGCTGGCCAACAGACCCGAGGCAAGGCTTTCGATCTGGGTAGCCATATCGTTGATGGCTCCTGCGATCTCTGCCTCCTGACGTGAGGAAACCGCTTTCGTTTCTTGCCGTTCCGACCGCAACTCCTCAAGCTCGGTCTCGAGCTTCCGGACTTTCGTTTCCAATTCGACGAGCTGATCGGTTGCCATGATACCGGCCATGACCGTCAGGCGCTGATCGCCGATTTCGCCAAAGGCCTGACGCAATTCGCCGATCCAGCCATCAAAACGTTCGGCCAGCTTTTGAAGACGTTCTTCTTCGCCATCGTCGCAGGCCATGCGGAAAGCGCGGCCATTAATGGTGACACTGATCTGGACCATCACTAGCCTCCATGCGCTTCGAGGACGCCGCGGATCTTTTCCATGGCGGTCACCAGACGGCGCGACACATCCTTGTTGGCTTCTTCAAGCCGGTTGGCCCGCGCCTCCGCCTTGTCCAGCGTGGACGCCAGTTGCGAACGGTCTTCCCCCAGACGCTGCAGGTCGTCCTGAAGCGAGTGCAAAGACATATCGGCATCGATCCGGCGCTGGATCGAGGTTTCAAGAGCGCCGACGGCCTCTCCCAGCCGTTTCAGAGCCTGGTCTATACTAATTTCCAACGGTGCCGCCGCTTTGGTCATCTGAAATCGATTATTGGGCCGGGCATCCGGCCATGATTGCGTTTTGGTAAGCTATCTATTGAAACATTATGTGCCAAACAACGCTTGCTCCAGCCTTTTTAGGGGGCAGCACAAAAATTCAGCCATTTGCGCCATTGCTCACCTCCCACAGCGCAGGGCACACCAAAACACTAGGCGGCGCCCTTGCCCGGCGTCAATGCCGGTCTTGACGGTTTCGGCAATCCGACCTGCAAAACACATGTGAACGGCATGCGGTCCTGCCTTTATTGACAGACGCAAGGTTCCTGATATGTGTCGTGCGCTTTTCACTCTCGGGAAGGCGTTTGAACCCGCTCTGCCGGACCATACATGTGAAACGCCCCCAAGATGCCTTTGGATGATCTGGCTTTGACGCCGCTTTTAGACACGGGAAGACCATGACCGACCTCGAAAAACACCAGCGCATGGCAAACGCGATCCGCTTCCTTGCCATCGATGCCGTGGAAAAAGCCAAGTCGGGACACCCGGGCCTTCCCATGGGCGCAGCCGACATCGCCACCGTTCTGTTTACCGAGTTCCTGAAGTTCGATCCGACCGCGCCGAACTGGCCGGATCGCGATCGCTTCGTTCTCTCCGCGGGCCACGGCTCCATGCTGCTTTACAGCCTGCTGTATCTTCTGGGCTATGAAGACTTCTCCCTGGACGAGTTGAAGAACTTCCGTCAGCTCGGCGCGCGTACGGCAGGGCACCCGGAATTTGGCCACGGCGCAGGTATTGAAACGACCACCGGTCCCCTCGGTCAGGGTCTGGGCAACGCGGTCGGCATGGCAATCGCGGAACGTCTGCAGGAAGAACGGTTCGGCAAGGACATTGTCGACCACTTCACCTACGTGCTTGCCGGTGACGGTTGCCTGATGGAAGGCATCAGCCAGGAAGCGCTGTCTCTTGCAGGTCACCTGAAACTGAACAAGCTGATCGTGATCTGGGACGACAACGGCATTTCGATTGATGGCCGCGTCGACATCACCGACAGCACCGATCAGGTTGCCCGTTTTGCCGCCTCCGGCTGGAACACGATCAGCATTGACGGTCACGATCCGTCGGCAATTGCCACCGCAATTCGCCAGGCCCAGGCAAGCGACCGCCCGACGCTTATTGCCGCCAAGACGACCATCGGCTTCGGCGCCCCGAACAAGTCCGGCACCGCAAAGGTGCATGGGGCTCCGCTTGGAGCCGAGGAAATCGCGGCAACACGCGAAGCCTTGAACTGGCCACACGAAGCATTTGAAATCCCGTCCGACATTCTGGACGCCTGGCGCATTGCCGGCTTGCGGTCTGCCATCGCCCACAAGGACTGGGAAAAGCGTTTTGCGGACAAGGATGCCGAAACGCGCGCGGAATTCGAGCGCCGCCTGCGCGGAGACCTTCCGGCAGAATTCGAACCGGCCATGATGGCCTACAAGAAGAAGCTGGCCGAAGACCAGCCGACCATGGCGACCAGGAAGGCCTCCGAGGCGGTTCTGGGCGTGATCAATGAAGTTGTGCCGGAAACCATTGGCGGCTCGGCCGACCTGACCGGCTCGAACAACACCAAGACCAGCCAGACGGCTCCGGTCACTCCGGATGATTTCTCCGGCCGTTACATTCATTGGGGCATCCGGGAACACGGGATGGCAGCCGGGATGAACGGCATGGCGCTTCATGGCGGCCTGATCCCCTATTCCGGCGGATTTCTGATTTTCTCCGATTACTGCCGTCCGTCGATCCGCCTTGCAGCGCTGATGAACCAGCGTGTCGTCCATGTCATGACGCATGATTCCATCGGCCTTGGCGAAGACGGTCCGACGCACCAGCCGGTCGAGCATTTTGCCGCCCTGCGGGCAATCCCGAACCTCAACTTCTTCCGTCCGGCCGACGTCACCGAAACGCTGGAATGCTGGCAGCTGTCGCTGGAAAACAAGAACGGCCCGTCCGTTCTTGCCCTGACGCGCCAGAACCTCGTTTCCCAGCGCAAGACTTTCGAAGAAGAAAACCTCTGCGCCAAGGGGGCCTATGTCCTGGTCGACAGCGAGGACGAGCCGCAAGTGACCCTGTTTGCGTCCGGTTCCGAAGTGGAGATTGCCGTTGAGGCTCATGGCAAGCTGCAGGAAGCCGGCATTTCGGCCCGTGTGGTTTCCGTCCCCTGCTTCGAACTGTTTGAAGCGCAGTCCAACGAATACAAGGCAGCGATCATCGGCAACAGCCCGGTCAAGATTGCGGTCGAAGCCGGTATCCGCATGGGCTGGGACCGCTTTGTCGGAACAGACGGCACCTTCATCGGCATGACCGGTTTTGGAGCCAGCGGTCCGTACAAGGAACTCTACGAGCATTTCGGCATTACCGCTGCAGCAATTGTCGCAGCGGCCCAGTCGAAACTCGCAGCCGACGCAGCCTGACAATTTCTTGCGCCACCCGCTCCTGCGGGTGGTTGCCCCTTCCGGCACCGAGGTGCCAGAATTTCGGCCGTTTCACGGTCACCCACCAGTTAAGACCAGCGCTCAAGATCCCGGGGAGTGGAATATGGTTACCAAGGTAGCAATCAATGGTTTTGGCCGCATCGGCCGCAATGTCCTGCGCGCCATCGTCGAGTCCGGCCGCACCGATATCGAAGTGGTCGCAATCAACGACCTCGGCCCGGTCGAGACCAACGCGCATCTCCTGCGCTATGATTCCGTTCATGGCCGCTTTCCGGCCGAAGTCACCGTTGACGGCGACACGATTACTGTCGGTGGCGGCAAGCCGATCAAGGTGACCGCGATCCGCGATCCGAAGGATCTGCCCTGGGGCGAACTCGGCGTTGAAGTCGCCATGGAATGCACCGGCATCTTCACTGCCAAGGAAAAGGCGGTTGCCCATCTCGATGCAGGTGCCAAGCGTGTTCTTGTCTCCGCACCGGCTGCCGGCGCCGACAAGACCATCGTCTACGGCGTCAACGACAGCGCGCTGACCAAGGACGACCTGGTCGTCTCCAATGCGTCCTGCACCACGAACTGCCTGGCCCCGGTCGCCTATGTCCTCAACGATGCCGTCGGCATTGAAAAGGGCTTCATGACGACGATCCACTCCTATACCGGTGACCAGCCGACCCTCGACACCATGCACAAGGACCTCTACCGGGCCCGTGCGGCAGCCATGTCGATGATCCCGACCTCCACGGGTGCCGCGAAGGCAGTTGGTCTGGTTCTGCCGGAACTGAACGGCAAGCTGGACGGTGTCGCGATCCGCGTACCGACCCCGAATGTATCGGTCGTCGACCTCAACTTCATCGCCAAGCGCGAAACCACGGTCGAGGAAGTCAACGCGGCCATCAAGGAAGCAGCCAACGGCAAGCTGAAGGGCATTCTTGGCTACACCGACGACAAGCTGGTTTCCATGGACTTCAACCATGACCCGCATTCTTCCGTCTTCCATACGGACCAGACCAAGGTCATGGACGGCACGTTTGTCCGGATCCTGACCTGGTACGACAACGAATGGGGCTTCTCCAACCGGATGGCCGACACGGCCATCGCAATGGCAAAGCTTATCTGAGTTCCACTAAAACAATATTTCTATTCTGTCACGAAGGCGGGCGCAGTATTGCACCCGCCTTTTCTACTACCAAATAACCCGGAAAATCAATAACAAAGGAAAAGTAAATTAATCATGTAAATAATTAAAAAACCGCAGGAATGAAATACTATGCATAGTTACTTTGCAGCGCTTTCCTTGACAGCGATTATTGTTATGGCTCCCGGACCCGACTTCGCGGTCGTCCTCAGAAACTCATTAGCTGGAGGAAGAATAGCAGGGGTGATGACAGCTGTCGGCATCGGACTGGCAGCTGCTGTTCATGTCAGCTACACGATTGCAGGCATCGGATTTCTCCTGACATGGTCCCCCAACCTATATGAAGTACTTAAATTAATCGGCGCTGGCTATCTGGCATTTCTTAGCATCCGAATGTTCCAGTCAGCACGGGCAGATATTCCGAAGAGCAGTTTTGCTACAGGAATGCCACCCCTCCAAGCATTCAAATGGGGTTTTTTTACAAATCTGACAAACCCAAAAGTTATTATATTCATACTAACTGTTTTTTTGCAAATAATTTCACCAAATATGGGACTTTCGGAAAAATTAATTCTTGGCTTTATAATCTCCAGTTCTTTTTTAATTTGGTTTTTCGTTGTAAGTTATCTATTTACAGTTCCAGCCATTTTAGGTTTTTTCATACGTATCAGACCTCAAATGGAACGCGTCTTTGGCCTCCTGTTGATACTGTACGCCGCTGGAATAGCATCAACACTCAACTGGCCACCTCACCTTGTTTAGGAATGAAAAACCCACCAAATTGGAAATGAATTGTTTCATATAATCGGAAAAAACTTAACCAAAATGCGATGTTCCTGAAAATTTTCATTTTAGAAATGCTATATAGTCTCCCACACCAAGAAAATTCGATCATTTGATATTAACCAGTAAAGACACTGATGTGTCTATATCCTTGATCAGCGGCCAGATTTAACTGTACCTCTCCCCCCTCAAGGCCTGTTTCGTTTTACACAGGAACATCGCCGAGTTATGCCCGGCAACCGAAGTGGTGTAAGCGCAAGCCACAATCTGGAGGACATCATGAAGTTCCGGACGTCATTCACGGCGACATACCGCTGGTCTTCGACAGACAGGAATGGGCTGGAGCATCTCTGGATCGAGGCAAACGGCAATGCCGTGAAGGTTCGAAGCGTGCTGGCCGGCAATCGCGGCGGGATTCCGTACGGGATTTCCTACAAGATCATCTGCGATTCCAAGTGGCGGGTGCGGAACTTCAAGGTCCTCAGCGTGGATGGCCGCCTGCTTCATCTCATGTCTGACGGCGAGGGCAACTGGTCCGACACGACTGGCAAACAACTCGCCAGATTCCAGGGGGCAATCGATATCGATCTGGCCGGCACCCCGTTTACAAACACGCTTCCCGTCAGACGGCTGGCAAAACACGAACCTCAAGCCCGGCAACAGTTCAAGATGCTCTATGTACCGTTCGATACATTGGCACCGCGCCTTGACGATCAGGCCTACACGTGTATCCAGCCCTTTGAACTTTACCGTTATGAAGCAATTGACCGGGCGTTTGAGGCAGATCTGCCTGTCGACGAAAACGGCATCGTCTTCGACTACCCGACGCTTTTTACCCGCAAACCCCTTGCTGGCTGAAATCCGGCATCAAAAGCGATTGACGTCTTGTACGCGACCCGAAAAAGCGCGTAGTGGTCTGATTTGAACTGACCACTTGACCAATCCCGCGAGGCACTTCAGCCGGGACTGCAAACAAAGATCCGAACATGATTGAACTTCTGACTGTTATTTCGCTGACGATTGTTGTTGCGATCGTGCCCGGGCCCGATTTTGCCGTTGTCCTGCGCAACGCCTTGATCGGCGGCCGCCTTGCCGGGATCATGACCGCACTCGGGATAGGGTTGGCGCTTGCCGTTCATGTTGCCTATGCACTTGCAGGCATCGGACTGCTTGTCTCCCAGTCCATCCTTGTGTTCAACATCCTGAAACTGATCGGCGCCGCCTATCTTGTGTTTCTCGGCATAACCATGTTCCGGAGCGCATCGCCTCAAGCCCCGGCGGCTTCCGGTGCGGACGCCATGCCGCCGTTGAAGGCCTTGCGCTGGGGCTTTCTGACGAATGTGACCAATCCGAAGGCCACCATGTTTGCGCTGAGCGTGTTCCTGCAGGTCACTTCCCCTGAAACCGCGCTCTGGACCAAGATCGGCTACGGCATGATCATGGCCAGCGGTGTGTTTCTCTGGTTTGTGCTGGTGACATGTTTCTTCACTCTTCCTGCCGTGCGCCAGGGCTTTCTGAGCATCAAGCTCTGGATGGAACGCACTTTCGGCATCCTCCTGACCCTGTTCGGTATCGGAATAGCGGTCACTACCAGTTCTTCCCGCCCGTAAAAATAGCATTCAGGATCTCTCATGACATTCAAAACACTCGATGATCTGACCGATACTGCCGGCAAACGTGTGCTCGTGCGCGTGGATCTGAACGTGCCCATGGAAAATGGCCGCGTCACCGACACCACGCGTATCGACCGTGTCCTTCCGACCATTCGCGAACTGTCCGGGAAGGGCGCGAAAGTCATTCTTCTGGCCCACTTTGGCCGCCCGAAGGGCGAACGGGTTGCGGACATGTCTCTGGCACCGGTTGCCCCGGCTGTGGCGGATCTGCTCGGCAAGCCGGTCGCTTTTGCCGATGATTGCATCGGCGACGTTGCAAGCGCCGCCGTATCCGCCATGGAAAACGGCTCTGTTCTGCTTCTGGAAAACACCCGTTTCCACAAGGGCGAGGAAAAGAACGACCCGGCCTTTGCAGAGGCATTGGCGGCGAACGGCGACATCTATGTCAATGACGCCTTTTCCGCAGCCCATCGCGCCCACGGATCGACGGAAGGCATTGCCCGCCTTCTGCCCGCCTATGTCGGCCGGACCATGCAGGCCGAACTCGAAGCCCTGCAATCGGCCCTCGGGAAACCGAAACGTCCGGTTCTCGCCGTTGTTGGAGGCGCCAAGGTATCCTCGAAGATCGACCTTCTCGAGAACCTCGTTTCCAAGGTCGACATGCTGGTGATCGGTGGCGGCATGGCCAACACCTTCCTCGCCGCCAAGGGCGTCGATGTCGGCAAGTCCCTGTGCGAGCATGATCTGGCAGACACCGCCAAAAGGATCATGAGCGCAGCAGAAACGGCCCGTTGCGAAATCGTTCTGCCGGTTGATGCTGTGGTCGCCCGCGAATTCAAGGCAGGTGCCGAAAATGAGACCGTTCCGCTCGACGCCATTCCGGCCGATACGATGATCCTCGACGTCGGCAGCGCCTCGATCAAGACCGTTCGGGACAAGATCGAAGCCGCTGAAACCCTTGTCTGGAACGGCCCGCTTGGTGCCTTCGAAATCGAGCCTTTCGACAAGGCCACCGTCGCAGCCGCCCAATTCGCCGCACAGGAAACCCGGAACGGAAAACTGAACTCGGTTGCCGGCGGCGGCGACACGGTTGCAGCCCTCAACCATGCCGGAGCTGCAAGTGACTTCTCCTACGTATCCACCGCAGGCGGTGCCTTTCTCGAATGGCTGGAAGGCAAGGAGCTGCCGGGGGTGAAAGCCCTGGAAGACTGAATGCAAATATCAAGCCCGGCGCAAAGCCGGGTTTGGCTGTTCCCAAGTTTTATTTCGCCAGATGAATTATTCAGCACGAAAAAACATGCAAGTTTTTGGATTTTAATTGATTTAAGTCCGAAGCCCCGGTCTTCCATCTCGGCCGCAGTTTGCTAGAACCCTGTTACATGAATGCGTTGCAAAACGGCTGATTTGCTTTGGCGCTGACGCGCAGACCATGTCAGCCGGTACACTGGGAGAATTGCATGGCTCGTATTACCCTTCGCCAACTGCTCGACCACGCGGCCGAGCACGATTACGGGGTTCCCGCGTTCAACATCAACAACATGGAACAGGCGCTGGCCATCATGGCGGCAGCCGACAAGACCGATTCTCCCGTGATCATCCAGGCCTCGCGCGGCGCACGTGCCTATGCTCACGACGTCATGCTGAAGCACATGATGGATGCGGTCACCGAAATCTATCCGCATATCCCGGTTTGCGTGCATCTGGATCACGGAAATGCCCCGGCCACCTGCATGACCGCCATCCAGTCCGGCTTCACCTCCGTGATGATGGACGGCTCGCTCGAAGCCGACGGCAAGACCCCTGCGGACTGGACCTACAATGTTGGTGTCACCAAGACCGTGACCGACATGGCCCATCTCGGCGGCATTTCAGTTGAAGGCGAACTCGGTGTCCTCGGCTCGCTTGAAACCGGCATGGGCGACAAGGAAGATGGTCATGGTGCCGAAGGCAAGCTCAGCCATGACCAGCTGCTGACCGACCCCGAAGAAGCGGTCAAGTTCGTACAGGAAACCAAGGTCGATGCGCTTGCAATCGCCATGGGCACCAGCCACGGCGCTTACAAGTTTACCCGCAAGCCCGATGGTGACATCCTTGCGATGCATGTGATCGAGGAAATCCACCGCCGCCTGCCGGACACGCATCTGGTCATGCATGGCTCCTCGTCCGTGCCGCAGGATCTTCAGGACATCATCAACCAGTATGGTGGTGAAATGCCTCAGACCTGGGGTGTGCCGGTGGAAGAAATCCAGCGCGGCATCAAGAATGGCGTGCGCAAGATCAACATCGACACCGACAACCGCATGGCTATGACCGGTCAGATCCGCAAGATACTGTCCGACAATCCGGGCGAGTTCGACCCGCGCAAATATCTGAAGCCCGCCCGTGAAGCCATGCAGAAGCTGTGCGAACAGCGTCTCGAAGCCTTCAACACAGCCGGACAGGCCTCCAGGATCAAGCGGGTTGCAACCCTCGCGGAAATGGCGGCCCGCTATGCGGACGGTAGCCTCGACCCGAAAATCGGCTGATTTCCGGCTCAAGTTGCAATTTCACGAAAGAGGGGCCTTGCGTCCCTCTTTTGCCGTGTTTAGGGACAACAAGCGAACCGTTGTTCGCTGATACGCCATTTCTCTCAGCAACCTGGATCTTGTCCCGTGAACCGACCGCGCCTGTTTCTTGTAACGCCCTCCAGTTTCGACCCGGACAAGCTGGCAATCGATCTGGCCTCAGCTTTTCAGGGCGGGGATGTTGCAAGCGTTCTGATCTATCTGCCCGATGCGCCGGCCAAGGATCTCCAGTCGGCCGCCGAAAAACTGGTTCCGATCATTCAGCAAAACGGTGCAGCCGCAATCATTTTCGGCGATACGCAGGTGGCTGGCCGCACCGGCGCAGACGGGGCTCATATCGAGACCTCGCTGGACGATGTCAAACTGGCCGTCGAAAGCCTGCAGCCGGAGAAGATTGTCGGCGCAGGTGGTACGAAGCTCAAGCATCAGGACATGGAATGGGCCGAAACCGGGATCGATTACCTGTTTTACGGCCGGCTTGACCTTGATGAACAGGATGAACCGCACCCCAAGACGGTCTCGCGCGCCCAGTGGTGGGCGGAACTGTTCGAAACACCTTGTGTGGCACTGGGCGGCAAGACTATTGCCTCTGCAGAAACAGCTGCGGAAACCGGCGCGGATTTCGTAGCCATGAAGGACGCAGTCTGGCACCATAGCGATGGTCCGGCTTCGGCTGTGGCTGCAATCAATGCGATTTTGGAGGGCTATCCCTTTGAGGAGTCCGACTAACCATCCGGCGGCACGGAAACTCCAGCGAGCAACACCGGTCGTTGCGGCGGCCATGCTGGCAAGCCTGCCATTTGCCGGTTCCCCGGCCATTGCGCAAGAGGCCGGCGGTGCCAGCGAGGCGCCTGCGGCCCCGGTGACCACACAGCCGTTGACGGGCGATACGATAGAAGGATTGCCTCCGGTCGCCGGTGACCAGTCAGCCTTCGCACAACCCTCTCTTCCAAGTCCGCTAACCGCCCCGTTGCCTCAGCTCGTGGAGGGAGAAGAACCGACCACGGACCTTGCTTATGGCCTGTTCCAGCGCGGGTGGTACCTGACGGCGCTTTCCATCGCGACGCCTCTTGCCGAAGCCGGAGACGCGCCGGCCCAAACGCTTCTCGGAGTCTTGCACGAAACCGGCTATGGCATTCAGCAAGACAAGAAAAAGGCTGCGGACTGGTATAAACTCGCCGCAGCCAAGAACGACCCCCAGGCCGCATTGAGGCTTGCACAGCTTTATCTGGTTGGCGACGGCGTCCAACAGGACAAGTCGAGGGCCGCCGACCTCTTCGATATCGCGGCAAAAGCCGGCAACCCGAACGCACTCTACAATCTCGCCATCATTTATCAGGAAGGCGACGGCCGTCCCTATGATGCGGACAAGGCACTGGACTACCTGCGCCAGTCAGCCCAGCAAAATGACCCCAAGGCGCAATATGCCCTCGGCCTTGCCTATATGGAGGGCCTGAATGGTCTGAACGACCCCGGACTGGGCGCTTTCTGGCTCGGCCGGGCAGCACGCCGGGGACACACCTCGGCTCAGGTCTACTATGGCATTTTGCGGTTTCAGGGACGTGGCGTCGACGTTGATCAGGCGGAAGCCGCAGCATGGTTCGAACGCGCGGCCGCTTCCGGAAATCCGGTCGCCATGAACAGGCTGGCCAAGATTTACGCATACGGGGCTGGCCGGGAACAGGATCTGGTGAAGGCCGCCGCCTGGCACTATATGGCGCGTGCGCTTGGCGTAGACGACCTGCAACTGGATGACTTCGTCGAAACTCTGCCCAACGAAGTCCTCGAGGCCGCGCGCGTGGAAGCCGAGCGCAATACGGCAACCCTTCTGCCGCCGTCCAACGATCCGTCCATGGCCTCCCCCTGACACCTCCGGACTGCTGTCTGACCGGCGCAAGGGCTTTTTTCCTTGAAACCCGCCATGATTTGTGTAGGACAGGCCGCACATTGGATGGTCGCGCGCTTGGCATCGGAGCTGCTGCCGCCATTCGCTTCGTCAAAAATTCAATGCAATTGGTCGTTCCATGAAAATCAACGGTAACGAAATCAAGCCGGGCAACGTGCTGCAGCATCAGGACACCCTGTGGGCAGTGGTCAAGGTCCAGCACGTCAAGCCGGGCAAGGGCGGTGCCTTCGCACAGGTCGAGATGAAGAACCTGATCGATGGCCGCAAGCTGAACGAGCGCTTCCGGTCGGAAGACAAGGTCGAGCGCGTCCGGCTGGAGCAAAAGGACTTCCAGTATCTCTACACCCAGGAAGACATGCTGATCTTCATGGACACCGAGACCTACGAGCAGCTCGAACTGCAGGCGGACTTTGTCGGCGACCGCGCCGCATTCCTGCAAGACGGCATGATGGTGACCGTGGAACTCCACGAAGAGCGCCCGATCGGCATCACCCTGCCCCAGTTCGTCACGCTCGAAATCCGGGAAGCCGACGCCGTCGTCAAGGGCCAGACCCAGTCTTCCTCCTACAAGCCGGCTCTGATGGAAAACGGCGTCCGCGTCATGGTCCCGCCGTTCATCACCGCAGGCGAAAAGATCATCGTCGACACCGGCTCGCTGGAATACGTCCGCCGCGCCGACTAACACCCTTAATCATAATATTCCGCGCGCCGGTCCCTTGCACCGGCGCGCCCTACTTCACTGGCAGAATTCATGGCACGCACAGCGATCCTAAACGTAATGGTTCAGGCCGCGACCAAGGCAGGTCGCAGTCTCGTTCGCGACTTCGGCGAAGTTGAAAACCTGCAGGTTT
This sequence comes from Roseibium sp. RKSG952, assembly GCF_009711355.1. NCBI lineage: Bacteria > Pseudomonadati > Pseudomonadota > Alphaproteobacteria > Hyphomicrobiales > Stappiaceae > Roseibium > Roseibium sp. RKSG952. The sequence continues at coordinate 3,328 of NZ_SMMF01000911.1, read as the reverse complement.
CCCGCAAGGGGCCCGGAGATTTCGTCTCCGCAGCCGACCGCAAGGCCGAAGAGATCGTGCGTGCCGAATTGACCAAGGCCCGTCCGACCTACGGTCTTGTGATGGAAGAAAGCGGCGAAGTCGAAGGCACCGACGGTCAGCACCGCTGGCATATCGACCCGCTTGACGGCACCACCAACTTCCTCCATGGCGTGCCGATCTTCGCAACCTCGATCGCCCTGGAACGCCAGGGGCAAATCGTGGCTGCCGTGATCTACAATCCGGTCATGGACGAGCTTTACACCGCCGAGCGCGGGCGCGGAGCCTATCTGAACGACCGACGCTTGCGCGTCGCAGCCCGTGAAGACCTGCCCGACATGCTGATCGCCACCGGCTTGCCGTTCATCGGCAAGGGGGACCATGGCCGCGCCCTCAAGGAATTGCGCCATGTCATGCCCGAAGTTGCCGGCATTCGCCGATGTGGCGCGGCTGCCCTTGATCTAGCATGGGTCGCATCTGGCCGCATGGACGGCTATTGGGAGCACAGCCTGAATTCCTGGGACATTGCTGCCGGTATCCTGATGGTCAAGGAAGCTGGCGGGTATGTCAGCGACATGACCGGCAAGGACAGCATGCTTGAGTCTGGTGACGTTGTGGCCGGAAACGAATACGCTCACCGCCGCCTTCTGCGCCTTTTGAAAAAGGCTGCCGCCTGATACCGGGGCTACAATTCCCGCGGGACCTGAACATCAAAGCGCCGCGCTGCCTGAACGCAGCTGCGGCGCTTTGTCGTGGTTAACACCATGGCGTTACGAGAATAACGGTTTCCAAGCCTCGCGAAATCACGTTATCAATCGATGACCTGTTAACTGGCGAGTGCTTTGGCGACCGATGGCGCGTGACTTTGATCCCTACAGTCTGTCCAGCCCGAGGGCATACTTATCCTTCATGATCATCTTTCTGGTGATCGTCGCCTTTATCGCTTTCATCCTGTTTCCCCAGATCCAGACCGCCTTCATGAGCAACCCGGGCCTCAACGGCCTGATCGTGTTTGTCGGTGTTTTCGGGATCCTGTTGCTGTTCGGGCGGGTCATCCGGCTGTTTCCCGAGATTGCGTGGGTCAACAATTTTCGAATGGGTGATCCAAGCCTAGACACCAGATCGCCGGTTCTTCTGGCGCCAATGGCGACACTTCTGGGCAACAAGGTCGGCGAGATGGCTCTGACGCCGTCAACGGCGCGGACCATTCTCGATTCCATCGGCATGCGCCTTGAGGAGTCCCGCGAGATTTCCCGGTATCTCACGGGATTGCTGGTGTTCCTCGGTCTGCTGGGAACGTTCTGGGGTCTTTTGCAAACGGTCAGCGCCGTCGGCAGCACCATCCAGTCCCTTGATGTCGGATCCGGCGATTCGAACGTGATCTTCGAAGAACTGAAAGCAGGGCTCGAAGCACCCCTGTCCGGTATGGGAACTGCCTTTTCCTCGTCGCTTTTCGGTCTTACCGGTTCATTGATCCTCGGCTTTCTGGACCTTCAGGCAGGTCAGGCGCAAAACCGGTTTTACACCGAGCTGGAAGATTGGCTCTCGACCGTCACCGACATTGAACCCGAAGACGGTGCTCTGTTCGCGGAACCGGCATCCGGATCACACCAGATCCAGGAGGCGATCGCCAACCTTCAGAAAACCGTTGAGGAAGGCGGCGGCAAGGTGTCGGCGCAGGCCATGGCCAATCTGGCCGAGGGCATTCAGGGCCTGGTCAAACACGTCAGGTCCGAGCAACAGATGATGCGCGACTGGGCGGAGTCCCAGGCCGAGCAGCAGAAGCGGGTCGAGGCCCTGCTGGCCTCCATTGCGGATGCCTTCGACCGCGCAAAGGAGTAGTCCATGGCAGGCTTGCGGGCCCGGCGGCGAAATCAGGGAACCGACTACTGGCCCGGCTTCGTGGATGCCATGGCAACCTTGCTGCTGGTTATCATTTTCCTGTTGTCGATCTTCATGCTTGCGCAGTTCTTTCTGAGCCAGCAGATTTCCGGCCGCGACGCCGTTCTGAACAGGCTGAATGCCCAGATCAGCGAACTGACCGAGTTGCTCGCCCTGGAACGGGCAAGTTCCAGCGAACTCGAAGACACGATCACCGGCCTCAGGTCCAGCCTCGATGATGCGACCGGCGAACGGGACCGGTTGCTTGGTCTTCTGGAAAGCAGTTCGGGCGAAGCCGATGCCGCAGGCGGCCGTGCCGCGCGTTTTGAAACCATGCTGGATGAAGAAAAGCAGGTCAGCCAGCGCGCTCTTGCGCAGGTCGAGCTGTTGAACCAGCAAATCGCCGCGCTCCGCCGACAGATCGCAGCCGCCAACGCGGCACTGGAAGCAGCAGAGGCCAAGGAAACCGAAAGTCAGGCCAAGATTGCGAGCCTCGGGCGGCGTCTGAACGCGGCGCTTGTCCAGCGGGTGCAGGAACTGTCACGCTACCGCTCGGATTTCTTTGGGCGTCTCCGGGAAATCCTGTCACAGCGCTCGGATATCCAGGTGGTAGGCGACCGGTTCGTGTTCCAGTCCGAGGTCCTGTTCGATTCCGGTTCCGAACAGATCAACGCGGAAGGCCGGGAAGAACTCGACAAGCTTGCCGAGGCAATCAACCAACTCAGCCTGCAAATTCCAGATGAGATCAACTGGGTCCTGCGCATCGACGGGCATACGGATGCGCGCCCCCTGTCCGGCACCGGCCGGTTCCAAAACAACTGGGAACTGTCGGCCGCCCGAGCAATCTCGGTGGTCCGCTATCTGATTGGTCAGGGCGTTGATCCATCCCGTCTGGTTGCCGCCGGATTTGGCGAGTTTCAGCCATTGGAAGAAGGCGAAACACCAGAGGCCTACGCGAAGAACCGAAGGATCGAACTTAAACTGACCGAGCGCTGAGAAGATCGCCGGATTGTGACTTGCCGGATTCCTTGTAGACTGAACGTCACAACGTCATGTCCAAGGAAGCCAGCCATGCTCGAGATGCGCCCCAATTGCGAATGCTGCGACAAGGACCTGCCGCCCGGCTCGGCGGATGCCTTTATCTGTACCTTTGAATGCACCTTCTGCCGCGACTGCGTCGATAACAAGCTGAAAGGGACCTGCCCCAATTGCGGCGGCGCTTTCTCTGCACGCCCGAGACGTCCTGAAGCCCTTCTCGAGCGTTTCCCTGCCTCTGCCCGTCGGGTTTTCAACCCGGGAGGCTGTGCCCGCCTTTGACGCTGTTGCGTCCACACAGCTGCCCCGGCGAATTCAAGCGCGAAGTGCAACACAATGAAGGCTGCTCAATCCCTTATGGCGGACCGAACCGTCCCGTTACCTTGTTGCACTT
>NZ_SMMF01000401.1:0-834 GCF_009711355.1 Roseibium sp. RKSG952 | reverse complement strand
TTGTCGGCACGCCGGTGGCCGGCCGGCCAAGGGCGGAGCTTGAAGGCCTGTGCGGCTTTTTTGTCAACACGGTGGCACTCAGGAACCGGATTGACCCTGAACGCCCGTTCACGGTGCAGCTTGATGCGGCGCGGGCAATGGTGCTGGCCGCCCTTGATCATGACAGTGTGCCGTTCGAGGCGGTGGTGGATGCGGTGGCACCGGTGCGCTCCCTGCGCCATGCGCCGTTGGTGCAGGTGATGCTTGTCCTGCAGAACACGCCGGAGCAGATCGGCGCTTTCCGTCTTGGCGGCACGCAGGTGGTGCCATTCCAGCCGGAAGGCGGCCGGGAAACCGGCCCGGGGATGGCGAAGGTGGATCTGGCGCTTGATCTGCGCGAAACGGCGGATGGACTTGAAGGCAGCCTTGTCTATGCCAGCCAGCTGTTTGACCGGGCCACGGCCCACCGGATTGCGGGGATGGTCTGCCGGGTTCTGGAGGCGGTGGTGGCCGCCCCGGAGACGAAGCTGGCCTTGTTGCCGCTCATGGGTCCGGAGGCGCGGGAAGAGGTGAGCGCACGGTTCAACGCGGCGCGGATGGATCTGCCCGAGGGCCGGACGGTGCTGGACCTGTTTGAAGCCGGGGCTAGACGCCGTCCGGACGCCCTTGCGGTCAGTGATGGGGCGCGCCGGCTCAGCTACCGGGACCTGGATCTCGCGGCTAGCCGTCTGGCGCGGGTTCTGGTCCTGAAGGGGGCCGGTGCGGAAACCGTTGCAGGCGTGTGCCTCGAGCGCTCGGCTGAGCTGATCGTGACGCTTTTGGCGCTCTGGAAGGCGGGCGCGGCCTATCTGCCGC
>NZ_SMMF01000210.1:0-371 GCF_009711355.1 Roseibium sp. RKSG952 | reverse complement strand
CCGCTTGACGTAGGGCTTCACATAGGCCGGCGGCATCAACCGCACCGTATGGCCGAAATCGCCGATGGCGTTCGCCCAGTAGTGGGCACTCCCGCAAGCCTCGATCCCGACAAGGCATGGCTCGGTGTGACGAAAGAAGTCCAACACCTGTGATCATCGCAATAGACGTCTGACAGCGACGTTTCCGCTTTCAGTAATGGCATGGACCTGAAAGACCGACTTGGCCAAGTCCAGTCCGATCGTGGTAATCTTCTCCATGGAACGGTTCCTTCTGTCTTGTGGCGATTGGCGTCACCACAATAGGCATCCTCAATGCCGGTGCGAAGGGCCGTTCCACACCATCATATTTAAGCTTCGCTCTTCGGCGCATT
>NZ_SMMF01000750.1:0-6762 GCF_009711355.1 Roseibium sp. RKSG952 | reverse complement strand
CACACCACAACGATCAACCCGGACCAGAGGGAGTATCTCGGTAAGAGGAAGGTGTTTCCTGTTTTTCAGGAACGGGTTCTCGGCAGTTGTCATGTCAGAGGCCGCCATTTTACGCTCCCTTGATGAATTTGCCGGCAGCCCCCTTGCCGAAGACTTCTTCAAATTGTGGAATCAGCCCCGGGTTTTCCCGAATAAGTCTGATTTCTTCTTCGGTCGGCGCCATTTCACACAAGGTGGACAGCATTCCGCCAAGTTTTTCCACCGTATCATGTTGGAAAATGGTACTTGCGACCAAAGACTTACCTGTTTTCGTCTTGATGACCTCAGCCAACCGGACTGCTGCCAGTGAGTTGCCGCCCAGTTCAAAGAAACTGTCGGTCCGTCCGACCTGATCGATTGCAAGGACCGTTTCGAAGGCCTCGGCAATCAACACCTCGGTTTGACCGACAGGCTGCTCGTATTCGGCACGCGCAACCTCCCCACGGATTTGAGGCAATGCACTACGGTCGGTCTTGCCGGAGGGTGTTAGTGGCAGATGCTTCAATCCAACGAAACTGTCGGGCACCATGTGCGGAGGCAAAAGCTCCGCGAGTCTTGAGCGCAAGCTAGCAAGGTCAACAAGGCCTGCGAGTTCAATGGGAAAAACATTCCGCGGATTGTAGTCCGGACCATTGTCTTTGCTCTTTGGAACAAGATAGGCTGTCAGCTGCCCCTCAGAGCCGGATTGTTTCTGGACCGCAACAGCAGCTTGGGCGATGCCTTCGATCCCGGCAAGAGCCGCTTCTATCTCGCCAAGTTCAACCCGTTTGCCCCGGATCTTCACCTGTCCGTCAATCCGGCCCATGTATTCCAGAGTGCCGTCCCTGCGCCACCGCACAAAGTCGCCGGTTCGATAGAGCCGCGCACCTGGCTCTCCCGAGAAAGGATCTGCAACAAACCTTTCCGAGGTCAGCCCGGCCCGGCCCAGATAGCCACGGCACAAACCCGGTCCGCCAACCAGCAATTCGCCATAAACACCGGACGGGACCGGTTGCATGTGCGGATCCACGACATGCAGGTCGAGATCGTCAAGCCCAACGCCGATATTGCTGATGCCAGCTTCCACCGCCGTCTGGTCAACCGGCTGCATGGTGACGTGAACCGTGGTTTCGGTGATACCGTACATGTTAACAAGCTTAGGTTGCTGTGAGCCGTGCCGATCAAACCAGCCAGCCAGTTTGGCCGGCACCAAAGCTTCGCCACCGAAGATAACAAGTCGCAGATCAGGAAGATCCATGGCCTGTTCAAGGACACTGGCGCTGAAACCTTCAAATGCTGTGGGCGTCTGGTTCAGGACAGTGACCTTGTACAGTTGAACAAAGTCAGCAAACCATCCCGGTGACCGCGCGATTTCCTGTGGAACGAGAACAGCCTCTCCTCCTGTGCAAAGTGCGCCCCAAGTCTCCCAGACCGAGAAATCAAAGGCATAGGAATGGAAGCAAGACCAGATATCCTGATGGCCGAACCCGAACTTGTCACATGTCGCATGAAGCAGCCGGGTGACATTGTGGTGAGACACCAGACTGCCCTTCGGGCGCCCTGTAGAACCGGATGTATAGATGATGTATGCAAGTGATTCAGGGGTCAGAGGCGCCACTCGGACCTGATCTGTGATGGGTCCATCGGTCAGGCACTCAACGTGACCTCGGATAACCGGATCATCAATGATGAGCACATTCTTTTCATCATCTCCTGACGCACCCTGCAACACGGAACACAACCCGCTCGTTGTGATGAGCAAGTCTGCGTCTGCATCACAGAGCATGTAGCCAAGACGGTCTGCCGGGTATTCCGGGTCCAGCGGCAAATAGGCAGCACCGGTTTTCAGAATCGCCAACAACGTCCGAATCAGATCCGGGGAGCGTTGAAGACATACGCCGACAACGCTCTCAGGCCCGATGCCGAGCGATATGAGGTATCTGGCAAACTTGTTCGTTTCCTTGTCAAGCACATCATATGAGATCGACCGGGCCCCGTGGGTAACGGCCGGTGCAGCACGACGCTGAGCAACCTGAAGAGCAAACATTGCCGGAAGGGTGTTGCTCCCCGCGTCTCCCGCTCTCGACGTGATCGTGCCAGCTTCCGGCTCGAAGAGCGGCAGCGCCCATACACAGGTGTCAGGCGCTGCGAGCGCGGCCGACAGGAACCAGTGAAGCCCTGCACCAATTGAGCTAACAGTGCTTTCGTCGAAAATGTCGGTGGCATACTCCAGCGCAACATGAACACCGGTCTCCGACGGATAGACATCAACTGTGAGATCGTGTTTCGCAACAGGTGGCTTCGCATTTCCAAACAGAGAGATCTCCAGATCGTCCTGTTTCAACCGGCTGAAATCCAGAAACGCATGCATGACAAGGACAACCTGGAATACAGGAGTGGCGTTGTGGTTTGCCCGTCCAAGTGCGGCCACAACCTCTTCAAAAGGCACATATTGATGGGCAAATGCGTCGCCGACTACCTGCTTGGCCTCGGCGAACAGGTTGTCAAATGCGCCTTCCTGATCAATCTTGGTACGCAGCGCCAGCGTATTGCCGAAGTAGCCGAACTCGTCCCAGAGGGCTGCATCCGGCTTCATCACATGCGGCGTTCCAATCACAATGTCCGATGATTGTGCCAGCCGGGACAAGACCCCGGACAAGGCAGCAACAAACACCATGAATGCTGTGCCACCGCGCTGAACCGCAAATGTCTCTATCTGGCGCCATTGGTCCTGATTGAAGCCGAGGGTTGAAATCCGTCGGCCCTCATGCGTCCTCTCGGATGGCCGCGGTCTGTCGAGAGGAAGGTTGATCACTTCAGGGGCGTCAGCCAACTGCTGTGTCCACCACCCCAGATCACTCGCCAGTCTGGCTGACAGGGCTTCGGAATGCTGCCAAGCGGCGTAATCGGCATAATGCAGCGTGAGCTCCGGCAAAACGGCTTCGCGTTTGTGCAGTGCTCCTTCATAGAGCGCAAAGAAATCCGCCGGCATCACATGGCTCAACGACCAGTTGTCGCCGACGATGTGATGGTTCGCAAGGCACCAGATATGATGATCATCCGCGAGTTTCAGCACAAGTGCACGGCAAGGATAGTCCACGGCCAGGTCATAAGGCTCTGCCATAAGGGCCGCACAGCGTGCTTCGGCATTCTTTTCAAGTAACCCGCGCGGGGTCGGTTGGGCCGACCAATCCTCGAATTGAACCTTCAGAAGCCCAGGGGGATCAATTTCCTGAAGCAGCCGGCCGTCTTGCCAGACAACCCTCGTATGCAAGACTTCATAACGATCCAGAATTTTCTGAACAGCGCTCAGCAAGGCATCCGTATCAGCCTTGCCTCGAAGCACCATCGGCAAGCCTTCATTGTAAACAGGCCGTCCGGCGAAGAGCTTGTTTGCCATCCACATGCGCGTTTGTTCGAACGAAGCAGGAATTGGCGCAGACCGGTCCGCAAAAACGACGGGCGGCAAGGCTTCGCCGGAGACGTCGTCCAAACGGACGGACATTTCCCGAATAGTCGGATGTTCAAACACCAACCGGACCGGGACGTGGGTCCCAATTGCCTTTTCCAAACGCAATGCAAACTGCGCGGCAAAGATCGAATGCCCGCCAATATCGAAGAAATTGTCGTCAATACCAACTTTCTCGAGCGACAACCGATCGTGGGCGATCACACTCCTCATGATGCAGCACATTTCCATTTCCCGCTCGTTTCTGGGCGGGACATATTGAACGCTGGCCACAGTCACGCCGTCTTCCGGAAGCGCGCGCCGGTCCACTTTTCCCGATGATGTTAGCGGAAGACGCGAAAGGCCGATGAAGCCGGACGGTATCATGTGTTCGGGCAGCACCTTGCCCAGTTCGCTGCGAAGCGTCTGGAGGTCCCAGCCCCCATCGAGCGCAAGCTGATGACACCCGTTTCGGATTGCATCGGTCAGGTCATCCGGTTTCAAACCCAAAGCACTCGCAAGCTCGTGATCTGTCAAATCGTCGGGAACAAGATAGGCAATGATCCGGTAATCGGGTCCAGCCGGACCTTGCTCTTTACGAGCCGCTACGGCCGCCTGGGCGATGCCTGCCTGGTGAGCCAGCGCAGCCTCGATTTCGCCAAGCTCGACCCGCATGCCCCGGATCTTCACCTGGGTGTCGATCCGGCCCAGGAAGTCCAGCGTGCCATCGGCCCGCCAGCGCGCAAGATCACCTGTCCGGTACAGCCGTGCCCCCTCTTCACGCGAAAATGGATCGGCAATGTATTTTTCTGCCGTCTGGCCCGGGCGGCCCAGATAGCCACGTGAAACCTGAGCGCCACCGATCAACAACTCACCTGCAACACCAATCGGTACCGGTGCCATATGTTCGTTGACTACATATATCTGCGTGTTGCCAACCGGATTGCCGATCGGGACACTTTGCGCCTCCGGATCTATTTCACCTTGCCACATGGAACTCGACATTGAGACTTCTGACGGGCCATACCCATTGATGCATCTAAAGGATTTGCCTGCACCCGTGAGTGTCCTCCAAAGTTCTGCCGAGGGCGCCTCCCCACTGAGATAGACAGTACTGTGATCCGGCAGGCTCTGCAGGCCATCCTGTTGGAGCACTGTTTGCAGTAGTGAAGGTGTCAGCTGGAGATAGCTGTTTGCCTGCCCGCCCCCCGCCTGAGCTTGTGGAGGTATGTCGAAAAGCCCTTCGCCCCGGGAGATGTTGATCGTTCCCCCGGTTGACAAAGGGAACCAGATTTCACGGTTTATCGGATCGAACCCTTGCGGAGTCCGCAAGACACTACACACCCGATTGCTGGTATCCATATCCCGGGCAAACCACTGAATGAAATTTGCAAGGGAAGCATGCTCTATGGCAACGCCCTTTGGTGTCCCTGTAGACCCGGATGTGAAGGTGACATAGGCAGTCTGCTTGCAATCCAAGGGGACCGGGACGCCCGGGGATGCGGCACTTGAGAGATGGTTGTGACCGATCTCTTCAATGTCATGAACTGTCACGCCCTGATCTGCGCAGATTTTCACGAAATCGGTGCTGTTGCCGTCTTTGGCCTGATCATGTTGAAACCCGCCAACAAGCAGCGTGCGGCAGCGACTTTCTTTCAAGCACAAGAGTTGACGATGGCCGGGATCAAGCGGATTTAGAAGCAGATATGCGCCGCCAGCTTTCCAAATTGCCAGCAGAGCAACAATCAGCTCCGCCGAACGTTCAAGTTTGACCCCGACAACCACTTCGGGTCCAACACCTTGCTCAATCAGGTATTGAGCCATCCGTGCCGATGCGCGCTCGAGCTCTCTGAAATCCATCTTCCGATCACCGTCGACAATGGCGACAGCGTCCGGTTGCTTGTCCACCTGTACCTTGAACAAGTCAACCACAGTTGCATTCCCGGAATATTCAACAGACGTATCGTTGAACGCCATGAGAACGCGAGATATTTCATCCTGATCAACAAGAGGCAGATCCGATATCCGGGTGTCTGGAGAGCCGACAACCGTATTGAGCACGCGGCCGAACATCGCAGCGATCCGGTCTGCCATTTCCGGATCAAACAGCTGCGTTGAATAGAACAGGTGCCCGCGGAGCCCGTCACCGGTTTCTGTCAGATTGATCTGCAGGTCAAATTTGGCCTGAAGAGCAGTTCCTTCCAGTATCGTTGTTGCTTCAACATTTGACAGGTTAATGGAATCGGCTATTTCCGGGATATTCTGCAGAACCAGCATGGTTTGGATAATGGGTGCATGGGCCATCGTCCGGGCTGGGGAGATGGCGTCAACCACCACCTCGAACGGCACCTCCTGATGCTGGAAGGCCTCCAGCACCATGGGTTTGGTCCTGGCAAGCTGCTCCTCGAAGGTGGCGTGTTTATCAATCCGGTTGCGAAGCGCCAGGGTATTTACAAAAAAGCCGACAAGAGGCTCCTGCTCTTCCATTTGACGGCCTGCAACGGCGGTTCCAACGACCACATCCTCACCAGCCCCCAGAAGCGCAAGCAACGCAGCATAGGCTGTCTCCAACACCATGAACACGGTCGCCCGATGCCTGGAGGAAAGGGCTTTCAAACCTTCGGTGACATCTTTTGAAATATGGACCGGCACGGTTCCACCGGTGTAACTCTTGGTCTTCGGGCGTGGCCGGTCGAAGGGCAAGGTAATCGCCTCCGGGGCCCCTGCCAGCTCCTGCTTCCACCATTCGAGTTGTTCCGACAGCCGCTCGCCCGACAGCACCTTGCGTTGCCACACCGCATAGTCAGCATACTGGATCGGCAACGCCGGCAAGTTCGCTTTGGCGCCTCCCGTTTCTTCCTCAAAAAGGGCGGCGAGTTCCTTCAAGAGCAGAACGTCACTCCAGCCATCCCGGATCGTATGATGCCCACCAAAAACAAAGATGTGCTCCGAGCTTCCCAAAGACAGAAGATGCGCCCGGAACAGCGGTCCCTGTTCCAGGTCGAAGGGAGACTGCCGGAGCACTCTGACCTTTTCTTCAAGGGCGTCACATGCAATCTCGGAAACATCTTCAAAGCCAAACCGGAAACCGCTTGTCTCCAACGGCGAAATCACCTGAAACGGTGTCCCGTCCACCTCCTCGAACCGGGTTCTGAGGCTCTCGTGGCGTGCCACGAGCCGGTTCACCGCCCGCTCCAGCGCCCCCCGGTCCAGCTCCCCTTTCAACGAGAAGGCATGAACCTCGTTATAGGCAACACCTGCCTGCACATCGAGCTTGTCGAGGAACCACAGGCTCT
>NZ_SMMF01000598.1:0-2362 GCF_009711355.1 Roseibium sp. RKSG952 | reverse complement strand
GAAGGGGGTTGCCGCGCTTCTGGATCAATATCCCGATGTCCGCAGGCATGGATCGGCCAAGTCCATTGGAATACAGCGAGAACAGGTGCAGTACATTAGCGCGGCATTAGGCGCCTTCCTGCTATCGTAAGTGCCCAAGACGCAATTCCGGAGGGCACGGAGACAGCGTCCTGTCTTCATAATTGTTGACAATATTGAATTTATCGTATTCAGTCCCTCTGAGCAAAGGATTGTCGCCAATGAGGACCTATGAGCCCGACTTCATTCTTAAAAACGTATTCGGCTACGACGAATTCCGGCCGCTTCAGGGCGATGTCGTTGAGACGGTTACCGACGGAGGCAATGCGCTCGTCCTCTTTCCGACCGGAATGGGCAAGTCCCTCTGCTATCAAATCCCGGCCATCTGCCGCGACGGCGTAGGTATCGTCATCTCTCCGCTTCTGGCCCTCATTGAGGATCAGGTCGCCGCCCTCAAGGCGAAGGGTGTGGCTGCTGCCGCACTAACCTCCTCCTGTACCCGCGAGGAAGCCAAACAAATCTATTCCGATGTCCGCGCGGGCGAGCTCGACCTTCTCTACGTCACCCCTGAGCGCATGGCCCTGACAAGCTTCAAGGCGTTCCTCAAGGATGACATCGATATCGCGCTGTTCGCCGTCGACGAGGCGCACTGTGCCTCCCAGTGGGGACACGATTTCCGCCCCGATTACCTCGAACTCGAATTTCTCAAGAAGAGTTTTCCCGGCATCCCGGTGATCGCTTTGACCGCTACCGCCGACCCGGAGACCCGCGACGACATTCAAGCCCAGCTCGGCATCGAGGATGCCCCCGTCTTCAACGCGAGCTTCGATCGGCCGAACATCGACTACGCCATCGAACCGAAGGGCAAGGACCCGAAGAGACGTCTCCTTGAATTCCTGGAAGGCCGCGACGACGAGTGCGGCATCGTCTACTGCCTCGGACGCGCGACGGTGGAGAAGACGGCGACCTTCCTGCGCGCCAACGGCTACAACGCGCGGCCCTATCATGCCAAGCTCAACATCGACGTGCGTGGCCGGAACCAGCGCGACTGGATTAAGGGAGACGCCAAGATCCTCGTAGCCACCATCGCCTTCGGCATGGGAATCGACAAGGCCGACGTCCGCTTCGTCGTTCACATGGATCTCTCCTCCAATCTGGAGACCTACTATCAGGAGACCGGCCGCGCCGGCCGTGATGGTCTGCCGTCCGAGACACTAATGCTCTACGGCGCAGGTGATTTCGCGCGTCGTTCCAAGATGCTCCGCAAGAGCAACGGCGGAACCGCCGTAAAGCGTACAGGCAAGGCGAAGCTCGAAGCCCTTCTGGGCATCAGCGAAACCGTTTATTGCCGCCGCCAAGCGATCCTCGCTCACTTCGGCGAGGCGTACGACGGCAATTGCGCTACCTGCGACAACTGCCGAAACGATACCCGGGGACGCGAAGCCGGACGGCACGCCTCCATCATGCTCGACGTCGTCGAAGCGGGGAAGGGCGGTTACGCCGCCACCGACCTCATCGCCATCGTGACAGGCAAGTCAGGAACCGCAACCGGTATCAAGGAAATCGACGATCGCATCGCCGAAATGAAGACCGCCGAGCCGATGACCATCTCCGACTGGTCTTCGCTGTTCCGTCAGCTGGTCGCCGTCGGAGGCATTAGCGTAGATCATTCGCGTATGGGTCGAACGACGCTTGGCATTAAGGCTAACAACATTCGTTCTTCGCAGGCCTTCGAGATCGGCACCACGCCCGCCATCGAATGCGCGGCAGTCAAGCCGCCCAAGACAGCGACGCCTACCGCAGACAAGGCTCAGAGTCGGGCGACGCGGAAACCCGCTCCGAAGCGCACGAACAGACCTTGCACCAGCGGGGCGGGACTTCTGGAAGACCTGCGCCGCCATCGCAACAAACTCGCCCGGGACGCGGGAGTGAAACGTTACTTCGTCATTCACGACGCAACCCTTCAGCGGATTGCCGAGGAGAAACCACGCGACATCGAGGCCCTAAAGATGATTAAGGGAATCGGCGAGATCAAAGCCGATCGTTTCGGGCACCATTTCCTGGCGATCGTCGACCGCTACGCAGCCTGAGAAGAGCGACCATGACCGAATGGAGATGAATGGACCAGTCGATGTAAAACTGAAACTGTTCTGGCACCTCGCCAAACAGACCTTCAGCGACAAACTGTTCCGCCAGCTCGCCCGGCGCGATGATCACATATTTGACAGGCACTAGAGCACGATTTCCACTCCTACAATCGCATTGTGGAGGCCGCTTATCCCTTTCGCTCAGGCGACCACAACTTAACGTCTTACCCTCCCTGAAGGACGGGGATTTTTAGCGA
>NZ_SMMF01000246.1:0-425 GCF_009711355.1 Roseibium sp. RKSG952 | reverse complement strand
AGTTCCGGATGGCGCCGCAGCATCTCCTCGAAGATGGCGACGGCCCGGATGCCGGGAGCAGCCTTGAGAAGGGGCACAACCTCCGCCTCGAATATATGTTCGAGCGGATCCGGCCGGCGGCGGCCGCGCGTCTTCGACTTCTGGGAAGGCAGACGGGGATCGGTCTGGATACGATAACCCGTCGCCGTGCTGAACCCTGCCTTGGCGGAGGCCGCCGCGACGGTATTCGTTCGACGTAACTTCATGAAAAGCCTCATCTGATGATCTGTTACATGGCAACCCGGCACAAAGTGATTCCCCTCCTCGGAAAACCACTCCAATACCGGACTGATCGCGATCACCAGACGCCGGACCTTTGAAAAAAAGGGCGCCGCGTCGGGGGCCGGAACTGCATTCGGGCTACGCCCTCATTCCGTCACCGCCCC
>NZ_SMMF01000209.1:0-367 GCF_009711355.1 Roseibium sp. RKSG952 | reverse complement strand
TGTTACGCTGCAAAGGCAGCGTAACAGAGCGTTTGACGGTCAGGCTTTTGCCGGGAGTTTTACGTAACCAAGCTTTTCAAGAACGCGACCGAGCAAGAAACACAGGGGGACACCTGTATAGAGAATTGCCGACCCGAGGCGGTTGCCCTGATGGTTTTCAGGATCGCAACGATGTGCCATTTCCGTAGCCCAGGCTTTTGCGAGCGGAGCGACCATGCGTGTCAGAAATGGGCTTCGACGCATTTTTTCGACAAGCGGGATTGCCCAAGCGTGATATCCACGCTGGACGGTTGGCCCAAGAACCTCCCGTCCGTAATGGGAGTCCCATTTGTAGACTTCGGTCGGAATGACGCCGATTTCATGCATG
>NZ_SMMF01000262.1:0-456 GCF_009711355.1 Roseibium sp. RKSG952 | reverse complement strand
ACGCAAGCTGGATCGGGCGATTGAGGAACGGTGATCTAGTCACCATCTCTGGTAATACCTAAGCCAATCTCAAACGCCTTTTCACACGCTGCTTTTGCCGCGTCCTTGTTTTCGGAAATGCCGCGGTCGATTGAATGGCTGTCATTCACGAACCAGAACCAGCGTGTGCCGCCCGGTTCCTGATAGGTTCGGGCATAGCGATCCGGGTAGTCGGAGTGGGTGCCGGTGCCGTCGTTCGGACGGTCTCGCCATGTGCGTTTCCAGGTGAGTTTCATGCACTCATTATATATAGGGGCGTGAGAACAAAGCATGCGTTTCCGTGCGTCCGCACAGAAACCGCACAGAAACCCACGGACATTGAAGGAACATCACACATTTTCTTTGACTAAAAACCGCAGAAAACCGCCATTTCCGTTGTGGGAATGGTCGTTTACACCGAGGATGTCGGGAGTTCGA
>NZ_SMMF01000869.1:0-21387 GCF_009711355.1 Roseibium sp. RKSG952 | reverse complement strand
CCTTATGGCGTCATCGCCACTTTTGTGACGCAAGGCCAAATCATTCATGTTGTCCGTCTTCAGCTTGCCAGTGGTTGCCGGTTTTCCGGTTTGAGACTCGTGAATGCAGCCTCTGCCTGAGACGCAAACTTGCGGCTGACCGGAACGATTTCGCCGTCGGCCATTTCGAGTTTCACACTGGTCCTGTGGCGCAACAAGCCGGTCACGCCGTCAAAAGCCACCCAGTGGCTGCGGTGAACCTGAAGGCCGAGCCCGCCCGGCAGCTCATGCAGGATGTCTGAAAACCGGTAGAGCACCATCCGGGTTTCCCTCTCGGTGACCAGCTTCACATAGTGTTCCTGTGCCTCTGCCCGGATCAGGTTTCCGTCGAGAGGCGGTTCGATCCGCGTCAGAATGCCTTTGTCCATGCGTGTCGGGGCGGGGGTGTTCCCGGTGTCTTTTGCTGCAGGTGAGGTTTCGGTCAGGGGCGGGGCCTGTTCAGCCGGGGGCGCGAAAAGGGCCGGAACGCTGATCAGCGCGCTGACAAAGATGTGGTTGTCGATCAGGTAGCCGAGTTCCCGGTAGAAAGCGGACAACTGGGTCGGAGCAGCACTGCCAGCCGGGACGGCCGTGGCCGCGAGATCCAGTTCCGGAATGCCCAGAATGATGTCGAGCGCGGTGATGGCCAGCACGAAGGGAATGAAGCTCAGCGCTGCCGCGCCCGCAGCGGCAATCCAGCGCCGGGCCTGCAGGGTGCGGTTGTGCAGACACAGTTCCAGCATGCCGATGAACAGCACCGTTTCGATTGCCAGCCGGCAGATCCAGTAGGCGTAGATGTCCAGCGCCGACCACCCGGCCGGGCGGGCGACCTCGGAGGCTGCCAGCGTCAATGCAGTCAAGCCTGCAATCAGGGCCATTTGCAGTCGGACCGTGGATGTCACACCCGTTTCTCCCGGAATTCGGCTCTCCATTCACGATACCATTCGTGCTGCATGAATGGAATTCAATTTAAATATATGAATTTTATGGCTTTTTTTGTCGATTTGGAGAATTGGCGAAATTCTCGCGGGTAAACAGGCTGCAGCTCTCGCTATTTTTCCGGCCTGCGCCAAATATGCGTCTCGGGATCTGCTTATGAAAACAACACGGCAGACCGCAGGGGAATTTTCTTATGGAGTGTCCGGGTCAAACCCGGCGCGCCGCCAAAGGTTCGGGAGTGATATCATATGGGACGCGTGAAGATTGACCTGACCCGCCGTGCAGCTCTGTTGGGTGCGGGCGGTATGGCTGTTGGGGCAACCCTTGCCTCGACGGGCATTGCACAGGCTGCTGCCGAAAAGCAGGGGGCCATGGTGCGCCCGGTTTCCCGCTACGGGGTTGGGGATTTCGAGGTCAACACTTTGCTGGACGGTGCCGTTCCGGTGGGGGATCCGCAAAAAACCTTCGGGATGAATGTCGACGCCGACACGTTCAATGCCCATTCGTCCGCCAACTTCATACCCAGTGATTCCTTCACTGCCTTTTTCACGCCGACGCTGGTGAACACGGGCAATGAGCTGGTCCTGTTTGACGCCGGAGTCGGGGAGGGTGGCCGTCCGGCACGCGGCAACATGCGTGCTGCGCTTGAAAGTGCGGGCTATACGCCCGAACAAGTCGATGTTGTCGTCCTGACCCATATGCATCCGGACCATATCGGCGGGTTGATGGAAGGTGGCGCTCCGGCGTTCCCGAATGCACGCTATGTCACCGGCCAGCAGGAATACGACTTCTGGTCGGGCATGGACCCGGAGGCCAATGGCGTGACCAAACTCATGGCCAAGAATGTCAAGCCGCTTGCGGACAAGATGACCTTCATCGGCGGTGGTGACAGCGTCGCACCGGGCATCACCGCGGTTCCGGCCTTCGGGCACACACCGGGGCACATGCTCTACATGCTGGAAAACAATGGCGAGCAGCTGTTGCTCGCAGCCGATTTTGCCAATCACTATGCCTGGTCGCTGGCGAAGCCGGAGTGGGAAGTTCGCTTCGACATGGACAAGGAAGCGGCCGCGGCCACTCGCAAGCAGGTACTTGACATGCTGGCGAGCGACAAGGTGCCGTTTGTCGGCTACCACATGCCGTTCCCGGCAGTCGGTTACGTCGAGGCAAACGGCGGCGGCTACCGCTATGTGCCCGAGAGTTACCAGCTGCGGATGTAGTCAGGCATTTTGTAGATCGTAAATCAGCCAGAACGGCCGGGCTCCTGTCCGGCCGTTTTTTGAGTCAAGAAAGGGGAATGACTGCCAACAAAAAACCCTCGCTGGCACGAGGGTCTTCAGGAAAACCGGACTAAGTGGAATGCGGACGCGGAGGCCCTTCGATCAGGCGGCTTGCTCGATTTCCGGCTCGCGCAGCACGTAGCCGCGGCCCCAGACGGTCTCGATGTAATTGTTGCCCTCGGCGGCTGCCGCAAGCTTCTTGCGCAGCTTGCAGATGAAGACGTCGATGATTTTCAGTTCCGGCTCGTCCATGCCGCCATAGAGATGGTTGAGGAACATCTCTTTGGTGAGCGTCGTTCCCTTGCGCAGGGAGAGCAGCTCCAGCATCTGGTATTCCTTGCCGGTCAGGTGCACACGCTGGCCGCCAACCTCGACGGTCTTTGTGTCCAGATTGACCCGGAGGTTTCCGGTGACGATGACCGACTGGGCATGGCCCTTGGAGCGGCGCACGATGGCGTGGATGCGGGCGACCAGCTCGTCCTTGTGGAAGGGCTTGGTCATGTAATCGTCAGCGCCGAAACCAAGGCCGCGCACCTTGTCCTCGATGCCGGCATTGCCCGAGAGGATCAGGATCGGGGTTTTCACCTTCGACACGCGCAAGGTACGAAGTACCTCGTACCCGGACATGTCCGGAAGATTCAGATCCAGCATGATGATGTCGTAGTCGTAGAGCTTTCCGAGGTCGATGCCTTCCTCGCCAAGATCCGTCGTGTAGACATTGAAGTTTTCGGACTTCAGCATCAGCTCGATGCTCTGCGCAGTCGCGCTGTCATCCTCAATCAACAAGACACGCATGCCAATCCCCTTTCGTCGCCTTTCCTAGGCACGTCGCAACGGCTGTGTCGGCGCCTGCTACTAAGGACTGATTATAACCCCGACTCAATCTTAAGAGACTTATGGTTAACAAAATATGATTCCCAGCAGCAACAGCGGATAAAACGAATCTGTTAACAAAGCTCAAGTTCTTGAATCGGAATAAAAATCCTCCGATTTCCAAACTTGAGGTATCGCTTTAGAAAACGGCGGTAGCCGATTCCTAACAGACTCGATTTTTCAGTGCCATTGGATGCCTGAAAAGCCCTCGCTTGCCAGCATTCCTATGGTTAATGTTAATGAGAGTCGTAAACGATCGGTTACCAAACCCGCGGGCTCCAGAAAGGAATCGGCCGTGAAGGCGCTTTTTGCCGAAATTGATTCGATCTTGCCGGAGGAAATCTACGGCCGCGTTGCGGCGGTTCAGGGGCTCCTGGTCGAGATTGCCGGTCCGGTCCACGAGATGAGCGTGGGCTCGGTTCTCGAGATCGAAGCCGGAGACGACAATCCGAAAATCCCGGCAGAAGTGGTCGGGTTCCGGGAAGGCCGGGCGCTTTGCATGCCGTTCATGGGTCTTGAAGGCGTCCGCATGGGGTGCAAGGCGATCATCCGGGCACGGGACAGTGTCGTTCATCCGGCCGGTTCTTGGCTCGGCAGGGTGGTCAACGCACTTGGCCAGCCAATGGATGGTAAAGGCAAGCTTGAAAATGGCGGAGTGCCTCGCAAATTGCGAAGTGCACCGCCAATGGCGTCGGAGCGCGTCCGTGTCGGCCCGCCGCTTGACCTCGGAGTACGGGCGCTCAACACGTTTGTGACCTGCTGCGAGGGGCAGCGGATGGGAATTTTTGCAGGCTCCGGTGTCGGCAAGTCGGTGCTGATGTCCATGCTGGCGCGCAACACACAGTGCGGTGTCGCCGTGATCGGCCTGATCGGAGAGCGTGGCCGCGAGGTTCAGGAGTTTATCGAGGACGATCTTGGCGAGGCAGGCCTCAAGCGCTCTGTCGTTGTGGTGGCCACGTCTGATGAAAGCGTGCTGATGCGCCGGCAGGCAGCCTATCTTACCATGACGATTGCCGAGCACTTTCGCGATCAGGGCGAGAACGTGTTGTGCATGATGGATTCGGTGACCCGGTTTGCGATGGCGCAACGGGAAATCGGATTGTCGGTTGGAGAACCGCCAACCTCGAAGGGCTACACGCCGACCGTGTTTACTGAATTGCCCAAGCTGCTGGAGCGGGCAGGGCCCGGAAAGGCGGGGGCGGGCTCGATCACCGGCCTGTTCACGGTTCTGGTGGAAGGCGACAATCACAACGAGCCGGTGTCCGATGCGGTGCGCGGTATTCTTGACGGGCACATCGTCATGGAGCGCGGGATCGCGGAACGCGGCCGCTATCCGGCCATCAATGTGCTCAAGTCGGTTTCGCGGACGATGCCGCGTTGCGTACCGGAAGAACACCTGCCGGTCTTGAGGCAGGCGCGCAAGCTGTTGTCGACCTATTCGGACATGGAGGAACTCATTCGCCTCGGCGCCTATCGCAAGGGATCCGATCCGGTGGTGGACGAGGCGATCGACAGGTTCGAACCGATCGAAACCTTTTTGAACCAGGCAAAAGGCGAGGCAACTCCGCTTGACGAGGGGTATCGCCAACTTGCCAACCTTTTGGAAATGACTCGGGGCTAAACTGGGCGCTGTAAGGGGAGTATTGAGTCATGAAGACCCGAGACAGTCTTATGCGCCTGAAGCGGTTTCAGGTAGATGATAAACGGCGGCAACTTGCGCAGATCGAGGCGATGATCGCCGAGTTCAACCGCATGGCCGACGAGCTGGACGACCAGATTGCAAGCGAGCAGGAGCGGGTCGGGATTACGGATGTGTCCCATTTTGCCTACCCGACCTTCGCGAAGGCCGCGGCCACCCGGCGGGACAATTTGAGAAACTCCGCGCTTGAACTCAACGGTCAGTACGAGAAGGCCCGGGACGAGTTGAGCGAGGCAATCGAGGAACTGAAAAAGTTCGAGCTTCTCGCCGAGCGCGACCTGTTGCGCGAACGGTCCGCCCAGGAAATGGCCGAGCAGGATCAGCTTGATGAAATTGCGGGCCGTGCACAGGCCCGCTAGGCCGCGCTTCCTCTCCTCCGCGACAGCCGGTGCGGTTTGGCTATTGGCCGGCCGCTTTTCTTTCGTGCACGCAATGGCATCTGGCCAGCGTCCCGCAGCAGCGCTATGACTGACGGCATGCGTTTGCTCGTCGCCTTGCTGCTTCCCGTCGCCACGTTTTCCTTTGCGCTCGGCATCACCTTGCCGTTGATGCGCTTCGAGCGGCTCTATTTCCTCGAAGACCGTCCGTCTCTTCTGGAGATCATTCGAAACCTGTGGCAGGGCGGCGAACCTGTGCTGGCGGTGGTGATCCTGCTGTTTTCGGTTCTGCTGCCTGCCGTGAAGATCGTGCTCACGCACGTGGCTGCCATAACAGGTGCGCCCGCCCGGCATCTGGCGCTGCTGTCCAGTGTCAGCAAATGGTCAATGCTGGATGTCATGCTGGTGGCATTGGTGCTGTTTGCCGCAAAGACCAGCGGTCTGGCAAGCGCAGTCGCTTTGCCTGGATTGTGGCTCTATGCGACGGCAACCCTCACAACCGCAGCGGCTGCCTATTTTGCAAGACGTATCAACGGCGTGCGTGTCGGTTAGAGCGTCTGGTTGCGAACCACGCGCCCCTTTGAGTGTTTGCCACGCCGTTTCGGTGCGAAGGCGGATGTGTTCTGGTCAGGGGCCCGGCGCAGGGCTTCCAGACGTCCCAGATAGGCTTTGGTCCAGGATTTTGCTTGTGCCGCCGGAAGGGCGAGTGCCTTGCAACGGGCCTGTGCCAGGACCGTCAAGGTCTGCGGTTCCAGACCGGCGCTCAGCGCAATATCGACGACCTGATCCTCGCTCCCGTCCAGAATTGCAGTGTGGATTTCTTTTGTTGGCCTGCGGGTAACGTGGGCCAATATCTGGCAGACGTCGTCCAGGCGTTTGTCCTGAAGCAGCAGGATCACGAGTTCGTCAAGCGTGATGCCTGCATGTTTTGCTTCACGCCACAATTGGCGGATGTTCAATCCGCGCAGTTTGCCCGCGAACTCCTTGCGCAGCTGCCGGAGACGCGTGATCTGGTTGCGTTGCTCCGGAGGCAGGACGTTTTCCAGCGCCTTGAGCAACTGTGCCCGGGTTTCCCCGGAAACGTAGGTCAGCATGCGCTGGCACACAGCCGGTGTCAGATCGGCGCGATTGATCAGCGGCCCTCGCAACAATTCGTCGGTCTCTGCTGCCTCCGCCAGCAACAAGAGGCTCTGACGGGACAGTCTGATGTCGGTGTTTTCCGTAATCAGACATCTTGTCTCCCGATCTCCGCGGCGGACAATCACATCCGACGCGATCATCTTGAGGTCGGGCCTGTGCGCCAGAATCTGAAGATGCGCCGGGCTGGCAGTTTCTGCGATACCGGCCATGTCTTCCGGGGTCAGTGCCTCGCTCTGAAGCAAGACAGGCATTGCGATATTGATTGTGTCCTCGGCGATATGTCTCGCAAGGTGCGGCGGGATATCGGCATACATGGCAAGTTGCCGGGCGAGTGCTGCCCGCTGTTCAGCGTCAGCCTGCGCGTAGAGCGTGAGAATGACATCGGCAAACAGCTGTTTCTCGCCCTGCGACCGGTCCGCAAGACCGTCAAGGCACAGCTCTGCGACCCTGAGCATCAGGGTGCCCTTGGAGTCCGGCGCCTCTTTGATCGCCATATTTATCAATGAAGAAAGCATCACTCCCCCTTACAAATGAAGGGTGGTCCAGCATTGTGAGTTTTCCGTTACCAAAAAGAAACAATGTCTTCAATCCCTACGATAAAACAACAAGCGTGGAAGTTTACGCTTTGGGAAGACGTTTCTTGTCCCGGTTTTTACAGTTTGATGTTGGCTCAGGCTGCAAGCTGTCGCCGGAAATTGACATCAATAACACTTTCCCTTTGGGGAACGCCACTTCTGCGGTTGCAGGCTCTTGTTTCGACCGCTGATGTGGTTACCCTCTGCGCTTGACCGCTCGTTCCCGCAGCGGTCTTGCTACAAGGTCTTGGCGAATTTCATGGTTCTCTTCTTCCGCGCAATCTGTTTTTCCTTATTGCTTGTTTTTTCATGCGCTGCGCAGGCGCAGCAAACCGGTACTGCCACTCCGTCGGCGCAAACGCCGGATGCCCCCCAAAACGGAGCGGGGGGACCTGAAGGTGCCAGCTCCGGAGTTTCGGTCGAAGATGCGCGCAAAGCGCTTATCGATCTCTTGCAGGACCCCAAGGGCCGCGCGGCATTGATCGAGCAATTGCAATCCTTGGACACCGGGGAGGCTGCCGACAATCCTGCGGCCGCCAGCCCCGAAACCGGAGCCACGGCTTCAGGTGAACAGTCCAAAGCGGTTGAAGACAAAGAGGGTGAGGCAGCATCCCAGCCGTTTGCGGTTCAGCTGAGCGCATATACCAAGCTCATTGCGGACAACCTCGTGGTGCTTTGGGAGCGGGTAGAGCGTTCCCTCAATGGGGCGACGTTGCTGCTTGACGGAACGATTAGAATCGACTGGCCGCGGGTTGGAGATGCGCTTTTGCAAATGGGCGCAGTTCTTGTTTCCGCAATGGCCTTGTTCAAGCTTGGCCAGTGGGCGCTGGTGGCGACCTACAGACGCTTTCATGCACAGGTCCGGCATGGCGGCTGGCTCACCCGGGCAGCCTATTTGCTTGTCACCACGGCTGCGGACGCCTTGACCGTCGGAATTGGCTGGATTGGCGGCTATGCGGTGGCAATCTTGGCAATCGGGCCGCTCGACAGCGGTGTGACGACCATGGAGAGCCTGGCGCTGAATGCGTTCATGGTGACCGGTCTTGTAAAAGTGGGATTGCGTTTTGTCTTTGCGCCGGACCGTCCCGAGCTGAGGCTGTTGCCTTTCGGGGATCAGCCTGCGCGGTACTGGACGTCGCGGCTGGGATTTGTGGTGTTCTGGCTTGGATACGGCATCATGCTGGCCGTTCCGGCGGCGAACATCTCGGTTTCTTTTCTGGTCGGCAACACCATCCGCTTTTTGGTGGCCCTTGTCGGTGCGATCTTCGTTCTGGCGCTGATCCGGCACAATCAGCGGGTGGTCAGTTCCGGCATCCGCGACTATGCGTCCAACCTGTCCAGCGAACTGGCGCGCAGGACACTGAAGCGGCTCGCGGGTCTTTGGAGCCTCGTTGCCTATGCCTATGTTCTGGTCGTGCTGGGGGTCTGGCTGTTCCGCCCCTTTGATGCCGTTGCGATTGTCATGCGGGCCACCGGCCTTTCCATTCTGACAGTCATGGGCAGCATGCTGGTGTCTCTGGTCGTGGCCAGGGCGATATCCGGAGGTATTCGTCTGCCAAACGATTGGCGAGAAAGCCTTCCGGCACTTCAGAACCGTCTGAATGCGTTCGTGCCGCGGTTCTTGAAGCTGTTCCGGTTGATCGTTTTCCTTGTGACGGTTTTGATCCTGCTCGATATTTGGGGCGTGATCGGGTTTCTCTCCTGGGTGCAAAGTGCGGAAGGCTCCGCATTCCTGGGCCGGTACAGCTCCGCAGCCCTGGTCGTGCTGGCGGCCTTCGTTTTCTGGCTGGCGGTGATGGCGTGGGTTGACCTGCGCCTGCGCGAAAGGGACGGCTACATTGTCACGTCACGGGCGCGCACCCTGTTCCAGCTGTTCCGGAACGGCTTTACTGTCGTGGTCATTGTCATGGCGGCCCTGTTGGCCCTGTCCGAAGTCGGCGTGAATATCGGACCGCTGATTGCCGGTGCCGGTGTGGTGGGTCTTGCCATCTCCTTTGGTGCGCAGACGCTGGTCAAGGACATCATCACAGGTGCCTTTATCCAGATCGAAAACGCCATCAACGAAGGTGACGTGGTCACCGTTGGCGGGATCACCGGCACCGTGGAACGGCTCACGGTCCGGTCGGTCAAGATGCGTGACCTGAGCGGGACGACGCACTTCATTCCCTTCTCGTCGGTGAGTATGGTCTCCAACTTCATGCGCGACTTTTCCTATCATGTCGCCTTGATCGGCGTTTCCTATGACACGGATATCCGCAAGGCCAAGGCCGCGATGGAGGAGGCTTTCCGCCGGCTGAGCGAGACGGATTTCAAGCGTGAAATCATTGGCGGCCTCGAGATGCACGGCGTGACCGAATTCGCTGACAGTTCGATCAATATCCGCGCCCGGATCAAGACCACACCCGGGAACCAATGGGCCACCGGGCGTGCCTATAACGAGTTCGTCAAGGATGTCTTTGACGAACAGGATATCGACATTCCGTTCCCGCAGGTGACATATCACGTGGCAGCACCTTCTGCGGCTGAAGACCTGAAAGCGAAAACGGCAGACCAGACCGGAAATGCACCTGCGCCTGCCCGGCTGGAGGACGATGCCCCGCCTGAAGGAGAGCGATGAGAGCGGTTTGTCCCGCTCTAACGTCTTCAAATCCTGAAACTTCCTGGCGCGCGTCTGCGAAAAGTGGATGCGCGTTTTTTGTTTGATTGAATTTCGGAGAGTTTCGTTTTATTTTCGTTTCCAACAATAATACGCGTATGCGGCTATAGCGGAGGCGAACATGGCACCAGACTACGATCTCGTGGTCATCGGCGGCGGAATCAACGGAACCGGCATTGCCAGAGATGCCGTGGGCCGCGGTGCCAGTGTCCTTCTGGCCGAGATGGGAGACCTTGCGGGCGCGACGTCCTCGGCGTCAACGAAGCTGATTCACGGCGGCTTGCGGTATCTGGAATACTACGAGTTCGACCTTGTGCGCAAAGCGCTGAAAGAGCGTGAAGTGTTGTGGCGCGCGGCCCCGCATATCGTCTGGCCGCTGCGTTTCATTTTGCCTCACCACAAGGACCTGCGGCCGTCCTGGATGCTGCGCCTCGGCCTGTTCATGTATGACCATCTGGGCGGCCGCAAGCTGTTGCCGGCGACCAAGACCGTCAAGCTCGACCGGGCACCGTTTTCCGATGGTCTTAAGGCGCTTTACAAGAAGGGCTTCGAATATTCGGACTGCTGGGTTGAAGATGCCCGGCTCGTGGTTCTGAATGCGCGCGATGCCGCCGACCGGGGTGCGGACATCCTGACCCGGACCAAGTGCATCAGCGCCCGGCGCGACGGCAAGCTCTGGTCCGTGGTGTTGAAGGACCTTGCCACCGGCGAGGAGCGCACGGTCACCGCATCCGTGCTGGTGAATGCAGCAGGCCCCTGGGTGGCGGAAATGCTGTCGGGAGTTGTCGGCTCGAACCAGACCTCTGCAGTGCGTCTCGTCAAGGGCAGTCACATCATTGTTCCGAAGCTCTATGAGCATGACCGCTGTTTCATTTTCCAGAACGGCGACGGGCGGATTATCTTCGCCATTCCCTATGAGACAGACTTCACGCTGATCGGGACGACTGACGTCGATTATCAGGCCGACCCGGGCGAGGTCGCGATTTCGCCGGAAGAAGTCGATTACCTCTGCAAGGCGGTGAGTGAATATTTCGAGAAGCCGGTTCGCAAGGATGATGTCGTCCATACCTATTCCGGCGTTCGTCCGCTCTATGATGACGGGGCGACGGAAGCCAAGGCGGCAACACGTGATTATGTGCTGGAGCTGGAAGGCGGCGAGGGCCGGCCGGCCTTGTTGTCGGTCTTCGGCGGAAAGATCACGACCTACCGTAAGCTTGCCGAACACGCTCTTCAGAAAATCGAGCCGTTCCTGCCGTTCAAGCGCGGTGTCTGGACCGCTTATGCGCCTCTGCCGGGCGGCGATTTCCCCGTGCTTGATTTCGACAAGGAAGTCGCCGGCCTGCGTCAGGCCTATCCGTTCCTGAATGAGCGTTTTGCAAAGCGGTTGATGCATGCTTACGGCCGCGACGCGAAAACCATTCTTGACGACGCCGGGAGCCTTGAAGAGCTTGGCACCCATTTCGGCGCCGATCTTTACGAAAGCGAGGTCAAGTGGCTTGCAGACCGCGAATGGGCCCGCGCTGCGGATGACATCATCTGGCGGCGGTCGAAGCTTGGCCTCCGGCTGGACAAGGCCGATGTGGTCAGGCTCGAAAGCTTTCTGTCGGGGTATCTTGCCCAAAAGGCCGGTGCGGCTGCATAAAGAACCGCTGACAATTCTGTCGAGCCTATAAAGAACACGAACCTATTTCTTGGGGGGATTTGCCATGGCCGGTGCCATTTTGGCGATCGATCAGGGGACGACATCCAGTCGTGCCATCTTGTTTGGAGCTGATTTTCAGCCAATCAGTGTCGGGCAGCGTGAATTCCCGCAGCATTTTCCGAAGTCCGGCTGGGTCGAGCATGACCCGGAGGATATCTGGTCGACCACCGCATCGGTTTGCCGGGAAGCGCTGGAACGCGCCCATGTGGGGATCGACGGCGTGGCCGCCATCGGGATTACAAATCAGCGCGAAACGACGCTGATCTGGGACCGGAAAACGGGCAAGGCGGTATACAATGCCATCGTGTGGCAGGACCGGCGCACGTCGGACTTCTGCAACAAGCTGCGTGCCGACGGGCATGCGGCGGTCTTTACGGAGAAGACCGGTCTTCTGGTCGATCCGTATTTTTCCGGCACCAAGATCGCCTGGATCCTCGACAATGTGGACGGCGTGCGCGAACGTGCCGAGCGCGGCGAACTGGCCTTCGGAACCGTTGACAGCTGGCTGATCTGGAACCTGACCGGCGGCCAATCGCATGTCACCGACGCAACCAACGCGTCCCGCAGCCTGATTTTCAACATTCATGAGAACAGCTGGGACGAGGAGCTGTGCGGGCTCCTCAACATTCCGATGAGCCTCTTGCCGGAGGTCAAGGACTGCGCCGACGATTTCGGCATGACCCGGGCCGATCTTTTCGGAAAGCCCTTGCCGATCCTAGGCGTTGCCGGCGACCAGCAGGCAGCGACCCTTGGCCAGGCCTGTTTCGAGCCGGGTATGGTCAAGTCGACCTATGGCACCGGCTGTTTTGCATTGATCAATACAGGCACCAAGCCTGTGCCTTCCCGCAACCGTCTATTGACCACCATTGCCTACCGCCTCAACGGAGAGACAACCTACGCGCTGGAAGGCTCGATCTTTGTGGCGGGGGCTGCGGTGCAGTGGCTGCGTGACGGCCTCGGGCTGATCAAGTCCGCCGGGGAATCTCAGGAACTGGCTGAGCAGGCAGACCGGAAGAATGGGATCTATCTGGTTCCCGCATTCGTCGGTCTCGGTGCACCGCATTGGGATGCGGATGCGCGCGGGGCAATTTTCGGACTGACCCGTGCGACCGGTCCGGCTGATTTTGCCCGCGCGACGCTAGAGAGCGTCGGCTACCAGACCCGCGACCTGCTCGATGCGATGCAGGACGACTGGGGGGCAGGCGGGGACACCGTTCTGCGCGTCGATGGCGGCATGAGCGCATCCGACTGGACCATGCAATTCCTAGCCGACATTCTGGGCGCGCCGGTTGACCGTCCGAGGGTTGCCGAAACCACCGCGCTGGGAGCGGCGTGGCTGGCCGGATCAAAGGCCGGTGTGTGGCCGGGACAGAAAGAATTTGCAGAAAAGTGGCATCTGGACCGGCGTTTTGAACCGGACATGGACGGCCCGATGCGCGAGCATTTGCTCGCCGGGTGGCGGGATGCGGTCCGCCGGACCCGATCCTCCGCGTGATATCAACTATCCTTGCGAGTATTCGCAATTATAATAATATCAAGGGGTTAGCGCGCCTGATGCGGTGCGCTTTCCTTTGGGAAGCATGTTCTAATCTGAGCAGCGTTTTGTCGCCAGACGCTGTGAAAATGCCGCCAGCAGAGTATAAATATTTCGTTTCCGAGCCAAAATTAGAAATTTTTCGGCGGTTGATTTTGTGGCGAAAACAAGCCTTAGTTTGCGCTGGCGTGGGCTCAACTCTTCGCACGACTAACAATGATGCGAGGCCCCGCAGCTTCATCAAGGGGAGAACAGTTTGATGAAAATCCGCAACACCCTGAAGGCATCCCTTCTCGGCGCCAGCCTTGCCGTGATCGCGGCGACAGGCGCGTCGGCAAAGACTCTGGTCTACTGCTCGGAAGGGTCTCCGGAAGGTTTTGATGCCGCTCTTTACACCTCCGGCACCACGTTTGATGCGTCCTCCAAGCAGGTTTTCAACCGCCTGGTCGAGTTCAAGCTTGGCACCACGGAAGTCGAGCCGGGCCTGGCCGAAAGCTGGGAAGTGTCCGAGGACGGTCTGGAGTACACCTTCAACCTGCGCAAGGGTGTGAAGTTCCACTCGACCGACTTCTTCACGCCGACCCGCGACTTCAATGCCGACGACGTGATCTTCTCGTTTGATCGTCAGCTGAACAAGGACAATCCCTGGCACCAGTACACCGCCGGTGCGTCCTGGGAATATTTCAACGGCATGTCCATGCCGGAGCTGATCAAGGAAATCGTCAAGGTCGACGACTATACGGTCAAGTTCGTTCTGAACCGCCCGGAAGCGCCGATGATCGCGAACCTCGGTATGGACTTCGCCTCGATCCTGTCCGCCGAATACGCAGAACAGCTTGAAAAGGCCGGCACCAAGGAACAGCTGAACCAGCAGCCGGTCGGCACCGGTCCGTTCTCCTTCGTGGGCTACCAGAAGGATGCCGTGATCCGTTATCAGGGCTTTGCCGATTACTGGGACGGCAAGCAGCCGGTCGACAACCTGATCTTCGCCATCACTCCGGATGCTGCCGTTCGTCTTCAGAAGCTGAAGGCTGGCGAGTGCCACGTGATGCCGTATCCGGCCCCGGCCGACATTGCCGACATCCGCGACGACGCCAACCTGACCCTTATGGAACAGCAGGGCCTGAACGTCGGTTACCTTGGCTACAACACCAAGATGCCTCCGTTCGACAACCGTCAGGTCCGCAAGGCGCTGAACCACGCGATCAACAAGCAGGCCATTCTGGACGCCGTGTTCCAGGGCTCCGGTCAGGCGGCCAAGAACCCGATCCCGCCGACCATGTGGTCCTACAACAACGCGGTTGAAGACGACGACTACAATCCGGAACTGGCCAAGGAAATGCTGGCAGCTGCCGGTGTTGAAGACCTGTCCATGAAGATCTGGGCAATGCCTGTCCAGCGTCCGTACAACCCGAATGCCCGCCGTATGGCAGAGGTGATTCAGGCCGACTTCGCCAACATTGGCGTGAACGTCGAAATCGTCTCCTATGAATGGGGCGAGTATCTGGCCCGCTCCAAGGACGTTGAGCGTGACGGTGCCGTTCTGCTCGGCTGGACCGGCGACAATGGCGATCCGGACAACTTCCTTGCGGTTCTGCTTGGCTGTGACGGTGTTGGCGGTTCCAACCGTGCCCAATGGTGTAACGAAGAGTTTGAAGCTCTGATCCAGAAGGCGAAGGTGACAAACGACAAGGCAGAGCGGACCAAGCTTTATGAAGAAGCGCAGGTGGTGTTCAAGGAAGAAGCCCCGTGGGCAACCATTGCACACTCGGTCGTCTTCATGCCGATGTCTTCCAAGGTGACTGGGTACGTGATGGACCCGCTTGGTGGCCACTGGTTCAAGGGCGTCGACGTCGCACAGTAAGTTTGCTCAAAATTGTGCATTGATGTAGACGTCATTGCACATCGTTAATTTGGCCGGTGGAATTGCCAGTACGACTGAGCGGTTCCGCTGGCCAGTTACATCTGGATCCTGAAAACCATGCTTCGCTTTTTCCTGGGCCGGCTGGGGTTGTTGATACCGACATTCCTGGGTGTCACGGTCGTCGCCTTTGGCTTTATTCGCCTGATACCTGGCGATCCTCTTGAACTGCTCGCCGGAGAACGCGGTATTTCACCGGAACGCCGGGCGGAACTGATGGCCCAGATGGGCTTCGACAAGCCGCTCTGGCAGCAATACACGGACTATCTGACCGGTTTGCTTCAGGGCGATCTCGGAACCTCGTTCGTCTCGAAGAAGCCTGTTCTCGACGAATTTCTGACCCTGTTCCCCGCAACCGCCGAGTTGGCGCTGTGTGCGATCATCATCGCCGTGGCGATCGGCATCCCGGCCGGTATCTTCGCTGCTGTCAAGCGCGGCTCGGTCGCCGATCAGGCCGTGATGGGCACAGCGCTTGTCGGCTATTCCATGCCGATCTTCTGGTGGGGCCTGCTGCTGATCATCTTCTTCTCCGGCATCCTGCAATGGACCCCGGTGTCCGGCCGGATTTCGCTGATGTACTTCTTCCCGCAGGTCACCGGCTTCATGCTGATCGACAGTCTGTTGTCGGGGCAAAAGGGCGCCTTCCTGTCAGCAGTCCAGCACCTGATCCTGCCGTCCGTCGTGCTCGCGACCATTCCGCTTGCGGTGATCGCACGCCAGACCCGGTCTGCCATGCTGGAAGTCCTCGGCGAGGACTATGTGCGTACTGCCCGGGCCAAGGGCCTGCCGGCCCGCCGGGTGATCGGACTGCACGCCTTGCGCAACGCGCTGATCCCGGTGATCACCACCATCGGTCTTCAGGTCGGTGTCCTGCTGGCCGGTGCCATCCTGACGGAGACCATCTTCTCGTGGCCGGGGATCGGCAAGTGGCTGGTCGACAGCATTTCGCGGCGTGACTACTTCGTGGTGCAGGGCGGCCTGTTGCTGATTGCGGCCATCGTCATGACCGTGAACCTGATCGTCGACGTGCTTTACGGTCTGGTCAATCCGCGCATCCGCCACAATTGACGCCGAGGGAGAGAATATGAACAAGAATTCCCCGGTCAAAACGGCCGATATCGAAAAACTGGCTCAGGAGAGCCGCAATGCCACCCGGGAGCGTCTGCTCGAGTTCTGGTATTATTTCTCCCAGAACAAGGGCGCGGTGCTTGGGCTGATCGTCTTTACGGCGCTTGTGATCACGGCCGTTTTTGCGCCGCTGATTGCCCCGCATGATCCGGACTTCCAGTATCGCGACAGCTTTCTGGTTCCCCCGTTCTGGGAAGAAGGCGGCAAGGCCGCGTTTCTCCTCGGCACCGACGCGGTTGGCCGCGATATCCTGTCGCGGCTGATCTATGGCGCGCAGTTCTCGCTGATCATCGGCGTCATCGTGGTGACCATTGCCCTGACGGGCGGAATCGTCATCGGTGTTATCGCCGGCTACATGCGCGGCTCGGTCGACACGTTCATCATGCGTGTCATGGACGTTATTCTGGCGTTCCCGTCCCTGCTGCTCGCCCTTGTGCTGGTGGCCATTCTCGGCCCCGGCCTGATCAATGCGATGATCGCGATTGCGATCGTGTTGCAGCCGCATTTCGTTCGTCTGACCCGGGCAGCGGTGCTGTCCGAGCGCTCGCGCGATTATGTGGTTGCCGCCAAGGTCGCCGGTGCAAGCCATTTCCGGCTGATGTTCAAGACGATCCTGCCGAACTGTCTGGCACCGCTGATCGTGCAGGCAACGCTGTCTTTCTCGACCGCCATTCTGGATGCGGCCGCCCTCGGCTTTCTCGGCATGGGCGCGCAGCCGCCAACACCCGAATGGGGCACCATGCTCGCCGAAGCGCGCGAATTCATTTTGCGTGCATGGTGGGTGGTGACCTTCCCGGGTCTTGCGATCCTGATCACCGTTCTTGCCATCAATCTGGTCGGCGACGGCCTGCGCGATGCGCTCGATCCCAAGCTGAAGAGGAGCTAAGCCATGCCGCTTCTTGAAATCAGAAACCTGAGGGTCGAGTTCGACACCGCAAGCGGCCCGTTCAGGGCGCTCGACGGCGTCGACTACACCGTCGATGCCGAAGAAGTCGTTGCCATCGTCGGGGAGTCCGGCTCGGGCAAATCGGTCGCCATGCTCGCAACCATGGGCCTCTTGCCGGATACCGCGACGATCACGGCCGACAAGATGGACTTCGAGGGGCTGGACCTTCGCAAATTGTCGGTCAAGGAACGGCGCAAGGTCATCGGCCGCGATATTTCGATGATCTTCCAGGAACCGATTGCAAGCCTCAATCCGTGTTTCACGGTCGGGTTTCAACTGGCCGAAACGCTCAAGATCCACACCGATCTGAATGCACGCCAGCGCAAGGACCGGGTGATCGAGCTGATGCATTCGGTCGGCCTGCCCGACCCCGAATCACGGGTCGATGCGTTCCCGCACCAGATGTCCGGCGGCCAGTGCCAGCGCGTGATGATCGCCATGGCAATTGCCTGCCGTCCGAAGCTGCTGATTGCCGACGAGCCGACCACCGCGCTCGACGTGACCATCCAGAAGCAAATTCTGGATCTGCTGGTCAACCTGCAGCAGGAAAGCGGCATGGGCCTGATCATGATCACCCATGACATGGGTGTGGTCGCTGAAACCGCCGACCGGGTGATTGTCCAGTACAAGGGCCGCAAGATGGAAGAGGCCGACGTGCTCTCCCTGTTCGAGAACCCGCAGAACCCCTACACCAAGGCGCTGCTGTCGGCGCTGCCGGAAAACGCGACCGGTGACCGTCTGCCGACGGTCAGCGATTTCGCCAAGGCGGGAGGCTTCTAGATGAGCGATGATGCCATTTTGAAAGTGCGCGATCTGTATCGCGTCTACGAGACCAAGGCGTCCATGTTCCGCAAGGCGACCAGCCTGACGGCGGTCAAGGGCGTCAGCTTCGATGTCGAGCGTGGCACCACGCTTGCGGTGGTTGGGGAAAGCGGCTGCGGCAAGTCGACGCTTGCCCGCATGCTGACCATGATCGATGGCCAGACCTCCGGGACCATCGAGGTGGACGGTCTGCCGATCGATATTTCCAGAACAGGGATTTCGAAGGACATGCGCCAGAAGGTGCAGATCGTCTTTCAGAACCCTTATGGTTCGCTCAACCCGCGCCAGAAAATCGGTCACGTGCTGGAAGAGCCGCTCCTGCTCAACACGGACATGCCGGCTGCAGAGCGCCGCGACCTGGCCCTGAGCATGCTGGAAAAGGTCGGTCTGCAGCCCGAACATTACGGCCGCTATCCGCACATGTTCTCCGGTGGTCAGCGTCAGCGCATCGCGATTGCCCGGGCGATCATGATGAAGCCGAAACTGCTGGTGCTCGATGAGCCGGTCTCGGCGCTCGACCTGTCGGTTCAGGCACAGATCCTCAATCTTCTGGCCGATCTGCAGGAAGAGATGGGGCTGACTTACGTGTTCATCAGCCACGACCTGTCGGTGGTGCGCTACATCGCCGACAAGGTGATGGTGATGTATTTCGGTGAAGTGGTCGAATACGGCACGCGGGACGAGGTCTTCGACAACCCGCAGCACGACTACACCAAGACGCTGTTTGCCGCGACGCCGCGCGCCGATGTCGACAGCATCCGTGCCCGTCTTGCCAAAAAGAACAAGGCGGCCGCCTGACGTCGGATGCATGGAAAACCGGCCCGGTCTGTTATCCCAAAAGGGGGGCGGGCCGGGCCTTCCTGTATTCAGCCGCCGATTGTCAGGCGGCAAAGCACGATATTGTCCTTTTTCAGATCCGGCCCCCAGATGAAACTGGCAGACGGATCCCACTCGACCTGATGGTATCCACGTTTGGGCTGCACATCCGAGGATGAATAAAGCGTGGCCACCGGCCAGGCGCTGTCATCGAAACCGGGTTGGTTCCAGCCTTCGGGGACCTGCGCCGTCTCCTGCCGGCACGCGCCCTGATCAACTTCGGGGCTGCTTTCAAACTCGCAGGCTTCATCCAGCGGCGCCCTCTGGACCACCTTGCAGCGCCACTCCTCGCTGGTCACCGCAATCAGCTCACCTGTTGCCGCGTCCTTGAATTGCGCAATGGCCCCGCCATCGCCCAGCTGCTGGCGGCGCGAACCGATATATTCAAGTCCGGTTTCATTTTCCATGAAATCGCGCAGCTCCAGTGCCAGCGTCACCGGCGCGGAGGCTTCAAAGGTTCCCCATTCCACATTGAAGGACCGTTCGGTCGTGATCGGGACCCGGTCTTCAAGCACGAGCCGTCCGTTGGCATGAAGCTTGAACCAGTTGTCGGCCCAGACATCGGCCCGGATCTGGCGCTTGTCCGCCGGCTCGGTTTGTTGAGCCGTCACGGGGCTGACAAAAACAAGCGGGACGAGGAGTGCTGCAAACAGCGCGGAACCGCAAGAACGGCACTTGGAGCGCGGTACAACAGGAAAAGGCATGGCGTTTGTGACCCTATTCTGCACCAACAACACTTGAAAAATGAGCCAATCCGGGCGGGAAGTCACGCGGTCGAGTGTGTCAGACTGCAATTGTCCTTGCTCCAGGCACCTGTGACGCGCAACTATCGTGTCAATCCATATATCTGCCGAAGACCATCTACGCAGGCAGCATACTCAGGCAGCCCGGGAACCTTGATGCGGCTCATAACCGAAAAAAATCGCCGGTGGTGGTTGCTTTGGCCGGTTAGCACGGCGATCGGGCTGGTGTTGTTTGACGGCCCTGTGGTCGGGGTGGCACTGGAGACCATTCAATCCGAACTCGGGCTGTCGGAGACCTCCGGACACTGGGTGGTCAACGCCTATCTTCTGTCCTTTGCCTGTTTCGTTGCCGTGTGCGGCAAAATCGCGGACCAGATCGGATTGTTGAAGGTTTTCCTGTTTGGTCTTGCTGTTTTCGCCGCAGCGTCGGTTATTGCCGGATTTGCCGGAAATGGTTTCCTGCTGATTGCGGCCCGGGCCGTTCAGGGGATCGGGGGCGCGATACTGTTTCCGCTATCGGTCGCCATGACCACCGTCACGTTTCCTAAAAACCAGCGGGGAATGGCTCTGGGATTGGGCGCTGTGATTGCGACCGTTTTCATGACGGCCGCGCCTTTCATTGGCGGTGTCCTGACCGAGTTTCTGTCCTGGCGCTGGATTTTTTGGGTGACGCCGCCCATTGCGATTGCCATTGCGGTGTTCACGATCGCGGCCTGGCGTGATGCCGAGCGTCCGCCGCCTGCGCCGATTGACTGGACCGGTTTGCTGCTGTTGGCCTCCGGCATGTTTTGCGTTGTGTTCGCGTTGATGGAGGCGGACAGATGGGGATGGGACACTCCGGCCATCCTGCTGCTTTTTCTGTCGGGGGCCATTCTCCTGATCGGTTTTGTACTTGTCGAAAGACACAAGACCGACCCGTTGATTGAAGTCGAGCTTTTCACGAAAACGCAATTTGCGGCCAGTAATCTTGTGATGATTGCCGGCTCCTACGCAAAGATGCCGATTATTGTGTTTGCGGCGCTTTATGCCCAGCAGGAGTTGGGTCTCGATGCGTTCTGGGCGGGTGTCCTGATCATGGTTTCGGCAATTCCGGAACCGTTTGCAGCTCCTTTGAGCGGATATCTGGCGGATCGCATTCCGCCCGCGCGGCTGATCTATCTGGGGCTCGGCATTCTGTTTGTCTGCATGCTCGTGATTACGGCAGCTGTTTTTTGGAACAACATCTACATCCTCACCGCCGGTCTGTTCATCGGCGGTTTTGCATTTCCGACGATGTTCCTCCCGGCCCAGGTCGTGGTCATGGAGGCCCTTCCCGAGCAAAAACATGGCATGGGGGGCAGCATTTCCATGACGGCCCAGTCGATCGGCGGCACCGTCAGCATTGCGGTCTCCAGCGCTGCGCTGTCGGGAAGCGGTGATTATCCCTCTGTGTTTGCGATTACAGCAGGATTGACCGTCCTTGTTTACCTGTTCTGTCTGTATGGTTTCCGGACACCTTCACCCATGCCCCCGGGATCTGGCGGTTCCGGCAAGAACTAGAAAGCTGACACCCCTGTTGCGGAACAGGTCACGGAACATATGATCACGTGAAGGTTTTCGGATTTTCTCCCGATTCCCCAATCCTTGTGGTCCTCGGAAAGACGGTGGCATGATCTCTGAAAAGAACCGGCCCTGGTGGCTATTGGGAGCGGTCAGCGGTGTCCTGGGATTGATCCTGCTGGACGAGACCGTGGTCGGTGTCGCCTTGCCGACCATTCAGGCGGATCTCGGTTTGACGTCCACGCAGGCACATTGGGTGGTCAATGCCTACCTGCTGTCCTTTGCCTGTTTCGTGGCTGTCGGCGGAAAGCTCGCGGATCAGTTCGGGATCCTGAAGATGTTTCTGATCGGGTTGGCGGTTTTTGGCAGTTTCTCGATCATTGGCGGTTTTGCGCAATCCGGCACCATGTTGATTGCAGCCCGTGCCTGTCAGGGACTGGGCGCCGCGATCATCTTCCCGTTGTTTGTTGCGATGATTACCATTTCGTTTCCGCCCGGGCTTCGAGGGACGGCTCTGGGACTGGGCGGATCGATCGGATCAGTGCTGCTGGCGGCCGGACCCCTTCTGGGGGGGGCCTTGACCGAATACGTTTCCTGGCGCTGGATCTTCTGGATCAAC
>NZ_SMMF01000823.1:0-13013 GCF_009711355.1 Roseibium sp. RKSG952 | reverse complement strand
AAAAAGGCCGGGTTTACCGGACGGACACGCGGAATCTGCCCCAAGGTCCGCCCAAAAACAGAGCAGGTTACGTTGGGATTTTCCTGCGGCGAGTGGCGCGCGTTTCCGCCGGATGGCCAGTCCCGGCCTCTTGCAAGCCGGGCATGCTTCCCCGGCCACACATGGACAGAACAGGAACAGAACATCGCCGTGCGACTTTTAAAAAGTCGCACAAAGTCGCACGTTCACGGTTCGTTCACGTTTGAAAGTCGCGTGAAAATCGCGAAATATTGGTTAATTTCAAAGGCTTTGGAATGGTGGGTGCACAGGGATTCGAACCCGGGACCGTCTGATTAAGAGTCAGATGCTCTACCAACTGAGCTATACACCCGTCTGACTGCGATGCGCGTTGAGCGCCGCGTCGGATGGCGGTGATATAAGCCGCCTTTCCGGCCGGAGCAATCCCCTTTATGACATTTTTTTAGCATTATCCAAAGCCCGTTTGCAAAACCGGTTCCCCCAAGGGTTTCCCGCTCATGCTGTCGCAGGCAATGGCTTGCGCTTCTTGGCGCTTTCGGTCAGCGACTTGATCTTTTTCGCCTTGTGCACGGCCTCGACCCCGCCGCGGGTCTTGGTGAACAGCTCCAGCTCGGTATATTCGTCCTCGCCGGCATGGCTGATGGCCGCATCCGTGTAATCGAACCGGGCTGCATCCTTCCACATGCGCCGGGTCAGGCGTTCATATTGCCCGCGCCGGAACCACAGCCAGGCTCCGATGGCAAAAGACCGCGGCCAGTATTTCAGGTGGAACCAGAGAAAGTTCTCGCGCTTGTACCCGGCCCGGCGGTCCTTGCGGTATTTCAGCCGGAAGAACCCGCCATCAAGTGAATAGACATTGTAAAGCCGCGCGGCCTCGCCGTAGAGCAGAAGGCGGTTGGCCGTGGTCATCTTCTTGTTGCTGCCGAGCGCTGCTGCCCGTTTCAGCACGGTCAGGCAATGATCGCGCGTGTAAAACCGCTCCCAGGCTTCGCGGTAGACAGCGTCCAGCTCACCGGGGCCAAAATTCGGATGCTCGAACACGGCGTGGGTCAGGTCGTATTTGTTGAGGTCCGGATCCAGCTTGTCCCCCCGCGCGACCGCGTTCTTGTGATCCATCGACCCGTGCAGCGGCGTCAGGATCGACAGGGACAGAATGTCGACCGCCAGCTCCCGCTTCAGGATGTCGATATCGTCCAGGATCGACTGGCGGGTATCATTCGGAAAACCGATGATATAGCCAGCGGTGATCACGACCGGATGCCGCTTCCAGGCCAGGAACATTTCGCGGTAGTCGGTGATCTTGTTCTGGCGTTTTTTGGAAGCCGCCAGATTGTCCGGGTTGATGTTTTCAAGACCGACAAACACCTGATCCACACCGGCACGGACGCATTTTTCGATGAAGTTCGGGATCTTGTGGCACAGCGTATCCACCTGAATGATCAGGGTAAAATCGAAGCCTTCCTTTTCACGCAGATGGATCAGGCGGTCGAGAAACGCCTCCCAGTTCCGGTTGCGTGCAAAATTGTCATCAGTGATGAAGAACTTGGTGATGCCCTTGGCCTTGTTCTCCCGGATGATTTTCTCCAGATCCTCCGGCGCGCGGAACCGGCTGCTGCGTCCCTGGACATTGATGATGCAGCAGAAGGTGCATTCAAACGGGCAGCCGCGCCCGAGATCGAAGCTGCTGTAGCCCATGGTCGAATTTTCGATGACAGTCCTGTCCACACGCGGGATCGGTTGCCCCGGAAGCTGAGGCAAGTCCTTTACAAAGTCATAGACGTCCTTGAGGTCTCCCGCATAGGCGTCGCGCAAGACAGGATCGAACCGCCCTCCCTCGGCCTCGCCCAAAAACATGCTGATCCCGAGATCGCGTGCCTCGACCATCTCCCCGGGCATCTCGTCCAGCATCGCCATGCAGCCGGTGACATGAAAACCGCCCATGCAAACCGCGATGCCCGCGGCACGAAGCGGACGGGCCAGATCCATCGCCCGGGGGAACTGGTTGGTCTGGACACCGACAAAACACACAAGCGACCGTCCGCCGTCAGCACGAATTCTCCGGATGAGGTCGGCCGGGACGATACGCGTGTTGCCTTCATCGAAACTGTGGATGCGCAAATCGACATTTTCGCCCAGAACCCGCCGGTCGCGGCAATCCTCGGCGATCCCGTAGAGACAGGCCAAAGAGTTGGCAGGAATTGTGGTCCTTATCCAGTGAACCGGATAGCCTTCCTCATCGTAACGCGTCGGCCGAATGAGGTACAAACTGAACACTTCGCGCACGCCTTCCTCCCAAATAAGCGAAACTCGAACACCGAAACTCAATAACTTCAGTGAAGAGTATGACAACTCGCAATATCTGACTTAGAGTTTTTGCATGATTCACATGCGCTGACCAAACCAAAATTGCGAGAACGCCCGCACACCCCGGAAAACGGTTTATCGCCCAAGGATTGCAACCCTTCCGATTTACCGGCCAGCCCGCATGAAAATCTCCGAAAAAAACGGGCATCAATTCGGCAACTTTTCAAAACCCGGCCTTACATCTGCGCAATAATCGAAATTTGCACTTGACCCTTCCAGCACGCATGATTAGGTTGCGGCGCATCATGAAACGGGATCACCGGGTCGTGATCCGGGCCTTCAGCGCCCGGGCATTGATGGATGGTTTGAGGAAATGAGAGACTTGATGACGTCCCTCCTTCTAGTAGTAGTAGGAAAGCGCGCCGCCGGAACGGATTGATGCCGTTCGGAACAGGTTGGCGCGCATTCAGGTCCCGGTGGGGCCTTTTTTTATGCCTCAACCCTCCGATATCACCGGATACACCTTGCGCAATGTCCCGCCCCCAGCCAGAGATCAATGCAAAACGGGATTGCAAAAGAGCCAAAAGGCCGGACTTGCCCGACAAAAGGCAAAGCGGCCCAATGCGAGGAAGACAAGAATGACACGGGAAATGACCGGCGCCGAAATGGTGATCCAGGCGCTGAAGGACCAGGGAGTTGACACGATATTCGGCTATCCCGGTGGCGCCGTGCTTCCCATCTATGACGAGATCATCCAGCAGGATGGCCTTGAGCACATTCTCGTGCGCCATGAGCAGGGTGCGGGTCATGCAGCGGAAGGCTACGCCCGCTCCACCGGCAAACCGGGCGTCGTTCTGGTCACATCCGGACCGGGCGCGACCAACATGGTCACCGCCCTGACCGATGCCATGCTGGATTCGATTCCGCTGGTCTGCATCACGGGGCAGGTTCCGACCCACCTGATCGGCAACGATGCCTTCCAGGAATGCGACACGGTCGGCATCACCCGTCCCTGCACCAAGCACAACTGGCTGGTCCGCAACGTGGACGATCTGCCGCGCGTCCTGCACGAAGCGTTTTACGTGGCCATGTCCGGCCGCCCCGGACCGGTTGTCGTCGACATCCCGAAGGACGTTCAGTTCGCGACCGGCACCTATCAGGGGCCAACCGCCAATCCGGCCAACACCCACAAGAGCTACCGCCCCCAGATCAAGGGCGATGCCCAGGCGATCCGCATGGCCGCCGAGATGATGGCCAAGGCGAAGAAACCGATCCTTTACACCGGCGGCGGCGTGATCAATTCCGGACCGGAAGCCGGGCAGTTGCTGCGCGAGCTGGTCGGCCTGACGAATTTCCCGATCACATCGACCCTGATGGGGCTGGGGGCTTATCCCGCCTCCGGCGACAACTGGCTCGGCATGCTCGGCATGCACGGCACGTACGAAGCCAATATGGCGATGCATGATTGCGACCTGATGATCTGTGTCGGCGCGCGTTTCGACGACCGCATCACCGGGCGGATCGATGCCTTCTCGCCCAACTCCGTCAAGATCCACATCGATATCGACCCGTCCTCTGTCAACAAGACCGTCAAGGTGGATCTGCCGATCATCGGCGATGTCGGTCATGTGCTTGAGGATCTGGTCCGGATCTGGCGGTCCTCGTCCCTGTCAGCGGACACGGCGGCCCTCAAGGACTGGTGGAGCGAGATCGATGGCTGGCGTGCGCGCAACTCTCTCGCCTACCGCCCGAACGAAGACGTCATCATGCCGCAATACGCGATCCAGCGGCTGTACGAGCTGACCAAGGACAGGAAAACCTTCATCTCGACCGAGGTCGGACAGCACCAGATGTGGGCCGCGCAATTCTACGGCTTCGAGGAGCCGAACCGCTGGCTGACATCGGGCGGTCTCGGCACCATGGGCTACGGCTTGCCCGCGGCCCTTGGCGCTCAGGTGGCCCACCGGGATGCGCTGTGCATCGACATTGCCGGCGACGCCTCGATCCTGATGAACATCCAGGAAATGTCGACGGCCGTTCAGTTCGGCCTGCCGATCAAGATCTTCATTCTGAACAACCAGTATATGGGCATGGTCCGCCAGTGGCAGCAGCTGCTGCACGGCAACCGCCTGTCCCATTCCTATACCGAAAGCCTGCCGGACTTCGTCAAGCTGGCGGAGGCTTATGGCGGCGTCGGGTACCGCGTCGACAAGCCGGCGGATCTTGATGGTGCGATCGAGGAAATGATCGCCGTCGACAAGCCGGTCCTGTTCGACTGCCGCGTGGCCAATCTCGCCAACTGTTTCCCGATGATCCCGTCCGGCAAGGCTCACAACGAAATGCTCCTGCCCGACGAAGCCAATGACGAGGCGGTTGCCAACGCCATCGGCTCCGCCGGCAAGGCACTCGTTTAAGGCTTGAGGGGTAGAAGAAAATGAACGCACAAAACCTGTCCGCGCCGTCCGCCTATTTTCTGGCCGAGGTCAGCGACGAAACCGAGACCCATACCCTGTCCGTGCTGGTCGACAACGAGCCGGGTGTGCTCGCGCGTGTCATCGGCCTGTTTTCCGGCCGGGGCTACAACATCGACAGCCTGACGGTGTCGGAAACCGAACACGAACAGCAGCTCTCGCGGATCACCATCGTGACCACCGGCACGCCGATGATCATCGAGCAGATCCGCCATCAGCTCGACCGGCTGGTGCCGGTGCACCGGGTCACCGATCTCACCGTCCGGGCCAAGCGCGCAAAGCAGGACAAGCCGCTGGAGCGGGAGCTGGCGCTGGTCAAGGTTGCCGGCACCGGTGAAAAGCGCCTCGAAGCGCTTCGTCTCGGCGACGCCTTCCGCGCCACGGTGATCGACGCCACGACCGAACATTTCGTGTTCGAAATCACCGGCCGGACCAACAAGATCGAGCAATTCATCTCGATCATGAAGCCGCTCGGACTCGTGGAAGTCTCGCGGACCGGCGTCGCCGCAGTCCAGCGGGGACCGGAGGGTCTCTGAGGACTTTCTATTCGCCGCGCCGCTATGGACGCGACGCTGATCAGCGCGTATACGACACCGGCGTTTCCGTAGCGAACGCCGGTGTTTGTGTTTCGCACCATCCGTCGACCGCAATGTCTTTGCGATCCGGATCAACCCGCCAAAAAGGGCTCATTTGCCATGATGCACGGTCTGTCCCGGCCGAAAAACCAAATCCGTTGGCTGCTCCTCGAAGGCATTTCGCCGACCGCGAAGGCTATTCTCGACAAAAACGGGTATTCCAACGTCGAAGTTCTCTCGCATGCTCTTGAAAAGGATGCCCTGATCGAGAAACTGCAAGACGTTCAGATCCTCGGCATCCGCTCCCGGACCCAGGTCACCGAGGACGTTCTCAAGGCTGCCAAGTCGCTTGTCGCCATCGGATGCTTTTCCGTCGGCACAAACCAGGTCGACCTCGATGCCGCCCTGACGCGCGGCATTCCCGTCTTCAACGCCCCGTTTTCCAACACACGCTCGGTTGCGGAACTCACGATTGCGGAAATCGTCATGCTGTTCCGCGGCATCTTCCCGAAATCAACAGCCGCCCATGACGGCCGGTGGATGAAGACCGCCGCCGGTTCGCACGAGGTTCGCGGCAAGACCCTCGGAATTGTCGGCTACGGCAATATCGGCACGCAACTTTCCAATCTGGCGGAGGCCATGGGCCTGCAGGTCATCTATTACGACCTGATCGACAAGTTGCAGCACGGCAACGTCAAGCCGGCGGAAAGCCTCGATGCCCTGCTCAAGGCCTCCGATGTCGTCTCGCTGCATGTGCCCGACACGCCCGAAACCCGCAACATGTTCAAGGAAGAACAGATCCGGGCAATGAAGCCGGGCGCGTTCCTGATCAACAACGCCCGCGGCAAGGTCATCGATATCGACGCGCTTGCCGCCGCCCTCAAGGACGGGCATCTGGCCGGTGCCGCGATCGACGTCTTCCCCGTCGAGCCGAAATCGAACAAGGACGAGTTCGTCTCTCCCTTGCGCGGTCTCGACAATGTGATCCTGACCCCGCATGTGGGCGGGTCGACGGAAGAAGCACAGGCCCGGATCGGCGAGGAAGTCTCGAAACGTCTGGTCGAATATTCCGATGTCGGCTCCACGATCGGCGCCGTGTCCTTTCCTCAGGTTCAATTGCCCAAAGGCACGGAAGTCACCCGCTTCATCCAGGTGCACCACAACGCCCCAGGTGCCATGCGGACCCTGAACGATCTGTTTACACGCAACGAGTTGAACATCTGTTCCCAGTATCTCCAGTCCTATCAGGAGATCGGCTATGTTGTGATGGATGTTGACACGCGGGTCGAGGACCCGGTCCGGATTCTGGAAGAGATC
Source organism: Roseibium sp. RKSG952 (assembly GCF_009711355.1). Lineage (NCBI taxonomy): Bacteria > Pseudomonadati > Pseudomonadota > Alphaproteobacteria > Hyphomicrobiales > Stappiaceae > Roseibium > Roseibium sp. RKSG952. The sequence continues at coordinate 6,328 of NZ_SMMF01000823.1, read as the reverse complement.
CGCGCGCTCCCCAACACCATCCGCGCAAGACTGCTGAACCGGGTGTAAGCCCACAGCTACCGATTAAAATCCCCGGAATTCCGGGGATTTTTTTAATCCAGGGTCTTTCACGCCACTAACAGCCGGATCTGGCAATTTCTGCGGCGCACCGGGCGTTTCCGTCCAGAGGCCGGCTCGTGTACCAGCCGAAAGAAGATATCTGACCGGCAAAGGGTTGCACCGCCAATCCATATGCTTAAGCTGATCCGGCCGACGCGGAGACAGTCTCATGGGGGGAGGTTCGGTTCTGGCAAGGTCCGGAACACACGACCAGACAGACGAAGCGGGAAAACCCGCCACCTTCTGGCTGTCGATCAGCGCCCTCGGGATTGTCTACGGCGATATCGGCACCAGCCCGATCTATGCACTTCGCGAAGCAATCAAGATCACGTCAGGGGATGCCGCACCCAGTCCGGCCGATATCATTGGCGCCCTGTCCATGGTGTTCTGGGCGCTGACCCTTGTGGTCGCCATCAAATATGCACTGATCGTGCTGCGGGCCGACAACAATGGCGAAGGCGGCACGCTGTCCATCATGACCCTTGCACGCTCGGCCGCCCGCAAACGCCCGGGCTTGTGCATGGTGATCGGCATGATCGGCGCTTCGCTGTTTTTCGGTGATGCCGTCATCACTCCGGCCATATCCGTATTGTCGGCCGTCGAGGGTCTGGAGGTCTCGGCTCCCGGCATTGCCGAATATATCGTGCCGATCACGATTGTGATTCTGGTGTCCCTGTTCGCGGTCCAACGCTTCGGAACCGGGCGTGTGTCGATCATATTCGGCCCCTTCATGTTGCTCTGGTTCGCCGTTCTCGGTGTGACAGGGATCACTCATCTGGCAGACGACCCGACGGTCTTGCGGGGACTCAATCCGCTGGAAGCGGGTGCATTCATGGTACGCCACTGGGAGATCGCCCTGCCGATGATCGGTCTTGCCTTCCTGGCAGTCACCGGTGCCGAAGCGCTTTACGTCGATCTCGGGCATTTCGGCAGAAAGCCGATCCTGCTGGCCTGGTTCGGCTTGGTCTTCCCCTGCCTCGTGCTGAACTACTTTGGTCAGGGCGCCTTTTTGCTCGGTTCCGGCGATCAGGTCACCCAGCCGATTTTCGAGATGGTTCGTGCGGAATTGCGCCTGCCAATGGTGTTGCTGGCCACCGTGGCCACGGTGATTGCCAGCCAGGCGGTGATATCCGGGGCCTTCTCGCTCACCCGGCAGGCAATCCAGCTGCATTTGCTGCCACGCTTTACCTGGTTTCATACCTCGGTCAGCCAACCGGGGCAGATCTATGTCCCGCAGGTCAACTGGCTGGTCATGGCTGGCGTCCTGCTGCTGGTCGTCGGGTTCGGCTCGTCAGAGGCCATCGCCGCCGCCTACGGCTTGTCCGTGACCGGTGAGATGGTCGTGACGACGGTGCTGCTGTCGGTGGTGATGCGCGGAAAATGGATGTGGTCGGGTCTTGCCGTCGCCGCCGTCATCGGACCGCTTTTGCTTGTCGACCTGACATTCCTGACCGCCAATGCAATGAAGGTGCGCGACGGCGGCTGGGTGTCCCTGCTGATCGCCTCCTTTGTCTTGCTGGTCATGTGGACATGGACCCGCGGGCGCACGCTGACAAAAGACAAGACCGGCAGGGCGGAACTGCCGCTTGAGACGGTGATACGGTCCCTCAAGAAATCCCCGCCCCAGACCGTGCCGGGAACGGCCATTTTTCTGACCGGCGACTATGAAAACGCGCCGACCTCCCTGATGCATAGTCTCAAACATTACAAGGTCCTGCACGAGCGGAACTTTGTCCTTATGGTGAAGACACTGCCGCGTCCGCGCGTCGATCGGGACGACCGGGTGATCATTGACCCGATTGACGACACCTTCACAAGGCTGACCCTGAACTTCGGCTATATGGAAGACCCGGATGTTCCCAAGGCCCTTGCCTCGGCGAAACGGCAAGGGCTGGTGTTCGACATGATGTCGACGTCATTCTTTGTGTCCCGCCGGTCGCTGCGGGCGCGGCGCGGGGACCGGTTGCCATTGTGGCAAAAACGTCTGTTCATTGCGCTGGCCAAAAACGGGGACGACACCACCGCCTTCTTTCACCTGCCCGCCGGGCGGGTCGTGGAGATCGGCGCCCAGGTCGTGATTTGAGAAGGCAGATCGCCGCCCAATCGGAACAGGATTGTTCCTACGGACAATTTCCCGTTTGACTTCAACGCCATTTGGGTCAAATTCCTTCGGGCCTCGCGCGGCAAATCGCGCTTCGTTCAACATCAGCCCAGAAACCGAATACCCATGACTGCTGTTTCGCGCCTGTCCGTCAATGTCAATGCCATCGCCGTTTTACGCAATCGCCGTGACCTGCCCTGGCCAAGTGTGACAGGAATGGCTGCAATTGCCATGGAGGCGGGAGCCAAGGGCATCACGATCCACCCGCGGCCGGATCAGCGCCACATTCGCACATCGGATGTGTTCGATCTGGCCGAGTTGATGGAAGACCGTTTCCCGAACAAGGAATTGTGCCTCGAAGGCTATCCATCGCCTGAGTTCATGAAGCTGGTCGAGGAAGCCCGCCCCGATCAGGTTCTGTTCGTCCCCGATGACCCGGGCCAGAGCACGTCGGATCACGGCTGGCAATTCGACGCTGATACATCAGAGCTTCAGGACGCGATTGCGCAGGCGAAGGATTGGGCCGTTTCCGTGGCCCTGTTTTGTGACCCGGATCCGGAGGCTGCCAGACAGGCAGCCCGGATCGGGGCTGAACGCATCGAGATCTACACCGGCCCCTATGGCGCCTGCTACGGCGCTCCTGATCGCGCAGCGAAGGAGTTGGCAAGGATCGGCGAGACAGCGGACACGGCCAAATCGCTGGGGCTGGGCGTCCATGCCGGTCACGACCTGACCGTCGACAACATTCCGGCCTTGGTCAGACGGGCCCCCTTTATCCGGGAGATGTCGATCGGGCATGGCTTTACGGCAGATGCCCTGATTTACGGCTTTGCCGAAAGCGTCAACCGCTTCCGCACATCCATGGGCGAGCGATAGGTCCAGACAAATGTCCTTTGAAACCTGGCTTCTTTTCATCCTGGTGGGGCTCGTCCCGGCAATCAGTCCCGGCCCGGCAGTCCTGCTCGCGATCAGCAACACCTTGCGATTCGGGCGCAATGCCACGCTCGCTTCGGCTTCCGGAAACGCAGTTGGTCTCGTGATTCTCGGATTTGCGGTGGCTTACGGCTTCGGCGCCATCATGGCGACATCCGCCCTTGCCTTCACCATCCTGAAATTCATTGGCGCAGCCTATTTGATCTATCTCGGCTTCAAGGTCTGGCGTGACAAGAGCGGCTTCAACTCCCTGGATGGCAGCCTTGGCGCGCAAAAAAGCAAACGCGCCCTGTTTCTGCAGGCCCTCGCCGTTTCCGTAACCAACCCGAAGGCGATCCTGGTGATTTCGGCCCTGTTCCCGCAGTTTCTCTCCCGGGACGGTGTTCACCTCGATCAGGTCGTTCTTCTGTCGCTGAGCTATGCGGCGTTATGCTGGCTCAATCACGCTGCCATTGCCGTTGCCGGCAACAAGCTGCGCCGGTTCATCATGAACGAAAGGCGGCTGACATTGACACGCCGGATCACCGGCGGCCTGTTCGTCAGCTTCGGCGCGGCCATGGCGGCAGCGGGCAGATAGACGCGGGTAGCGCCACGTTCACATACTGCTTCTGGAAGGTCCGTGGCAGCGCTGGATCAGGACGCAACCGCCTACCACGCTGCGCGACCAAATCCACCACGTTACATTTTCAAATTTGACATGATTTGGTCAGGAAAAACACCTCTTGTGTCAATGGCCTGATTTCCCATATCCCGTGAACGCCGATCCGGTTGAAGGTCAAGACCAATGCCGTGGTCCCATGAAACGCGACCAGCGTGCGTCCTCACAGGCGCCGGTGGGAAAGCCAAAAGGGCTTTTCCGATGCCAATTGAAACCTGGCTTCTGTTTGTTGCAATGGCACTCGTTCCGGCTCTGACCCCAGGACCAGCCGTATTACTTGCAATAAGCAACAGTTTGAGATTTGGAAGCCGCGCAACTCTTGTTTCTGGAACCGGAAACGCCATTGGTGTCGCAATACTGGGGTTTCTCGTTTCCTTTGGCTTGAGTGCGCTTCTGAAAACGTCGGCCACGGCATTTGAAGCAGTCAAATGGGCAGGGGCCGCATATCTTGTCTTCCTCGGGATCAAGACCTGGGCCGACAAATCACATCTGCGCGCGCCCGATCTGGGAAGCAACCTGATCACGAGCAATGGAAGACTGTTCCGGCAAGCGTTCATTGTGGCTCTGACCAATCCGAAAATGATGTTTTTTATCTCGGCCCTGTTTCCCCAGTTCATGCCTCACCACGGAGTGAGACTTGAAACAGTCGGGATCATGTCGTCGACCCTTGCGGCAATGTGCTGGGCAAATCATGCATTCATCGCTTCGGCTGGCACCCACCTGCGCCAACTCATCCTGCAACCGAAATCCCAGACCATTCTCCGCCGCACTGCCGGGGCACTGTTCATCGGTTTCGGTGCGGTGTTGGCGGTGGCCGCAAGATAGTCAATCAGCGTGCAAACACATTGGCTGGCACAGCAAAAACCTGCCAAATCCCTATCGTACCAACTTGGGTCTGCAAACAATTAATACACTCAAGTCTTTGTTCTATCGAGACTTTTCGTGCACGAGATCTTTGCCCTTGCGAGTGACCTTCAGCGCTGCCACGAGCCCCATGCCGGCAAAAACCATCATGTACAGGGCTGGCGCCACGACACTATCTGTTCTCTGGATCAGATAGGTCGCCATTGCAGGAGCAGTGCCTGCGAACAGCGCCAGGGAGGCATTGTAGCCAATCGATAGAACGCTTACCCGGACCGCTCTTGGCGGTATTTCAGCCAGAAAGGCGGGGTTGGCACCATACAACACCCCCAAGATCACGGCGAAAGTCCCTTGCGCGACGAATATCATCACAGATGAATCGTGATCAAGCAGAACAAACAACGGCACAGAAAGAACAAAAAGCGCCGAACCAGCCCATAGAATGATACGGCGCCGCCCCAGGAGATCAGCGAGATAGCCCCCCACAGGGATCAGGATCAACATGACAACAAGCGCCAGCGTATTGAGGTTGAGCGCAAGCCCCGGTGCCAAATGAAGCTGTTCGCTGAGGAATGCAGGTGCAAATACGAACACAATGTACAAGCAGACACCTGGCGACAATGCGAGGGCGCCGACTGCCATCATCCCGGCCCAGTGATCGCGCATCGCAACGATCACCGGGGAGCGGTCAAGCTTGCGCTCATCCGGCTCCTTGTAGTCCGGCAACGTCAAGGACCGCCGCAGCATTAACCCGACAATCATGATGAATAGACCGGACAGGAATGCATATCTCCAAATGCCGCCGGTCATCTGTTCGGTCGTGAAGATACTGGCCATGACGGTTGTTAACGCAGACCCCAGGATGAACCCGGAAATACTGCCAACATTGACCATGCCGGTAAACACTCCACGCCTGCCTTCCGGCGCATGCTCGGCAAGGTAGGCAATCGACCCGCTGAACTCTCCGCCAACCGATATTCCTTGCAGTATCCGCAAGAATATCAGCAACACACCTGCAAGCGGTCCGACCTGATCGACCGTTGGCAACAGTCCGATCAGGCCAGTGCTGATCCCCATCATCATGATGGAGATCAACATGACATAGCGCCGCCCGAATACATCTCCGATATGGCCAAAGACCATTCCTCCGAGAGGCCGCGCCAGATATCCGGCTGCAAAGGTCCCGTAAACGGCGAGCAACGAACTGAGCGGATCGGCAGAGGGAAAGAAAAGCGGTCCGATATATTGCGCTAGGTATCCGTAAAGGGCGAAGTCGAACCATTCCAGCACATTGCCGACAGCTCCGGCTGCGACAACACGTTGTGTGGGTGGTGGCTTCCGGTGTTTGGGCTTTTTTTGCGACCCCAGTAAAGCGCCCGAACCAATTTTCACAAATCACCCCTTTTTGGCCGGGGTGCAATCCTTGAAATCCCAGGTGAAGTGCGCCCGGCATTTTTGGATACACGGCACCCGGCGCGCGCAACCTGTTTGATTCCGGCAGCCTGCCACGCTTGTGATGAATTGCAAAACGCCTTGTCAGAAAAACGAGAAGAAACTTGGCGTCCATCGACCCGTTGGCGGAAAATACAGTGCATAAACAGCCGGATAAACGCGTCAGACCCGAGCTTCTTCCCGAGCAAACACCCGCTCGGCGTTATTGTAGATCCTTGCCCCTT
>NZ_SMMF01000090.1:0-243 GCF_009711355.1 Roseibium sp. RKSG952 | reverse complement strand
GGCACGAAACCAAATTGTGCAACAACGCCGTTCCCAACCTAGTGGCTGAAGCCGCCCCAACGCGCGTCACCAAGCTACTGCCTCCATTGAACAGAAAGGGCGCAAGGCTTGGGAAATCTGTACCGGTTACTCACAGCGCTCGCGTATGGAGACATTAATGGGACGATGGAAACAAGTGGTGGGTTCAGCCGCAAAGTGCAACAAGGCAACGGTCAGGATCGGTTCGCCATAAGGGATTGAGTG
>NZ_SMMF01000883.1:0-28237 GCF_009711355.1 Roseibium sp. RKSG952 | reverse complement strand
TGGATTCAGCCGCGAAGTGCAACAAGGCAAAGGGCCGGGCTCGGTTTGCCATAAGGCAGGAGGTCTATGCAAAGGATCTTGAGTTGATCATGGATCAGGCACGGACAACACAGACACCAACCCCGCTGACGGCAGCAAGCCTGCATTTCTATACAGCGGCACGGGCTGCAGGATTTGCAGATGACGACACAGCCTCGGTCTTCGAGATCCTCAGGAACATCGATCTCAAGACGGAGAACTAGGAGCTTCCATCGCGATTGCGGCCGGTCTGACCGGCCGCTCCTGCATCTTTCTCAGCTTTTTCCACGCCGTTTCAAAGGCTGCAGAAGTGTTTCCGGACGCCGGGCTTCGGCTTTTTCAAACAGGGAAAAGGTCTGGTTGACGTAATTCACCGCGCCGGAAATCAGATCCATATAGTCGATCAGCTCCGGCGTACGTTCGATTTCATCGACAACAACGGCACGGTCAGGCGGCGTCGTCTCGAACTGTGCGTAGAACCAGGGATCGCCACGCTTGATCACCAGCGGCTTTGACGTGTCATGCCATTCGAAGGCCCACATCAATGGTCTTGGCCACACATTGATCGGAAAGCGTCCGCCAAAAAGCGTTCCCGGCCAAGGCTGCTTCAGATAATGCATGAATGGCGGGGTCTGGGCCATATAGACAGGTTCATCGGAGATGAACACGTAAGGCGTCTTGATCTGGATCGTCGGCACGCCTTCGTAGCGCCATTCCGCCTCAGACGTGATGCTGATCATCTCGGCAAGCTTGTTGGCCCGGACACCTGACATGGTGCCGTTGAGATTGCGCAGGGACGGCTTGCCCTTTTCATCACGGCCGAAAGCCAGATTGATATCAAACGGGCAACGGATCAGGAAGTAACGCGCTTCCATGCTGATGACCGCCGGGCACCGCGACGCGCTTTTAGCATGCGTCTTGTTCCGTTCCGCGCCCTTCACACGTTCCGGCGGATCAAAGATGACACCACCCTTGACCTGATTCAAGAACCAGCCAACCTGGATCGGCCCTGATTTCCTGTTGTCCGTATCGCGCGTATTTTCAAATGTGACGGAGAGTTGCATCGCACCCCTACCTTTGCACTATAATTTAACAAAATAAACTTGAAAGCTGTGTCTGATCCGCTTTCAAAGCGACACTGATCGGCCTGATCGAAGAGAATATCTTTCCTTTACTGACAAATGTACTCCCAAATGCGCCCTCCCGGAGCCAGTGGGCGACTTCAATCAGGTATCACGAAGTTCCAGCCGCGGCCCGGTTCCTGCGCCGGCTGACAAGAAAGATCCCCAACACAATCAGGAACAGCGCTGCCACCTGAACAAGGCTCGGAATCTCTCCGAAAAAAATCAGCCCGAATGGCAGACCAAAAGCTGCCGAAACCGACCCAAGCTGGCTGAGGTAAACCGGTCCGGCCTGTTTCTGGAGCTGGAAATAAAACAGATACAAAACCGCGTACATTGCGCCTTGCGCCAGAAGAATGGCTATTGCCGCAACGGAGATATGTTCCGGCAGCAAAGGCACTCCCATCCCGGCGACAAGCACCAGAAGGCTTGCGAAGCTGAACGCCATCATTCCGATACTCAGCAGCTGTGGGCTGGCACCGGGCGGCCATCGCATGGACCGGTAGAGGTTGCCGATGGTCAAAAAAACCGGGATCGAAAAAGCGATCAGAACCCACCAACCGGCGGAGGGATTGGTCGCCCCGGCACCGAATGCAAACACTCCGCCGCCTGCGAGGGAAAAAAGCACCCCGATCACCCTGGCCAGCCTCGGGTGCTCCAGCCCGATCATCAGGCTAAGCCCGTACGTCAGAACGAGCGGAAAGGCAAACGTCAAGGTCACAAACGTGACCCCGACATGTTTGGCGGACGCAAAGGCAATTGCATTGGGAGCTGCAATCAACAGCCCTGTCACAAACATGTAGATCAAAAGGCGCGTCTTCCCGCCCTGCCCCTTTAGGGAAAGACCGCCCATCAAGGAAGCCGGTCCTTGCCGCAAAAAGACCGCTGTCTGCAATACTGTTGCCAGAAAGAATGACCACATGAGCAACGACAGTGGATCCCACCCGAATGCCGGGGCTGCTTTGGCAAAATCCACCGACCCGGCAAGCATACCGCCGGTCAGGAGCAACAGCGTCAGCGAGGACAGATTGACATGGCCGGGCGTGGCAGCCGGCTTGGTGTCTGCCGCCTGACGGGCATCTGGATGCACCGAATGATAAGCCATTCCTGAACCTTTCAGGAGGCAGCGCCTCCGCCCTTAGCCAATCTGACTGTTGCATATATTTCTATATTTAGTTTCTTGCTATCAAGATTATGAATACTAACAATCTTGTAATGGCTTAAAGCGGCTTTTCTTCAGTCCGGTCTGCGTCGAATACCGAACACCATTTCGAGAATCAGATCATACAGATAGGCCCGGACAAACCGGCCGGAACGGCCACAGGCGCACCCCGGACCTTATTCAAAAACAGCCACCCGGAATTGAACTGGATTATTTTGTCTTTCGTTCCAGTCGTTTTCGCAGAACTTGCAGAACGCTGCATCCAACCGCGCTCCCTGTCCTGATAGGCTTGAAAAGGTTCATGGGCAGGATGAAAGCGGTTTCAGTTACGGGTCTGAGCGGTTTCTGATGCCATAGGTATGTCCGCCTTTGTCAGGCTGAAAATCACAGTTGCGCCATGGCAAGACCGGTGCGCCACGGCAAGACCGGACACCAGCCTGCGCGGAAATGCCAGTTCCTATTTTGACGGCTCGGACTTGCAGCGGCTGACCAACATGATACCGGCCAGGACAAGAAACAGCGCGCCGATCTGGACAGGGCTCGGCACCTCATGAAACAGAACCAGGCCCAAAGGAATACCGAAGGCGGCTGATACCGATCCGATCTGGCTCAGATAGACGGGGCCTGCCTGCTTCTGGAGTTGGAAATACAAGATATATTGAACCGCGAACATGATGCTTTGCACCACCAGCACGACGACTGCGGCCAATGACAAGTGTTGCGGAAACAGCGGCAGTCCCATAGCAGCGGCGAGGGCAAGAAGGCTGCCGAAACCGATCGTCAGCATGCCCGCACTCAACAGTCTCGGACTGGCGCCGGCTGGCCAATGCGTTGACCGATAAAGATTTCCGAGGGTCAAAAACACGGGCGCCGTGAGCGCAAGCAAGATCCACCAGCCAGCAGAGGGGTTGAGTGCTCCAGCCCCGAGCGCGAACAATCCCCCGCCGGCCAAACTGAAGAGAACGCCAATCAGGCGTGGAATCCTTAGGCGCTCAAGACCGAGAAGCAGACTCAAACCATATGTCAGAACCAGTGGAAACGCGAAAGTCAGGGTTACGAAACCGGCCCCGACATGCTCGGCCGCTGCAAAGGCAACCGCGTTGGGTGCTGCGAACAGAACCCCGGTCACCAGCATGTAGATCAGCAAGCGTCTGGTCGCGCCGGGGCGTTTTTCTGCAAAGCTCGCGGCAAGAAGCCCCGGTCCATCCCGCAGCAAATATGCAAGCTGCAAGACTGACGCTGCAAACAGGGACCAAAGGAGCAGGATCAAAGGATGCCATCCAAGCGCAGGGGCTGCCTTGGCAAAGATGGCGGACACGGCAAGCATCGCCCCAACAAGCAACAGCAACATCAGGGAGGGAATCCTGACCGTTCGTGCCGTGTCTGCCTGTCCGGCTTCCGCCTCCCGAGGTGCGAGCGAATGCACCGAATCATATGCCATCCCTAACCTTTCAGGAGGCCGCGCCTCCACCCAAAACCAATCCCAACGGTCTGCATATATCTCATAATTAAGTATCTTGATGTCAAGTTTTTTAACATCATCAATCTTGAAATCGATCAAAAGGACTTGCGCCTGCTCTGGGTTCCGGCAGATAGTGGTGTTTGTTTCTTGAACAGGATCAGATGGATAGGCCTTGGATGAACCGGACAGGACCGCACAGCCAGGATATGCTTTTTGCAGACCGCGCCGCCCGTGCAAAAACCCAATGGGAACAGGAACGCCCGGATCTCGCGGGCGATCTCGCGACCGTCGTGGTTGTCGGCCGCCTCTTCGAGTTGGGCCCGATCATCCTGAACCGCTTTCTGGCACCTGAACTCAACAAGATCGGACTGAAGCAGGGAGAGTTTGACGTTCTGGCGACCCTGACCCGTGCCGGTCCGCCCTACAAACTCACCCCGACCGAACTCTACAAGGCAACCATGACCAGTTCAGGCGGCATGACGGCACGGCTCGACAAGCTGGAAAAGGCAGGCCTCATCGAGCGTTGCCCGCACCCCGATGACCGCAGGGCGCTGACCGTTTGCCTGACCGGCAAGGCCCACCAGCTTGTAACCGGGGCATTGCCCGATATCATCGCGGCTCAACGACAGGCGCTCAGTTGCCTGACACCTCAAGAACAGGAACAGCTCTCCAGCCTGCTCGGCAAACTGATCGGTTCTGTCGGGGACCCGTCCCCGTGATGTCGTCCGCTTCGCTTACCGGTCAGGCACCGGCATCCGGTTCCACGCATCCAGTGCCGCGATCTTGTAGGCTTCGGCCAGCGTCGGATAGTTGAAGGTATTCTCGACAAAATATTCCAGCGTACCCTTGAGGTTCAATACCGCCTGGCCGATGTGAACCAGCTCGGTTGCCCCCTCTCCGACGATGTGGCAGCCGAGCAAACGGCGGGTCTTCAGCGAAAAAATCAGCTTCAGCATGCCGTTTTCAAGACCCATGATATGGCCGCGGGAGGTTTCCCGAAGGCGGGCAACGCCGCATTCATACGGGATGCCCCGCTGCTGAACCTCTTCCTCGGTCATGCCGACGGTCGAGATTTCCGGAACCGCATAGATCCCGTATGGGAAATATTCCGGCGGATCGTAGGCCCGTTCGCCGAGCGCCTGACAGGCTGCAATCCGGCCCTGTTCCATCGAGGTTGAGGCGAGGCTCGGGAAACCGATCACATCACCAGCCGCATAGATATGGGGGACCGAGGTCTGCAAGGTATGCGGATCGACCTTGATCCGCCCCCTGTGGTCCACCTCCAGCCCGCAGGCGGACAGGTTCAGGGACGGCGTTGCCCCCATGCGGCCTGCAGCGAACAGGATCACCTCGGACCGGACCCGGCGGCCACCGGCCAGCTGGATCTCGCAGTTCCCCGGCCCGTGCCGCGTGATCTTTTCCACCTTGGAACCAAACCGGAGGGCAACACCGCGGTTGCGCAGTTGAGCGGTAAAATCGGCGACAAGCTCGCTGTCGATGAAATCGAGCATGGAATCGCGCGGTTCGACCAGTGTCACATGGCAATCCAGCGCGGAAAAGATGGAGGCATATTCGACACCGATCACACCGGCACCGATGACCGCAATCGAGCGCGGAAGCTCCTGAATTTCAAGGATCTCGTCACTGTCCAGAACATACCGGCCGTCAAAAGGCACATAATCGGGCCGGAACGGCTTGGTGCCGACGGAGATCAGGAACCGCTCACTCTTGTAGTGTTGCGTCTCGCCGCTTTCTCCGGTGACTTCGATGATATGCGGGTCGATGAAATGGGCCTCGCCGCGCACCGTTGTCACCCGGTTGCGGGCGAACTGGTTTTCCAGAACCTCGATTTCATGGTTGAGCGTGATATGCAGGCGGGCCCGCAAGTCACCGGCACTGATGTCATTCTTCACCCGGTAGGAGCGGCCGTAAAACCCGCGCTCACGCCATCCGGTCAGGTTCAAAACCGTCTCGCGCAAGGTCTTGGACGGAATGGTTCCGGTATGCACGGAAACACCGCCGACCCGCCGGCCCTTTTCGACCACAAGAACACGCCGGTTGAACTTGGCCGCCTGGATCGCCGCGCGCCGTCCGGCCGGGCCACTTCCAATGACGATGAAATCAAACTGTTCCAAAGGATAACTCCCGCGGCAAGTTCAAGCCCGCCCGGCGCAAAAAAATCACGCAGCAGGACGCGATGAGGCGAAAAACGAATGGATTTGGCGCTTGTTTAGGCCTTCGAGCCGAATAGTGCAATCGGTTGCCTCCAGTATCCCTGGGGAATGCGGAAATATGACGGCCAGCCGAACTGTCAACCGCTCGCGATTGCAACTCATTCACCGTTCTCAACCGTTTCCTCATGTACCGGCTCCCAGGGTAGCCCCAAAAGCCGCGCCAACCCGGAAGAGCGGATCAGAAACAGGTCCACATCGGAATTCATGAAAAGCCTGCGCCGATCCGGCAAGTCTCCAACATCTATGCGAACGGGAAACCGTTTCGGCAACCGTATCCAGTTCGTATCGGGATCCACATATGGAATGACGCCCGGCTTCTCGTCGGTCAAGGCAACAGCAGGTGACAGACTGTCGACACTCCCTTGATGAAAGGTCCAGCCTTCCGTTGAAAGCGTAAACAAAACAGGAGCACCGGGCTCCAGTTGATTGAGATCGCTCTCCCAGAGATTCGCCACGACCTGCCAAGCCGTGTCATCAATGACCGCCAGCACTTCATCGCCGATGGCGAGATAATCTCCAACACCCACGTTATAGGGGGCGATGCGACCTGACGTTGGCGCGTGGATCTTTGTCTGGTTTAGCCGGTACTGGGCAATCGCGACCTCGCGTTTCGCCGCCTCGATCTTTTCCGTCGCAACCTGCTCCTCGTCTTGTGCTAGCCTCCAGCCTGCCCGCATCTCGTTCAAGTCTGCCTTTGCGGTCGAGAGTTTGTCTGTCTGTGCGTCCATCGCCGCGGTTGAGATATCCCCCTGTTCGAATATCTTCCGGAACCGGACCGTGTTTTCCTGCTCGGTTGCGACATCGGCCTGAGCCGAAGTCACCTCCGCCCAGGCTTCCGCGACCGCGCTGACCGCCCGTTTCTTGTTGGCCTGCGCCTCCCGCAGGGCTGCCGTTTTTGCATCCAGTGTGAGCTGGTAAAGCGTGGGATCCAGCGTGAACAAAAGGTCCCCCTTTTGAACGCCCTGATCACGTCGCACCTTGATCTCGGCCAGAAACCCCGCGACTTGCGGGGCGAGTATCACCACATCCGTCGTCACATAGGCTTCGCCCGTGTACACGACGAAGGACCGGCTCACCTCATAAAGAACCCCGATCAGGATCGCACCAGCGAAAACCAGAAGGGAAACACGATTGAGCAACCAGGACACGAGCAATCCTATTGTGGTTTCGACTTGGCGCCGGACTTGGCAGCGTAATACAATCTGAAAACGATGTTGATGAAGGGATAACGCAGGATCATCAAAAGCAAAATCCCGATATAGATGCCCGCCAACCGGTCGACACCTCCGATGATATCGCCCCGCTCGCCTTCAGTTCCACTCAGGACAAGAAAAAAGGCGGTTGCCGCCTGCAGACCGGCATAGTCCCGTTCCGGTTCATTGATTTGCCAGGCCGAAGACACGTAGGTCACCAGAAAAAACACAATCAACCAAAGCAGGTAGCTTTCCGGATTGAGAACAATCACCAAAAGCGCCACGCCTCCGCCGAAGAAGCATCCGATCAGTCTTTGACGACGGCGCGCAAACCCGACAGCAATGTCGCGATCAACGGTCAGGGCGATTGTCAACGCAATCTGCGTGATGGCCGGAAGGTCGAACCACACCCACAAGAGCAGCGCGACCGCAATTGCCGTTGCGCCGACCAGGGCGATCAGTTCGGCGTCATGCAGTTCCTTTTCCCGATCCTCGACCAAAGGCGCGGGGCTGTCCCTCACAGGCTCTTTGAACCCCAGCGCGATCGCAAGGCGAGCGGCCACCCACGCGCAGACAACACCAATAACAACGCTGAAATTGAAGTCCCAGTAGATGACATACAGGCTGGTCGGTTCATAGACGCTTATCAAAACGATATAGGCCGCGAACCAGAAAAACAAAAACGACGCAAAAGCTAGAAACTGGTTTATCGGACCGAACCGCACAAGGGTGGCCAAATAACTGAACACGACAATGAAGAGGAACTGCCACACGGGGCGGCCAAGCAGTATTTCAGCGGCAAATGCGCCCAGAACAAATCCGGCAATCATGAAAAACAGGTTCGCAGTCAGGATCAAACGAAGATCCCTTGCACCGAGGTTGACGGATACAAATGCGACATAGGGCGCCAGGAAATTGCTCGGCATATGCAACGCTTCGGCAACGAATACCGATGCCACACAGGCAATGCCCGTCACAATCGCCTTGGGTTGCCAGTTTTCAACCCGGCTCATGCACAAGCAATCGAGATGCCAGCATTTTCACCCTAGTTCGAATGCCTCTACTGTTGTTTTGACCGTCGACCAATCCAGTCCCCCAAGGCTAATGCACGGTGGAACCCGCGAAGCACGGCAAGCGTAACGTGACGCGGCCACGCCTGAACGCTAAAAGACTAACAATCACAGGAAGGATACTTCAGGGCCACGCCCCTGCAACCATGACAATTGTAACGATCCAAAGCACAAGTTGGCTCTTGGCAGCGGATTGAACATCTCGATACCTTCACAAGCCGGACACCAGAACGCGGTTGAGGACATGGCGCTTCATGAGTTCGCGAAAAAAGGACAGACGAGCCCGATTTCGACAGACCTCCAACCGCACTTGTCTAAAGACTTCCGGCTACAACGCACGCTCCGAAACATCATCTGCCGCCACCGGTTTCCGGGAAAGCCCCAGAAACCGCGCCAGCCAATGCGCACGGACTACGAACAGGTCCACATCCGACCCCATGAACACGCGTTGCCTCTGTGGCAAGTCGCCCATATCGATGCGCACCGGAAACCGTTTGGGCAAACGCACCCAATCGGTCTGCGGATTGACATAAGGGACCACCCGTGGCTCCACGCTGCTCAAGGCTATGGCCGATGACAGGCTGTCAACCGAACCGGTATGAAACCGCCACCCTTCTGTCGACAGGGTAAAGACAACCGGTGTTCCCGCCGTCAGCCCGGCCAGGTCACGTTCATAGAGATTGGCGACAATCTGCCACCGGGTATCGTCTATGACCGCGAGGACATTTTCACCGCGTGCGAAATAGTCTCCTATCGTTGCAACGTAGGGTGCAATCATGCCCGATGTCGGCGCGAAAACCCGTGTTTGTTTCAGGTCGTATTCGGCAATCGCAACGGCCCGCCGAGCTGCCTCGACAGCCGCAACTTGCTCTTTTTGTGTATCTTGCGCCAGTTTCAAGGCAGCGCGAACCTTGCTCAATTGCGCGGTCGCGGCTGCAAGTCTCTCGGTCTGCGCGTCCATTGCCGCAGTCGACACATCGCCCGATTCGACAAGTTTGCTAAAACGGTCCATTTGTTGCTGCTGCTGCGCGACCATGGACTGCGCAGCGCTGATATCGGCCTGGACTTCTGCAATCGCAGCCCCCGCACGCTGCTGTGCGGCCTGTGCCTGTTTCAGTTCGGCGTTTTTCGCATCCAGGGTAAGCTGGAACAATGTCGGGTCGAGCGTGAACAGGAGATCGCCTTTTTGGACCTTTTGGTCGCGCCGCACCTTGATCTCGGCGAGAACTCCGGGGACCTGCGGGGCGAGCGTCACGACATCCGTCGTCACATAGGCATCTCCCGAATAGACTATGACGGACCGGCTGCCTTCGATGAGGGCAAAAATCAGGATCGCACCAAAGAACACGATAAGGGTTACGCGATTTAACAACCAGGACACGAGCACCGCTACTCCGAACTAGATTTCGCACCGGCCATGATGGAGTAAAGCTTGAAAAGCACCAACCGAAACGGGTGCCGCAACCATATCATCAGCGCGATTCCGATAAAGATGCCAGCCAGCCTCTCGACGCCGGTGATGATGTCGCCATCGTTGATCTTTGAAATCCCAAGAACCATGATGAAGGCGACTGCGGCCTGCAAACCGGCATAGGCCCGATCCACCTCATTGATCTGCCACGCCGACCCCAAATAGATTACCACGAAGAAGATTGTGCTCCAGACAAGGTAGTTTTGCGGGTTCATGGCGATCACGGCCAGCGCAATCAGACCGCCAACGAGACATCCCACAAGCCGCTGCTGCCGCCGCGCCCGTCCGGATGCGATATCCCGGTCAACGGTCATGATGATGGTGATCACCACCTGGTTGATCGCCGGAATGTCGAACCAGATCCAGAGCACCAGCGCGATCGCAATCGCGGCAGCGCTCACGAGGGCCACAAGTTCCGCATCACGCAGAGCATCCTGCCCGGTTTCCGGCGCTTCCTGTGGCCCCGTCACGACCGGCTCGGCAAACCCCAGCCCCATTCCGATCAGGGACACGGCGCCCGCGCACAGCACTCCGATCAAGATGCTGAAACTGGTATCGAGATAGGTTGCGTAGAGGTCGGTGGGGGATGCGAGGCTGGTGATGACGGCTGCCACCTGAAGCCGGAAACACATCCGCCAGGCAAAGGCGGTCTTGATCGGGGCAAACCGCGCCAGAACCGAAAGATAGGACACGACGACGATGAAAAGAAACTGTCCAGCTGGCGAGTTGATCAGGAGGTCCGATGCAATGGAGCCGAAAAAGGCCCCGAGAAAGATGCCGATCAGGCTGCTCGTCAGCTTAAGGCCGAACCCCTTGCTTTCGAAGGAAACGAACACAAACGCAAAAATCGGGGCCAGATAGCTGCTGGGAAGGTGCAGCGTTTCTCCCAAGACCGCCGCCGAAACACATGCGCTTGCCATTGCAATCGCTTTTGGCTGCCAGTTCCGGACCTGGCTCATCGGGAACCCGGGAAAGCGGCAACTGTTTCATGCGTCGTCACATGCTCGCTCCTACGCCTTGCAGGCCCGTGACTGATGCTGTTGGGGCAGATCACCTTGAAATGATCTCTTGCAGCCAACCACGCGTTTCGAACCCAAATGTGTTCCCACCCCCTTGGTTCGGGAATGTATTAAGTTAAATTAAGGGCAGTCACCCTGTAACCTCGACAATTCTGGCAATAGAGGTCAGGTGACACGCTTATTGATGGCCATCGGTTCAAACACCCCCTCAAGGGGCAGATCGGTTTTGGTCCGATTATCAAGCGTCAAGGAAGGGTCCAAAAAGCAAAACCACAATCTGCATCGCAGTTGGGTTTTACCGGGTATTGGGGGCGGGTTTGCGAAGCGCTTCGGGAGACCGCTCAACATCTGTGCTTTCCCGGTTGCACCGGCCCGTCAACTCGGCTATGCGTTTGGCCATGAACAGGATCTTGAACACAGCATGGTGGTGGCGGGACGCGCAAATCGGCGGCCGGTGATCTTTCATGCCTTTCCCAAGATCGTGAACACCCAAAGGCCGCCGCGGACCTCCGCAGGCGGCCTTTGTGTTTTGAAGACCCGCCTGCGAGGCCCTATATCGGCCAAGAGACAAAGACGGATGTAAGACCCATGCCGCCAGTGGCAGACCAGACCTTCCAGCTCCAAAGCGGGATCACGATCCAGCGCACCTCCCGCCCATCCGACTACGAAACCGGCACATCCGACTGGATCGACCGGCTCGACGCCGAACGTGGTGCGGTCCTGTCCTCCTCCTATGAATACCCCGGCCGCTACACCCGGTGGGACATGGCCTTGGTCAACCCGCCCATCGTTCTGGAAACCGCCGGCCGCAATGTCGAAATCCGGGCGCTGAACGATCGTGGCCGGGTGCTGATCCCGGCAATCAAGCGCGCCCTCAAGACGCATGAGGATGTCGAAACCTTTTCGGCCGACAGCACCGCGATCAAGCTGACGGTGCGCAAGCCCGACCGGCTGTTTCAGGAAGAAGAACGCTCGCGCCAGCCCTCGACCTTTTCAATTGTCCGGGCACTGAAAGAGCTGTTTGCCTGTGACGACGAACATCTGGGGCTTTATGGCGCCTTCGGCTACGACATCGCCTTCCAGTTCGAGCCGATTGACCTGAAGCTTGAACGGCCGGACGACCAGCGCGACATCGTGCTGTTCCTGCCGGACGAAATCCTGATTGTCGACCACCACGGCAAGCGTGCCTATGTGCTGGAGTACGACTTCGTCGTCGACGGCAAGACCACCAATGGCCTCAAGCGCGACGGCAGCAAGCTGCCCTACCAGCCCGCAAACGTGGATCCGGGCCGGGGCGACCACGAGCCGGGTGAATATGCAAGGCTGGTCGAAAAGGCCAAGGACTATTTCCGCCGTGGCGACCTGTTCGAGACCGTGCCCGGCCAGATGTTCTATGAGCCCTGCGCCAACCCGCCGTCGGCTGTTTCCCGCCGTCTGCAGCAGATCAACCCGGCGCCCTATTCCTTCTTCTTCAATCTGGGAAATGCCGAATATCTCGTCGGCGCATCGCCGGAGATGTATGTGCGCGTGACCGGCGGCCGCCGGGTCGAGACCTGCCCGATTTCCGGCACCATCCGCCGGGGCAAGAATGCCATCGAGGATGCCTCCCAGATTCGCAAGCTCTTGAACTCCGAAAAGGATGAGGCGGAGCTGACGATGTGCTCCGACGTCGACCGCAACGACAAGAGCCGGGTTTGCGTGCCGGGGTCTGTCAAGGTGATCGGCCGCCGCCAGATCGAGCTCTATTCCCGCCTGATCCATACCGTCGATCACGTGGAAGGCATTCTGCGCGACGACATGGACGCGCTCGACGCCTTCCTCTCCCACACCTGGGCGGTGACCGTGACGGGTGCACCTAAACGCTGGGCGATGGAGTTCATCGAGGAAAACGAGAAGTCGCCGCGCGCCTGGTATGGCGGGGCCATCGGCGCGATCCTGTTCAATGGCGACATGAACACCGGCCTCACCTTGCGTACCGTCCGGATCAAGGGCGGCACGGCGGAAATCCGTGCCGGGGCGACCCTGCTTTACGACAGCATTCCCGAAGACGAGGAAGCCGAAACCGAACTCAAGGCCGAAGCCATGCGCGCCGCGGTCCGCGAGGCGGGGCTGGTTGGCAAGGACGCCGACAAGGAAGCCTCGGAAAAGCCGGGGGCGGGTCTCAAGATCCTGCTGGTCGATCACGAGGACAGCTTTGTGCATACGCTGGCGAACTATTTCCGCCAGACAGGCGCGGATGTCGCCACCTACCGGACACCGGTCGCCGACCATGTCTTCCATGATGTGGCGCCGGATCTGGTTGTGCTGTCGCCCGGACCGGGCAACCCGCAGGATTTCGATTGTGCCGCCACGATCGGTCGGGCCCGGGCCCGTGAACTGCCGATCTTCGGCGTCTGCCTCGGCCTGCAGGCCCTGGCGGAGAGTTTTGGTGCAGAGCTCGGCCAGCTCGACATTCCGGTCCACGGCAAACCCTCGCCCGTGTCTATTTCGGGCAACTCGCTGCTGTTCGAGGGGCTGTCGGCTCCTGTCGTCGTCGGGCGCTATCATTCGCTGTTTGCCAAACGCGAGACGCTGCCTTCCGATTTCCGCGTGACCGCAGAAACCGAAGACGGTGTTGTGATGGCGATCGAACACGACAAGGAAGCGATCGCCGCTGTCCAGTTCCACCCTGAATCGATCATGTCGCTCGATCAGGACGCCGGACACAAGATCATCGAGAATGTCGTGACCCGTCTGGTGGCTGCAAGGCGGGCTGCCGAACCTGCGTGAATTTGACAAGTCAACCCGCCAAATTGGCAGGTTTACCACCCCCAAGCTGTGGGATAGCATCCCACAGCTTGGAACATGAGACATGTCAGGGAGGTTTGATGTCTGAATATTCCGCAGGGCTTAAACTATGGCTTTCCGGCCTTGAAGGCGGCGACAAGGCCAAGATTCTCAACGACATCCTGGCCGATGATTGTGTTTTCATCAGCCCGGTCCTTCATACCCCGCAAAAAGGCAAGCAGCTGACATTCATGTACCTTTATGGTGCCATGACGATGCTTCTGGAGGCAGGCAACTTCAAATATACACGGATCCTCGAACAGGGCCCGGATGCCATCCTGGAGTTCGAGACGGAACTGGACGGCCTTTACATCAACGGGGTCGACATGATGACCTTCAATGAAGAAGGCAAGATCATCGAGTTCAAGGTGATGCTGCGTCCGCTGAAAGCTCTGGAAGCTGCCAGCAACCGGATGATGAAAGAGCTGCAGAAAGTGTCCTGACCGGGCCTTGCTGTCCTCGGGCGGCGCGCCTTGAAGGAGCGCCGCTCCTTGCGTGATTTATCAGTAAAACAGTACAAACAATCTGGTCAGACGATGCCGCTTGCGCCTGATGTTACAATCCGCCCGGCAGTATCTGCCGCCGATATGGCCGCTGCAAAGGCGCTGTTCTCCGCCTATGCGGACTGGTTGGGTATTGATTTGTGCTTTCAGGGATTTGACGCGGAACTGGCCACCCTTCCGGGCAAATATGCCCCGCCCACAGGAGCGCTCTTGCTCGCGTGCCTTGATGACGGCAAACCGGTTGGCTGCGTTGCGGTCCGGCCTTTTGGCCGGGATGGCGTTTGCGAGATGAAACGGCTTTATGTCGCCCCTGAAGGTCGTGGCCGCGGGTTGGGCCAGGCGCTGGTCAGCGCCATCATCCGCTCGGCCGGCGCCCTAGGTTACCGCGAGATGGTGCTCGACACATTGCCGACCATGGGACGCGCCATCTCGCTTTACCAGATGCACGGGTTCGAACCCGCCAACGCCTATTACGAGACCCCCATTGCGGAAACCGTCTTTTTTCGGCTCAACCTGACCCCCTAAAGCTTCGGCTGCTCGGCGCAATCGGTCGGGACTGCCTGATCAAACGGCAGATTGGTCGGGTTCAGCACCCCGGAATTGATCTGCATCGGCTGGTAGGGCGGATCGATATCCATCCCCGGATTGATCAGGTGGATCGTGTAGCAGCCGGAATAGATGCTGGTCTTGCCGTCCGTGGTCTCGGCCTTGACCGCCACCGGCAAGGCCCAAAAGATCTGGCCTGCCCCCGGATCCGGCTGGGTCGGACCGGTTTTCACCTCCACGGCCTCCGTGTCGGCATAGCCCTTTTTCCAGTCGGCATAAGGTACCTGTGGCTGATGCAGGTAGCTGTAGGCCTGAGAATAGGCCTTACGGGTAATGGCATTGTAGTAGCTTTTGATCAGCGCTTCCGGCGTGCTGCGGTCATCCATATACGGCACGTCATCGGCATCCTTGGCAAGCGCACCGCCCGGCAGCGCGATTATCGCTGCCGCAAGGGCCAGACCCGCAATTCCAGCAAAACACGATTTGAACACCGGAACTCTCCTTCGAACGTGAATCTGCATAGGTCGAGCCATAAAACGCGCATATCCGGGGGCGGGATGCAAGACCACATGCCGCCTGCGCAATGGATGTTTGCGATCCGTACCCAAACACCAAAGCCCTTCCCCAAAACGACCCTGAATTGAGGAAATTGTCATACTCCCGCATAACTGAATTGCGAGGCTCACGCAGATGTGGAGGAGCGGATATGCCGAAAACAATCTGGCGCACGGCGGGCGGAAACGGCTTTCTGGCAGGTACGTTTCAATTCGGATACCACGGGGCAAACCGGGGCAGCGTCAAGCAGATCGTCAATGACGGTGACACGATCAACGTTGCTTCCAAAAGCAATTTTCCGGTCCGGTTTCTCGGGATCGACACACCGGAAATCAGCTTCATCGCGCCCGGTTCGAACGATTTCCAAAAGACCGATGCCCCGGTCTTTCAGGCCCTGCTTGCAGCACCTTTTGCACCCGGGTCCGGCGGCCGGCAAGGGTTCAGCAACGCACTTTGCGACTACATCGAGACCAAGGCAGCAGCGGACGCAGCGGTCAACCATCATCATTGGGCAGAGCGTGCCGAAGACCGCCTCGAAGCGTTTGTCGACGCGGATCTTCAGGAAATTGGAGGCGACCGGGAAACGTTTCAGTTCTTCACCGCCTTTGCCTATGAAGCACTCGATTTCTACGGCCGGCTGCTGTGCTATCTCAATCTCGGCCAGCCGGATGTACCAAGTGGCACACGCAAATCCAGCTACAACGAGCGCATGCTTGAGACAGGGTTCGCCTCCCCCTACTTCATTTTTCCGAATGTCGATCCATTCCGGGCCAAGGGCTCGCCGGTCGAGGCCGTGTTGAAAGCGGGATCGCCCCAGTCCATCCTGACAAACGCGCCCAGACTGCGCGCAGCGCGGCAATCGGTGAAAGACGCCCGCACCGCACAGCTGGGCATCTTCAACGCGATTGATCCGCTGATTTTTGACGCCTTCGAATTGCGGTTTCTCGCCCGTCACAAACCGCCCGCGCGCTGGCTGATCGACCTCGCCGGTGATGACAGGGTCCTCTTTCACCCGCAAACCTATTACCTTGTTCCCAACAGCGAGGACCGGCTGTGGGTGCCGGGTGAATTCGTGCCTCTGTTCGAATCAGCAGGCTGGTATCTTGGCGCCACCCCTCACGATTTCGCCTGAAACATGCCGAAATGTGACAAGGTTGCGGCATGAATCTGGACAGCTTTTGGTCATCTGTGAGTCATTTCGTGATCAAGGCTGGCTGCGGTTAATTGCCAAGAATCAATCATTTCCAAGCCACATTCTCCCTCTTTCCTGACCCCCATGAAGGCGCGGCATCTTCCAGTAGGGTGATCGCGGAACATCAGGAGACTTGAAACATGCGAGCTACATCCATCACCGCGTTTGCCGTATCTGCCGGTATGTTGGCCGGTGTGGCGATTGCAGCAGAAACAACCAGTGTGGACTTCGGGACGGGCGTCAAGAAGCCGGCTCCGGCACAGATTCAGGCGCAGACACAGGTGCAGGAACCTGCTCCCGTGGAGGCGCAAGCACCGGTGACGGCATCGGAAGACGAGATCGCACTGGAACGCAAGGGCGTCGACGCCGTGCCGGAGTCTGCGCCCCAGGCAAACGCAGCAGAGGCTTCAGACGACCTGGAAGGCAAGACCGTTGTCTCCCTGAACGGCGACACGGTCGGCAAGGTCCGTGAAGTTCATGTCGACGAAAACGGCGAGTTTGCCGGGATCACGGCCGAGTTTGGCGGCGTACTCGGGTTTGGCGCCAAGACCATCGAAGTGCCGGTCGGGGCAATCGAGATCAAATCCGGCCTGATCGTGCTCGCCATGACCGGTCAGGAAATCCGCGAAAGCCTCAACTGATCCGGCAGGTCAGCACTCGAAGGCGGCCTGCCCGTTGTAGCGGCCGCTTTTCAGTTGACTTGCAGCAGACCCTTGACCGGTAGCCCCAATTTTGCGGCCGGGATTGGTCAATATCAATTCCCGGTTGTTTTTGCTTGAAGCTGGCAATGAAATTCGCTTCCATGAGATCAATTGACGATCACGGGAGGAAGATCATGTCGACAAAAACAACGAGTGAGCGGCGCATAGACGGCCTGCTCGACGAATATGGCGAAAGCCACCAGAACGCCACCAACAAGCTGATCCACTGGGTTTGCGTGCCCGTGATCGTCTGGACGGTGACGGCTCTCTTGTGGAGCCTGCCGGTCCCCTCAGCCTTTGCGTCCCTGCCCTATCTCAACTGGTCAACCATCGTGATCGCCCTTGCCGCGCTCTACTATTTGACCCTGTCGGTTCCGCTTGCATTCGGAATGGTGGTGATCGGGGTTATCTGCAGCGCGATCAACGCGGCCTATGCCCTGCCGCTGCCACTTTGGCAGACCGCCTTGATCGTGTTTGTGGTTGCCTGGATCGGGCAATTCATTGGCCACAAGATCGAGGGCAAGAAGCCGTCCTTCTTCAAGGATATCCAGTTTCTGCTGATCGGACCGGCCTGGCTGCTGCACTTTCTTTACCGGAAGGCGGGCATTTCCTACTGAGTTCACAGAAATCAAGCGCGAAGTGCAGCTCAGTGTAAGCTGCTCAATCTGCAGCGCTTTTTCTCTGGAAAGCACTTCGCGGCAAAATCCACCGTCTCCGGTCTCGAACCGGATTTCAATTGAGATTCGAAAACCCGCGCCGTTCAGTCTGTGGAACAGTCAAAGGCCGCCCGGTCCCGTGTCGTGGATTGAAACCCGGCTTCAGCCGCACGTGCTGCCGGGATGCCGAGCAGCCGGTCGCCAAGCCAGGCAAAATCCTCGGCATCCGCGCGCCGCAGCGACAGATCCCGCTTGGGCGTCACAGAACGAATGTCCTGTCCGTCTGCTTCGGCTACCACGAACCGGAACGCATATCCGGGCGTCAATCCCATGCGCAGATCCGAGACAACAACCCGGCCGTCCACCAATTCGGCCCGATTGAAACCGCGCGAAAACCAGTCAAGTTTCTGATAGGCAGGTGTATCTTCAAGACAGGCAATCAGCTCCGGATTGCGCGGATGGGTGTAGACCTCCAGCGGCTCGTTCCCCCCTGCAAGCGACAGGTAGAGATTGCGGTAGCTGTCCCGATCCAGCCCGATCACCTTCCAGACCAGAATGTTGAAGGGGGCGGCAATCGCCAGAACCCGCTCCGGTTTTCCGCCGTTGTCGGAAAAGATTTCCAGTGCCATCTGTTCGACATGCCGCTGCACGGCAAGGCTTGCGCCGAGATAGGCGGACGATCCAAGCAGCACTGCAACCACGGAGGTTTGCAGCCGCGACGTCCAGTTGCGTCTGAACAGGGCCCAGATCACCACGCCCAGTAGCGGCAGCGTGTAAAGCGGATCAATGATGAACACCGACCCCGCACCAACCGGATCGGGATAAAACGGCCAGAAGATCCGCGTGCCGTAGATCGTCATGGCATCGATCACGGCATGCGTTGAAAGGCACAAGAACACCGTCATCCAGGTGAGCCAGCGATGGTCGCGCAAGCCCCTGAACAGACGGACCAGCCCCTCCCCCAGGATAGGTGCGGCCAGTGCATGAACAAACACCGAATGCGTCCAGCCCCGGTGATAGACAAAACTGTCAATGGGGTCCGCAAAGGGAATCAAGACGTCCAGATCCGGCAACGTTCCCAAAACACCCCCGACGAGAGCCGCCTTGCGTGGGCCGATCTTGCGCCCGAGAAAAGCAGTCGAAACGGCGGCACCAAGAACAAATTGGGACAGGGAATCCATGGAAAGTCCAAGTTTCGAGATCAGATACTGAATGGGATTTGCGATGCGGTACCGGCTATCCTCGATATGCCAGTACATGCGGAAATACAGTTAAGACATTGTTTTTCCTATTCCACCGCCGCGCACTCCAAACTTCCCTTTGTGTTTTAGCCTGAAGAAACTGACAGTGTCATGTGCCATTTTGTGTGCGATGCACAAATACGGTTCGAGAACAAGGCATACCCATCTACATTACAAAAACTTCACACCGCGCCAATCTTAAAGAAATATCATTGCCTTAATTACCAATGATAGAATTGTGAATTGCCAGTAGGCTCGGATGTCAGTTTCCCGCCTTCAAGGCCGCAATGACGGAGAAACACATGCTCATCCGGATGGCAGTACTTGCCGGCCTTTTCGGCTTTCTTTTCGGCGCGGACACGGGAATATTGGCGGGCGCACTACCGTTTGTGCGAACCCATTTCGCGCTTTCAGAAGTTGCCGAGGGAGCGATTATCGCAGCGGTCCCGTTCGCCGCCGTGATTGGCGTTCTGTTCGCAATGGTCTCAGCCGACAGGGTTGGCCGGAAACCCGTTCTCGTTGCCAGTGCCTGTCTGTTTTCCGTTGGCGCCCTTGCCTCAGCTCTTGCAGGCAGCACCGGAACGCTGATTTTCTCGCGCCTCCTGATCGGAGCGGCCGTTGGTGCATCCGTATTCACCACGCCGATCTATCTTGCCGAGATTGCCCCGGCGAAAGCGCGTGGAGCCATTGTCTGTATTTTTCAGCTCATGATCACCATCGGCATCCTCGCAGCGTTTATTGCAGGATATGGTCTGGCGGCTGATGGCGACTGGCGCATGATGTTCGGACTGGGTCTGATACCGGCGGTGATTTGTCTGGCCGGGATCGTGTTTTCGCCGGAAACCCCGAGATGGCTGGTGCTGAAGAACCGTGTTGACGAGGCGCACGCCGTTCTGCAGCAAACGGCCCCTGATACGCCCCAACGCGCAATCTCGCAGATCATTCAAAATATCAGCGATGAACATGCAAACCAGAAGAATGCCGACAGTTGGCGGCACTTTCTCACGCGCGAAAACCTGTATCTGACCGCCTTTTGCGTCACTGGAATGGCGCTGGCCCAGCTGTCGGGCATCAACGTCATTCTGACATATGCTCCCAAGTTCTTTGAATATGCGGGCTTTCAGGGAACGTCGAGCCAGCTTCTGGCAACCATCGGTATTGGTGCAACCAATGTGCTGATGACATTCGTGTCGATATATCTGGTCGACCGCCTTGGACGCCGCCCCCTGCTGATTGCCGGTTTTGCCGGGACAGCGGCAAGTCTCGGTGTCATTTCAGCAGCCTATGCCATCGCACCGGCATCAATGGGCTATCTGATCCTGGCCGGATTGCTGGCATACATCATCTTCTTTGCGATCTGCCTTGGGCCGATCACCTTTGTCTACGCCTCGGAGCTGTTTCCCCTGGCTTTGCGTGCAAAGGGCATGGCGCTGGTGTCTCTGGGACTTTGGCTCAGCAACTTCCTGTTGCTGTTCGCCTTTCCTCCGATCGAAGCCTTTATCGGGCAAACCGGGACTTTCGCCCTGTTTACCGCCGTCTGTGTCTTCGGGTTCCTGTTCGCGGTAAAATACGCCCCGGAACCCAAAGGCATCGAGCTTGAAGACATTGATGCCCGGATCGCCGAACAGCGTCCCGAGCTGGCCGGGGATTGCGAGACCCGGCCAAGCCTTAATCCTGCGGAGTAGAGCTTGCCAATTGGCCGCCCTGCGCAAGGACGGGAGAGGATTGGAGGGGCCACCGGCAACGCTCAGCGCCCCACTGCCTGATCAAGTCAACCATCTCTTTCCAGTTCGAGAAACCGGCTCACAACTTCAACAACCCGCTGATGCACGGCCGCCCTGTCCGCCCCCTCCGGCTCGTCACACACCGGATCGTCCTGCTCTTCTTTCAAGAGCGCTGCACCTTCCGGCTTGCACAGACCGAGAAAGGAGAAATGGTCGGCCGGGCTGATTTCGGCATAGGCCGCGTTTTCAAGCCGTCCGGCAAGATCGCTGCCTTTCGGCCCCTCATTGACCTCACGCCAAAGGCTGTCCTGTTCCCCGAGATTGATGAACAGAACCGGCTTCTTCATGGTTGCAATACTGTCCTGCGCAATGGCAAAAGGCGCACCCGGATCGACCGCAATAACGCCCGCCAGCCGGAAATCGGCGTAGTTGCCTTCGGTGAGTTTTTCGTCGACCGCATGGAAGTCCACCCCACCCTTGCCAAAAAACACACAGCCCGGAGACGCTGGGTTTTCCAGACAGTAATCACCGTAAATCTCCGCCCGGTATTCCAGCCCGGCACTTTGCAGCGCCGTGATCCCGCCGAGTGAAAAACCGAGTGAATAAATCCGGTCCCGATCAACCAGCGGCCCGAAGACCGGATCGTCCAGCAGATGATCCAGCGCACTCGACAGGTCCCGGACCCGTTCGCCGAAACGGGCCGATCGTCTCGGAGAGCTGTCACCGGATGTACTGCCTGGATGATTGACCGCCAGAACCAGAGCGCCACGCCTGGCAAGCCCGGATGACAACCAGCCAAGACTATCCATGTTGCCTCCCGACCCATGGGACAGGACCACGAGCGGATAGCTGCCCTTTTGAACATCCGCTCCGACAAGCGCACGCGTTCCCCTGAAAACAGGATTGTCACCGACCAGCGCCGCATAGGTACGCGTTCCGGCCGGATACCAGACAGAGCCCTGCACAAGGCCGCTGCGGTGATCCGCCGGAATGTCAAGCCGGTCATAACCGGCCAGAATTTCAGGTCGCTCCCCGGCCAATGCCACGGAGGTCATTGCGGCAAAAACAGCAAGACCCCTCATCAGTTGCGGCAGGGCAGACAAGGTTGTATCGACATTGAACATTGATTTGGTACTCCTGTGAAAACAACGGGACCAGCCTGTTCGTTTTCAGGAGACTTGGCGTCCTCAAACCGGATTGAGGACGTCCCGGAACCGGATATCGCACGCAGGCTCCGGACCGGACAGACCTTAATTGAGACCTGATGATCGCACTTCCCATTCCCGTCTTTACAGCCCTGGTCCTTGCCTTTCTCGGCGTGAAGGCTGCACGGGCTGGCGAGACCCCGGGGATGGTTCTGGGCTTCGTGGCGCTCTGCGCCGGGCAGTCCTTGCTGATTGCCCTGAACCAGCATTACGGCCTCACCGCTCTCGCCCCGGTCCAGCCGGTCACCGCGTGCCTGATCCCGGGCCTGGCCTATCTCACTTTGCTGACAACAGCGGTACGCCCCTTGCACGTCTGGCCGGACAGTGTGCATCTGGTCCCGCCGGTCCTGGCGGTAGCAGCCCTTGTTGGTGCACCTGCTCTTCTGGACGGGATTTTAACCGCGGTTTTTTCAGGCTACGCGGCGCTGATCCTGCTGCGGACAAGCGGGCCGGTCGAAGGCCTGCCGCTGACCCGCCTCGAACATGGCGACCGCGTCATATTGCTTTGGCGGATTGTCGCCTTGACGCTATTCGGGTCTGCGTTTTCGGATATCGCGATCTCGGTGGTTTTTGCCCTCGATCAGGCATGGCTGCGCCCGTGGATCGTCTCCGGTTATTCCGCCCTGTTCCTGCTGACGGTGGGGCTTCTCAGCCTGTCCGACATGTTGAAGATGCCCGAAGCAACCATTGCCACTCCTGACCGCACCGGGACAGATGCCGCCCCCCCGGTTACCGGCAGAGCAAACCTCGATGCCATTGACAGTCATGCGCATCAGGAGACCGCCGAAAAGCTCAAGCAGGTGATGGAAGACACGAGACTCTATCTCGATCCCGACCTCACCCTGCGACGGCTCGCCCGGCGTATGGCGATTTCCGAGAAACAGATTTCGTCAGCGGTGAATAGCGTTTACCGGGAAAACCTGTCCCGCTACATAAACCGTTTCCGCATAGAACACGCCTGCCAATTGTTGCTGGAGGGCAGCAGCGTCACCGCTGCGATCCATGCCAGCGGTTTCAACACGAAGTCTAATTTCAACCGCGAATTTCTAAGGGTCAAAGGCATGCCCCCGAGCATCTGGCTATCACTGGGCAACTAAACCACCCGACTTTCAGCCCGGCACATCAGGCAGACGGAAAGTCACCCGTATGTTCGTCAGGATCTTCGACCACCCCATGTTGTTCACGTAACCTTGCCGCTCCGCGTCCCCGAAGCGCTGATGCATTTTTCAGCCATCGTCAGGAGACTATCGTCATGCGG
Source organism: Roseibium sp. RKSG952 (assembly GCF_009711355.1). Taxonomy (NCBI): domain Bacteria; kingdom Pseudomonadati; phylum Pseudomonadota; class Alphaproteobacteria; order Hyphomicrobiales; family Stappiaceae; genus Roseibium; species Roseibium sp. RKSG952. The sequence continues at coordinate 5,080 of NZ_SMMF01000883.1, read as the reverse complement.
ATCAAGAAATCGTTTTTCGGAGCATTCACTCTTGCGGTTTTCGCAAGCGTTTTGGCCGGTTCGGCGGCCCATGCGGAACCGATCTATCGGGGCCTGCTCGAGAACGGTCAAGGTGCTCTGGACCTCAGATCAAACCGGTTCCACTTCAACCCCGGTCTTTCCTTCAACAAGGCACTGGCAAATGTCGGTGCATACAACTGCGCCCTTGCGCTTTACACCGATAATCCGATCCCGAATGTGGGCAACACTTCAACCCTTTACCGCTTTGGACTCTTCGAGGCCACGTTTGACCAAAATCCGCCGGCACTCCCCTTGGGCCATGTCAGCGTTACTCCCATCGGCGCCATGCCCAACCCGGATGTGGAGTTTGCCAATGACATCAAGGCCGAAGCGCTCGGCGACCCGGCAAGGTTCAATGAGCAAAACATTTTCGGGGTAAACCAAACAGACGAAGAGTGCCGGGAAAAGCCCAAGTGGCTACAGGGCCAGTAAAAGCGATTTAAACGCCGGTGTTCCGGGGTTGCCTGCCCCGGAACCCGCTCAGTGTCTGCACAAAGCACTTGCATGGCACACCACCATAAAGGCCATTCCGATGGAAGGTCATGCCGATTTTTTCGGCAACCCTTTGAGAGGCATGGTTTTCCGGATGAATGTCCGCCACCACCCGGTCCAGACCAAGCTCCTCGAATGCATGCAGGAGGATCCGCCTTGCGGCTTCCGTCGCACACCCCTTGCCCCATGCCAAACGGTTTAGCCGCCAGCCGATCTCGACCTCAGGACCAACCGCATCATAAGGGATCAACAGCACCCAGCCTGCAAAGCTCCCGGGGGTCTCTTTCGGAAAGATCGACCAGTACCCAAGACCCCTACCGTAATCGATTTCGATCCGGCTGCGCAAAAATGCGGTGTGCTCTTTCGGATTCGTCCAAGGGCCTTGAACATACCTCGTAACAGCCGGGTCCCGGTCCATGGCAAGGCAGGCATCAAAGTCCGCAAGCCCGCGCGGCCGCAACACCAGTCTTTCGGTTTCGAAACAGGGCAACACGATCACACGGCACTCCTTTGCCCTCCCGGTGAAACATCAATGTTGAGATTGATCATCGCCAGTGTGTCGGGAGAACCGGCTCAAGACGCCCCCGCAGATATGACTATCGGATGATGACAAGCCCCGAGAATCGTCTAACAATAGCGCAATCTGTCAGCATGATGCTTTTTTAGTCATTTCTTTTTAAGCGCCACACTGGCGCGGATTAAGAGGCCACCCGAAAGCGCCCCATGCAGATATATTCCCGGGCTGAAATTCGTGACTGGAGGGCAACAGGATTTCACACCCCGCAACCATCAAGGGGCAACGGTCCTCCGGCGCTCCTTAGTCCGGATCATCCCCGCACACCAAACGAGGCGGCGAGGTCCCGAAATCCATAGGGGAATACATGAAAGAATCGTCGATCGGGACCGCAACGCAATTGCGCGACCCGAATTACACACCACCGCTCGCTCAGGCCATTCCGCTCGGGATCCAGCATGTTCTGGCCATGTTCGTCTCCAACGTCACCCCGGCAATCATTGTCGCAGGCGCTGCCGGGGTCGGCTTCGGGTCAAATTCGGAGCATTTTCCCGAACTGCTTTACCTGATCCAGATGTCCATGCTGTTTGCCGGGATCGCGACCCTGCTGCAGACGATCACGATTGGCCCGGTCGGAGCAGCCCTGCCGATCGTGCAGGGCACCTCCTTTGCCTTTTTGCCCATTATGATCCCGCTGGTCGCGGGCAAGGGGATAGACGGTCTGGCCGCCCTGTTCGGCGGCGTGATCGCGGGAGGGATCTTCCACGCATTCCTCGGCCTGTTTATCGGCAAGATCCGCTTCGCTCTGCCGCCGCTGGTAACGGGACTGGTGGTGACAATGATCGGTCTCGCGCTTGTGAAAGTGGGGATCCAGTATGCAGCCGGTGGCGTGCCTGCAATCGGAACCCCCGAATACGGGTCCCTGCTCAATTGGTCGGCCGCGCTGGTTGTCATTGCCGTCACTCTCGGGCTGAAATTCTATACCAAGGGACTGTGGTCCATTTCCGCGGTGCTGCTCGGCCTGATCGCCGGATACGTCTTTGCACTTGCGACCGGCATGCTGACCCTTGATGCGGTTGCCGGGTCATGGTCCCGGGCAGCGGCCTTTGCCCTGCCACAACCCTTCAAATACGGTTTCGAGTTTTCGGTCGCGGCCGTGATCGGGTTTTGCCTGATGGCTTTCGTGTCCGCAGTGGAAACCGTTGGCGATGTGTCCGGGATCACGCGCGGTGGCGCTGGCCGGGAAGCGACCGACAAGGAGATCGCGGGCGCGACCTATGCCGACGGTATAGGCACCGCCATTGCCGGCATTTTCGGCGGGTTTCCGAACACATCCTTCAGCCAGAATGTCGGCCTGATTGCCATGACCGGCGTCATGAGCCGCCATGTGGTCACCTTCGGCGCGATCTTCCTGATTGTATGCGGACTGGTCCCGAAGGTCGGCAGCCTGATCCGCACGATCCCGATCGAGGTGCTTGGCGGCGGCGTCATCGTGATGTTCGGCATGGTGGTTGCTGCGGGCGTTTCGATGCTGTCGGATGTCAACTGGAGCCGCCGCAACATGGTCATCCTGGCGATTGCGCTCTCCATCGGCCTCGGTCTTCAGCTGGAGCCGGGAGCCCTGCAGCACATGCCAGATACCGCACGTATCCTGCTGACCAGCGGCATCCTGCCCGCAGCCGCCATCGCGATTGTTCTCAATCTCGTCCTGCCGGAAGAACTCACTGCGGAAGCAACCGAAGAAGTTTCCGGCGGCTTGTCCGGCCACACCCCTGCTCCGGTCGCAAAGGAACCGGTTTAAAAAGAAGGAAGGCGGCGAGCACCGCTCGCCGCCTCCACACAGATCAGATCCGATTGGCCGGCGCTTCCAGCCGGAAGAACGATCTCAATCCACTTCGCGTACAGCGCCCTTGGCTGCCGAGGTGGTCATCTTGGCATATGCCCGAAGCGCCTTGGACACCTTGCGGCTGCGCTTTTCCAGCGGCTTCCAGCCATCGGCCCCTTTCGCATCCATCGCCGCCCGGCGGGTGGCCAGTTCATCATCACTGATATCGACTTTCAGAACACGGTTCGGGATATCGATGACAATGGTATCGCCTTCTTCCACCAGCGCAATCGCGCCGCCTTCAGCGGCTTCCGGCGACATGTGACCGATGGAGAGACCGGAGGTTCCACCAGAAAACCGGCCGTCGGTGATCAGGGCACATTCCTTGCCCAACCCCTTGGATTTCAGGTAGCTGGTCGGATAGAGCATTTCCTGCATGCCCGGACCGCCACGCGGCCCCTCATACCGGATCAGCACCACATCGCCTGCCTTGACCTTGTTGGTCAGGATGGCGGAAACGGCTGAATCCTGGCTTTCGAAGATCCGGGCCGGACCGGTGAACTTGAGAATGCTCTCGTCGACACCCGCCGTCTTCACCACGCAGCCTTCCAGCGCGATGTTGCCGTAAAGCACGGCCAGACCGCCATCCTTTGAGTAGGCGTGCTCGGATTCACGGATGACACCGGCCTTGCGGTCGATGTCCAGTTCGTCCCAGCGCCGCTCCTGGCTGAAGGCGACCTGCGTCGGCACGCCACCGGGGGCTGCACGGTAGAACTTGTGCACGCTTTCGGAGTTGGTCTGCGTGACATCCCAGCGCGACAGGGCGTCTTTCATGGTCGCCGCATGGACCGTCGGCACATCGTTGTGGATCAGCCCGGCGCGGTCGAGTTCGCCGAGAATGCCCATGATGCCGCCGGCCCGGTGCACGTCTTCCATGTGGATGTTTTCAACCGCAGGCGCGACCTTGCAAAGCACCGGCACCTGGCGCGACAGACGGTCGATATCGTCCATGGTGAAGCCGATTTCGCCCTCATAGGAGGCTGCCAGCAGGTGCAGGATCGTGTTGGTGGACCCGCCCATGGAGATATCGAGCGTCATGGCATTTTCAAACGCCTTGAAGCTTGCGATGTTGCGCGGCAGAACACTCTCGTCGCCCTGTTCGTAATAGCGCTTGGCAAGATCCACGATCAGGTGTCCTGCTTCGACAAACAGGCGCCGGCGGTCTGCATGGGTCGCAAGCGTCGAGCCGTTCCCGGGAAGCGCCAGCCCCAAGGCCTCGGTCAGGCAGTTCATGGAATTGGCGGTGAACATGCCCGAACAGGACCCGCAGGTGGGGCAGGCATTTTGCTCCATGGACAGAACATCGGCATCGGACATGCTGTCATCGGCGGCCGCCACCATGGCATCGACCAGATCGATCGACTTTTCGACGCCGTTTTCAAGCACGACCTTGCCCGCTTCCATCGGACCGCCGGAGACGAACACGACCGGAATGTTCAGCCGCATGGCCGCATTCAGCATACCGGGCGTGATCTTGTCGCAGTTGGAGATGCACACAAGCGCATCGGCGCAATGGCCATTGACCATGTACTCGACCGCGTCCGAGATCACTTCGCGCGAAGGCAGCGAATAGAGCATGCCGTCATGGCCCATGGCGATGCCGTCATCGACCGCAATAGTGTTGAATTCCTTGGCAACACCACCGGCCTTTTCGACCTCGCGCGCCACCAGCTGGCCGAGATCCTTCAAATGCACATGCCCCGGCACGAACTGGGTGAAGGAATTGGAAATCGCAATGATCGGCTTGCCGAAATCATCATCCTTCATGCCGGTCGCACGCCAAAGGCCGCGCGCACCTGCCATGTTACGGCCATGGGTGGAGGTTCTGGAACGATAGGGGGGCATTTTCACTCCCTCTGGGTTTATTTGAGCCCGCCGCAGCTTGTGCCGCGCGGTTTTCTGGTCATTTAAGCATCAACCATCGGTTTGCCAGCTTCTATAACGGAAAAAAAGGGCCCTTTGCACGAAAACCGTACGCACCGGTACGATATACCGCATTTTAAACGGCGGTTGATGTAGTCCACCGAGCTCAAGGCGAGAGGTTTTTCATCCGACCTTCGGCTCCTCACGGTGGATTCAGCCGCGAAATGCAACAAGGTAACGGCCAGGATCGGTTCGCCATAAGGGAT
>NZ_SMMF01000592.1:0-2216 GCF_009711355.1 Roseibium sp. RKSG952 | reverse complement strand
CTGTCCGGAAACAGGGACGAACTCCACGTTGGAACTCGACCGCACTTCTTATCAACCCTGGAAAGACTGCTTGCATTTCCAGTCACGTCCACACACTGATCCGGTTCGAAAAGGTCTCGTTGCATTTCAGGACCCTTTCGCATTGATGCCTGCGCAGTCTCTAAGTACCGCTGAGTGTATTAATAAAAATTAACTAAATATGTTCATTTTTACTGATAATAATATCAATGTATATTATTGCGTGAAGGGTGATGCAATGTCGATTTTGGATGAACTTACTGATATCGATGACGACACAGATGAAGAGGAAGCGGATACTGCGGACTCTCTGATTGCCGATCAGGAGTTGTATGGCACCAGCGGTGATGACACCCTCTATGGCATGACAGGCGACGACCTGCTTTACGGTGAAGGGGGCGATGATACGCTCTACGGGAATTTCGGAAATGACACGCTATATGGCGGCGATGACAACGACATCCTGTACGGCGAAGACGGCGATGATACTCTTTATGGCGGTGATGGGGATGACTGGCTCTATTCCGGTTCTCTGTTTGACGGCGAATCGGACACTCTAACTGGCGGTTCCGGCGCGGACACGTTCGTTCTTGGTGAAGTTGCTGATGACGGTTCCTCGTCTTCATCTGTCGACTGGGGCGACCTTGCAACAACAATCAGCAAAACGACAACATCGGTCCTCTACGGCTCGGTAACAGCTGCAGGTGTAACTGGCCTGGGGTATGCGTCGGTTGCAAGTACGGTTGCATATGCGGTGTCCGACATTCTGGACGCGACCTTGTTCGCGACGGATGACACTGAAAGTGACCCGACGCCTGGGTATGCTCAGGTCACGGATTTCAATCCGCTCGAAGATGTCATAATCATTCCGATCTATTCGACCAGCCTGTCGAACGTTTTTCTATCGAGCGATCTTACAAGTGGTGGCTATGGTTTCACTATCGTTTACGATAACGGAGATTCTTCCGATATTGTCGCTACGGTGACTTTTGATGATGTCAGTGAAGTATTTGGTGACGATGTAACGTCATGGTCGCAGACTATGGTGGATGCCTTTTACTACTCGATGCTGCAAAACGCATTGATTGTTACGTCTGATGGCGAAGTCTACAGCTTCACCAGCGGCGGCTCCGTCGACATGACATCAAGTGAAGTCAGCTCGATTGATGATTCCGCTTATATTCTTATGGGGGCTTACTCAGGTTGGTACGTCTACGGTTCGTCATCGTCAGAAACCCTGGTAGGGAATAATTATGACGACGTCATCTATGGGTATATCCCGGATTCTTCGATCGCCGGGTATACAGGCGCTGATACAGACCAGGCTGATTACATCTACGGCTTTGATGGAGATGACTGGATCCAGGCTGGCGCTGGTGACGACTACATCTATGGTGGGGATGGCTCCGATACTTCGGCATACACCGATTCAACATCCGGGATCATTGTCGATCTGACGAATACATATGAGGACAGCACAGGCGAGACCTATGTATTGGTCGAAGATGACGGTTTTGGCGATTCCGATCACCTCTACAGCATAGAAAACATCTGGGGCACCGACTATGATGATGTGATTACAGGTGATGACGAAGACAATATTTTCCTCGGATATGATGGTGATGATGTTCTAACTGGCGGTGGCGGCGACGACATCCTTGTCGGAGGAGATGGCGACGATACCCTTGATGGCGATGACGGCGATGATGTTCTCATTTCGACTGGCGGCAATGACACGCTGACCGGAGGGGATGGTGCCGACACATTTGTCCTGGCAGGCGGGACCGTCACGATTACTGATTTTGATGCAGATGAAGACACCATCGTTATCTACTTTGATGCCTATGATGCCACATATGACGAGGAGACAGGCACAGTCACCGATTCAGAGGGGAATACCTATGATAACGTCGAGGATTGGGCCGGTGATTACGTAGCGTTTAGTGATGGAAATGACGTCGACTTGTCCTACGACAGCGATCTGGTGTCCTATCAAACATCAAGCTTCTCCACGGAAGACTGGGTGTAATGCCGGTCATTGTGTCAGTGAGATGCAGTGTAGGCCGTGTGGACGAATTGACTCATACCAAGACCATTTGATCAGAACCCATGCGCCCATTCCCGCATTCCGATCGACATTATGATCCATGTTTGGTCAATAAGTTTGTTCGTAACCACTCGATTAGTACCGCCTTTTT
>NZ_SMMF01000843.1:0-16082 GCF_009711355.1 Roseibium sp. RKSG952 | reverse complement strand
CTGGCATAAGGGATTGAGTGTCAAGGGCGCGAATGCGCCGCTCCGTGGTCTTGGACCCTTGACACTCAATCCCTTATGACGTTCGCAAACAGGGGTTTTGCCGGGAGCTCAGAAACCACCCGTTGGTTCGATTTGTTCGCGGATGACTGTTGAGGGCGCCAGACCCACAAGCCCGTTCCGGAGTTTGAATGTGACTGAAATCGACGACGACGCCCTGGCCGATGCCTACAATCTCGGACTGGATCTTGAAAAGGCCGGCGACATTGAAGGCGCGGAACGGGAATACCGCAAGGTCCTCGCGCTGGATCCGTCCGATCCCGCCGGCGTCGGCATCAGATTGGCAGCCCTCGGACGGGTTCCAACGCCGGAAAAGATGCCCGACGCCTATGTCGCGACCCTGTTTGATCAGCATGCGGATGTTTTCGACGACATTCTGGTGGAGCAGCTTGGCTATTGCGTGCCGTTGCTTTTGCGCGAAAAAATACGCCAGCTCGGGCTTGGGCCCTTTGAAAGTCTGCTGGATCTTGGCTGCGGAACGGGGCTGACCGGCGTGGCCTTTGCCGATTGCGCGGATCAGTTGACCGGCGTCGACCTGTCGGAGAAAATTGTCGAGCATGCGTTCGACCGGGAGGTCTATGACGATCTCTATGTGGGGGAGGCGGTTGCGTTTCTTCAGGAGTTCGAAGAGGACGACGGCACTGTCCCGAGCTACAGCTTCATTGCCGCAACGGATGTCTTTCCCTATCTGGGCGATGCCGGAGCCATGGTAAGCGGTGCGGCTGCACGGCTCAATCCGAACGGCTATTTCGCGTTTTCAACCGAGAGCCTGACAGCTAGTGGCGAGGCCGGTCCGTCCTTTGTTGTCGGTGCCAAAAAACGGTTTGCGCACCGGCTCGATTATCTTGAGCAGTTGCTTCGGACACACGGTTTCAAGACGCTGGTGGCCGATCCGATCACGGTGCGCCTCGAAGATGGCGAGCCGGTGCCCGGCCACCTGGTGATTGCGCAGCTTTCAGCAGCAGCCTGACATCACAGGAAAAGCCTGGGGCCATGTCTTGCCCCGGGCTTCCATCGAATGCTGTATGGGCTGTCGATGAGGCCCGTCTTTAGAGCACGCGGTGCGGGTTCAAAAGTCCCTTTGGATCGAAGGCGTCCTTGATCCGCTTCATCATGTCGAGTTCCAGCTCGCTCTTGACCGTCTTCAGCAGATCCCGCTTCAACCGGCCAATGCCGTGCTCGGCGGAAATCGAGCCGTGAAAGTCATGCACAATGCCATGGACGATTTCGTTCATCGCATCCCACTTGGCGAGATAGTCCGCCTTGTCGGCACCGACAGGCTGGCTGACATTGAAATGAATGTTGCCGTCGCCGAGATGGCCAAAGGGAACGGGGCGGCAGCCGGGCACGAATTCGGACACCGCTGACATTGCCTTGTCGAGAAAGTCCGGGATCGAGGCAACGGGCACGGAAACATCATGTTTGATCGAGCCGCCTTCGGCTTTCTGCACCTCTGACATGCCGTGGCGGATGTGCCAGAAGTCCTGAACCTGTGTCAGGTTTTCGGCAAGGGCGGCGTCGCTGACAAAGCCTTCCTCAAAGGCTTCTCCGAGGATCTCCTCCAGAAGGTCCCGGATCGGGAAGGCTTCCGAGCCGCTCGACAGCTCCATCAGCACGTACCAGTCATGCGGGGCGCTTAACGGGTCACGCGCGCCGTCAAGGTGGCTCAGGCAGAATTCGACACCGACGCGGGGCATCAATTCAAAGCCGGTGAGAACCGGGCCGGCCTTTGCCTTGGCGGTTGAAAACAACCGGAGTGCTGCCTGCGGGGTTTCGATGCCGACGAATGCAGCTTCAAGTTTTTTCGGCTTCGGAAACAGCTTCAAGGAGGCCGCCGTAATTATCCCCAGCGTGCCTTCCGCACCGATAAATAATTGTTTCAAATCATAACCGGTATTGTCCTTGCGAAGGGTCCTGAGACCGTTCCAGATGTCGCCGTTCGGCAGCACCACCTCAAGCCCGAGAACGAGGTCGCGGGTGTTGCCGTAAGCGAGTACCGCTGTACCGCCGGCATTGGTGGAGATGTTGCCGCCGATCTGGCAGGAGCCTTGCGCGCCAAGCGACAGGGGGAACAGACGGTCGGCCTTTTCAGCTTCCTGATGCAGTGTTTCGAGGATCACGCCGCTTTCGACAGTGATGGTAAAACCCACCGGATCGACATTTCGAACCTTGTTCATCCTGCCGAGCGACAAGACGATTTCAGCCCCGTTTTCTGCCGGAATCTGGCCGCCGACGAGACCGGTGTTGCCCCCCTGCGGAACAATCTGCAGGCCATGCTCATAGGCATAGGTCATCACGGCGCTGACTTCCTCGGTCGTTCCGGGCCGCAACACCATCGGTGTCACGCCCTGATACAGGTCGCGCCATTCGACAAGGTAGGGGGCTTTGTCCTCGTCATTGGTCAGAACATTCGCCGGGCCGATCAGGTCGGCAAGGCGTTCGGCGTGCTGGGATCGCTCCATGAGCGCAGAACCTCGTAACGTGGCTGGTGAATTCGCGCGGTAACATAGTGGTTTGAAACGTCTGCGTCGACGGCTGTTTCCGTGTCGGTGTGTCTTGAAGGAACCGGGGGGCTGTGCCATAGGAACTCCGCCCGTGGTGGCAAGAGTACTGGATTCCTTTTGGAGATGACGATGGCGAAAACGCGTGGATTGATGAGTGGCAAACGCGGCCTGATCATGGGCGTTGCGAACAACAGATCTATCGCGTGGGGAATTGCGAAAGCCGTCACCGATGCAGGTGCCGAACTGGCGCTGACCTATCAGGGCGATGCCCTGAAAAAGCGGGTCGAGCCTCTGGCAGATCAGCTTGGTGCGCATGTTGCCGGTCATTGCGACGTCACGGATCCCGCCAGTATCGACGCCGTCTTCAAGAACCTTGAAGAAAAATGGGGCAAGTTGGACTTTGTGGTTCACGCCGTTGCCTTCTCCGACAAGGACGAGCTGACCGGCCGGTTCGTTGACACGTCCTCCGGCAATTTCGCGCGGACGATGGACATTTCCTGCTATTCGCTGACGGCGGTCACGCAGCGGGCGGAAAAGCTGATGAGCGATGGCGGCTCGATCCTCACGCTGACGTACTACGGCGCCGAAAAGGTCATGCCGCATTATAATGTGATGGGTGTTGCCAAGGCGGCTCTGGAAACCAGTGTCAAGTATCTGGCCATGGATCTCGGGCCGCAGAACATCCGCGTCAATGCCATTTCCGCAGGCCCGATCAAGACGCTCGCGGCATCCGGCATCGGCGACTTCCGCTATATCCTGAAGTGGAACGAATACAACGCTCCTTTGCGCCGGTCTGTGACGATCGAGGAAGTTGGCGACAGCGCCTTGTTTCTTTTGTCCGACCTTGGGCGCGGTGTCACCGGCGAAATCCAGCATGTCGATTGCGGTTACAATATCGTCGGCATGAAAGCGGTCGATGCACCAGACATTTCCGTCGTCAAGGACTGATCAGTGTGGCCGGGTTTCCCGGCCATTTTTTTGAAATCCGCTCTGAACTTTCTAACTAGAGGGCAGGGACTGGAACTGAACCGACGGAATGGAATATGACGCTGGAATTGGATACCGAGACTGCGGAAAACCTGCCGCGCCTGCATGACCCCAACTGCCTGATCTTTATCCGCCACGGCCAGACCGACTGGAATGCGGAAGGGCGTATGCAAGGGCAAAAGGACATTCCGCTCAACGAAACAGGCAGAGAGCAGGCACGGGGCAACGGCCGCCGGTTGAAAGCCTTTTTCGAGAACCATGGGTGCTCTGTCAATCAGTTCCGGTTTGTGGCGTCGCCCATGGACCGGACGCGGGAGACCATGGCGCTGGTGCGCGAGAACATGGACCTTGATCCCTCGGGTTATGAGCTGGACGACCAGCTGAGGGAACTGACTTTCGGGTCTTGGGAAGGGTCCACCATCCCGGAACTGGCCGAAGTCGTTCCGGACCTGGTCGAGGAACGGCGCCGCGACAAGTGGGCTTTCGTGCCACCCGGGGGAGGGGAAAGCTATGCCATGCTGTCTGAGCGGATTGGCAAGTGGCTGGTGACCGTCGACCGGCCGACCGTCGTCGTGGCCCATGGCGGCGTATTCCGGGCAGTCAACGGATTGCTGCAGGGCTTGCCGAAAAGGGATGTGCCCCGGCTCGACGTGCCGCAGGACCGCGTTTTCTTGTGGCAAGACACTTCGATGTCGTGGATCTGACATCGTCAACACGGCGAAGTGATCTCAAAACTGTGCATCCTTGCAATTCCGTGGATCGTATCCAGGCCATTGCCTTTATGAGGTTTGGCCATGAACGACCACTTTTACCGAGACCTGATCAGTTTCAATGATTTCTCCGGGATCGGGGAATTTGAAGGATACCAACCCGTTCCCGATGACTGGGTGGTTCTGGCTGCCGACATTGTCAGGTCGCGCGACGCGATCGCGCAAGGCCGGTACAAGGACGTCAATCTTGTCGGGGCTGCGGTGATATCCGCCGTGCTTAACAAGCTTGGCCGGGAAGAGATCCCGTTTGTATTCGGTGGCGATGGCGCGATTGTGCTTGTGCCGAAGAGCCAACAGGACGCCGGGCGTGAGGCCCTTGCCGGGGTAGCCATGCTTGCCCGGGAGGATGCCGGTCTTGATCTGCGCGTTGCCGCCATTCCGGTCACCGATCTCCGCGCGCGCGGCACGGACATCAAGCTGCGAAAGTTCGAGTTGTCGCCCGGAAATTATCTGGCGATGGCAATCGGCAACGGGATCGAGCTTGCCGAGCGGATCCTGAAGGATGAAGAGGCGGTGAAGGCCTACACGGTCCCCTCGGATCAAGCCGAATTTCCCATGCTGGACGGGCTGTCCTGCCGGTGGGAGCCGATCCCGTCGCTGAACGGAAAAATGCTGGCTCTGATCGTCAGGCCCGGGCAGGAGGGACTGTTGCCGCGTATCGTCACCGGAATGACGGAAGCGATCGGCTTCAACCCGGTTTCCGAGGCGGCGGCGAACCGTATCGTGACATCGAAAAATCTCCGGTTCCGGTTTCCCCCAAGTTCTCTTGACACTGAGGTTCAACTCAAAGGCCGGATATCCGGACGCTTGGCCTACCGGTTGCGCGCTCTTCTGGAGTGTGCGGCATTCGTCTGGGGCTATGTCACGAAGCTGCGGGTGGGTCCGTTCCGGCCCAAACCCTATCTTGCCGAAATCAGCCGTAATACCGATCACCGCAAGCTGGACGACTCCCTCAGAATGGTGCTGGATCTGTCGGAGAGCCAGATTGCGGGTTTGAAGCACTATCTTGAAACGGCGTGCCGGTCGGGAGATCTGGTCTACGGACTGCATGAGTCCCCGAGCGCACTGATGACCTGTTTTGTGACGGATCTGGCCCAGAGCCAGCATATTCACTTTGTCGATGGGGCGGATGGCGGATTTGCGGCTGCTGCCGCCGATCTGCAAACCCGGTTGCGGCCGGTTGCGCGGGCGGGAAACAGAGCGGCAGACCCTGCGGGCCCGCCGTTCCTCCCCGATGCCGAACCGGACGCTTCGGCTGCTGCGCGGCCTTGAGCTTTTATGCACAATGCCGTATCGCTGGCGGCCTTGTTTCGAGCGTGTTTCCGCATCTGCGGTGACCGCTCACAGATTGTCCCGTCAGCGCTCCTTGGAAAAGAACAACCATGTCGCACAACACCTTCGGCCACCTGTTCCGCGTCACCACCTGGGGGGAAAGCCACGGACCGGCCATTGGCTGTGTGGTTGACGGGTGTCCGCCCCTGATCCCGCTGACCGAGACGGACATTCAGTGGTTCATGGACAAGCGCAAGCCGGGCCAGTCGCGTTTCACCACCCAGCGGCGCGAGCCGGACGAAGTGAAAATCCTGTCTGGCGTCATGGTGGATGAAGACGGCGTTCAAAAGACGACCGGAACGCCGATTTCCCTGATGGTCGAAAACACCGACCAGCGCTCCAAGGACTATTCCGAGATCAAGGAACGGTTCCGGCCGGGCCACGCCGACTTCACCTATGACCGCAAGTACGGCATTCGCGATTATCGCGGTGGCGGGCGGTCGTCCGCCCGTGAAACGGCCATGCGCGTGGCAGCCGGGGCGGTTGCACGCAAGGTTCTCTCGGGCGTCACCATTCGCGGTGCATTGGTGCAGATCGGCGAACACAGGATTGATCGCGGCAATTGGGACTGGGCGCAGGTGGACCAGAACCCGTTCTTTTCGCCGGACCCGGAGGCTGCGGCCAAATGGGCGGATTATCTTGACGGCATCCGCAAGGCCGGTTCCTCGGTCGGCGCCGTGATCGAGGTGGTCGCGCAAGGTGTGCCGGTCGGGCTCGGAGCGCCGATATACGGCAAGCTCGACACGGACCTGACGGCTGCGATGATGTCGATCAATGCGGTCAAGGGCGTCGAGATCGGCAACGGCTTCGAGGCGGCCCGCTTGTCGGGCGAGGACAATGCGGACGAGATCCGGATTGGTTCTGACGGCGAACCGGTGTTCCTGTCCAACCACGCAGGCGGCGTGCTTGGCGGCATTTCCAACGGCGAACCGCTCGTGGTTCGTTTTGCGGTCAAGCCGACCTCCTCAATCCTGACCGAGCGCAAGTCGATCACCCGCTCCGGAACGGAAGTCGACGTGATGACCAAGGGCCGTCATGACCCTTGCGTGGGGATCCGCGCCGTGCCGGTCGGAGAGGCGATGATGGCCTGCGTTCTGGCCGATCACCTTCTGCGGCATCGCGGCCAGGTCGGATAATGGAAATTTAACGCGCGCCAATCGTAGAAACTACTCATCGGACTCCTACGTATCTGGGAGGCCGGGCTTGTTGATGCCCGGTCCAAACCGATGTGGAGGTGTTTGGCATGAACGAGATGACCCCGGTTCGCCGCAAGACGGCGAAGGACTTTCCCCAAGAACTCCTGGATCTCTATGACTATTATGCCCACGGGCATATCACCAAGCGCGAGTTTTTAAGCGGCGCGGCGAAGTTCACGGTTGCCGGGGTAACGGCAGCCATGCTGCTGGATCAGCTGTCTCCGAGCTATGCGCTGGCGCAGCAGGTCCAGCCCGACGACCCGGGGATCGTTGCCGAGCGCATCACCTATCAGTCCCCCAATGGCAATGGGGATGTGAACGGCTATCTCGTCAAACCGGCGGGGGCGACCGGCAAGCTGCCGGCGGTTCTGGTCATTCACGAAAACCGGGGTCTGAACCCGTATATCGAGGATGTTGCGCGCCGCTTCGCCAAGGCCGGTTTCCTGACCCTGGCGCCCGACGGGCTGACCTCTGTCGGTGGGTATCCCGGCAATGACGACGAAGGCCGGACCTTGCAGCGGACCGTTGATCCGGAAAAGCTCATGAATGATTTCTTCGCGGGCTTCGAGTATCTGCTCAACAGTGATGAAAGCACCGGCAAGGTTGGAGCCGTCGGCTTTTGCTACGGCGGCGGTGTGGTCAACGCGATCGCGGTCGCCTATCCGGAACTTGCGGCCGGAGTTCCGTTCTATGGACGGCAACCGGATGCAGCCGACGTCGCCAACATCAAGGCGCCGCTGATGTTGCAATATGCCGAGCTGGACGAGCGGATCAATGCGGGTTGGCCTGCCTATGAAGCTGCCTTGAAGGAAAATGGCGTGAACTACACCGCCCACATGTATCCGGGCGTCAATCACGGCTTCCATAACGATACGACACCGCGTTACGACGCGGCTGCCGCCAAGCTCGCGGAGGACAGGACAATCGCCTTTTTCGACGAGTATCTGAAGTAGGCGGGTTTGGCGCGAGTGCCTTGAATGCCGGAATGGCGGCGGCGTGATCCCGCTGCCGCCGTTTTCAGCCTGTCAGGGGGCGGGTCCGTTCAAAAGCCATGATCTTGTCGAGCACCTCGTCCGGCTGCGTCGTCAACGTGTGCAGGCGGACGGAAATCATGTCCCGGCCGTGTTCCCGGTGGTGGAGCTTCCAGTTGCGTATCATGATGCGCTTCCAGAGCGGGAACTTCTGGCGTTTGGTCACCGATGCGTCCAGGCCCCGGTTGAGCAGAATGTTCAGCGTTGTGACCGTGATGCTGCGGACATTGGTTCGCTTGATGTCGAGGCTCCGGATGGAGCCCCAGCCGATAAAGCCGATGCGTTCCACAAACAGCCCGTCTTCGTTCGCCCCAAGCTGGGGCTGCTGCTTCTCCACCATGGGGTAGTGCCAGAAGGCAATCCCCAGGGGAACAAGGGCTGCGATGGCGAGCAGGGGAATGCCCGCCGCAAAGGATACGCCCAGAAAGATCACACCCAGAACCATGCTGCCATACACCAGCGCCTCCCCGTTGGCTCTTTCGAATCCGATTGCAAAGGGGACAGGGGCTCGTTTGTCCGTGTCCTCTTCGAAGGGGTCGGCCGGTTTCGGGTGCATGTGCGGCAAAATCCTTGATCTATGCGTCGATGATTTCAGTCTCGTCGATCTTGATATCAAATCCTTCGAGGCCGACATAGTGCCTTTCGCGCGAGGCCAAGAGCCGGATCGAGCTGACGCCGAGGTCTTTCAGGATCTGGGCACCGAGTCCCACTTCCCTCCATTGTTCCTGCCGAGCTTGCGCGGAGCTGTGTTCCTCTGTGTCAGCCGCTTCAAAATCGGATCTGGGGCGTATGGACTGGCGTGCAACCCCGACCGACCCCTCCCGGAGATAGACAATGACACCGCGGCCGCGATCTGCAAAGTGTTGCATGGTCGTGTCCAGCGGCTGCGTCTTGCCGAAGACGTCATCAAGCACGGATTCCAGCTGCAGCCGCACCGGCACGCTGCGCCCGTCGAGAATGTCGCCGTAGACGATCGCAACATGATGCATCGGATCGTAGGGGGTTGAGTAGGTCATGGCGTAGGCCGGACCCACGATCGTCTCGATCGGTTGTTCGTTGATACGTTCGATCAGCCGCTCGGTGCGCTGGCGCCAGGCAATCAGGTCGGCGACCGAGACCATTTTCAGGTTGTGATCCGCCGCAAATTCGGCAACCTGAGCACCGCGTTTCACCGTGCCGTCGTCATTGACCAGCTCGCTGATAACGCCGACTTCCTCAAGGCCAGCGAGGCGGCACAAATCGACCGCGGCCTCGGTGTGGCCGGAGCGCATCAAAACGCCGCCTTCCTTGGCGACCAGCGGGAAAATGTGACCCGGACGGACAAAATCGTCAGCCGACGCATTGTTGTTTGCAAGCGCGCGCACGGTCGAGCAGCGTTCTTCTGCGGAGATGCCGGTTGTCAGCCCGTGCCGGTAATCGACGGAAATGGTGAAGGCGGTGGCAAGCGGGGCGTCATTTTGCGAAACCATCGGGTCGAGCCGCAGGCGTCTTGCCCCTTGAACCGTCATCGGGGCGCAGATGATGCCAGAGGTGTGACGCACCATGAAGGCCATTTGCTCCGGCGTGACCTTCGAGGCGGCAACAATCAGATCGCCTTCGTTTTCGCGGTCGTCATCATCTGTGACGACAACGATTTCGCCGCGTTCAAAGGCGCGGATGGCTTCTGCGACACGGGCTTGGGTCACGGGATGCTCCTTGGTGGTAGAAAGGCCTAGAAAGTCATTGGGCGTGACCGCGCCGTTGGTCGCGATGGCGATCTTGCGTGCCATGTCGCGCGACACCCAAACATTCGGATCGTTGCAAAGTGCGGTGACCGATGCAGGCGACAGGTCCGCCCGCCGCGCAAAGGCGCTCCGGCTTTCGCCTTGTTGTGATAACCATTGATCCAGTCTCATGCCGAAGATGTAAGCGAGGCGCTTTTCAGGCACAAGAGAAAAGTTGATGAATTTTCAGTATCACTGAAAATAGGTCGAACTTCGGTTTGACTTGGCCGGTATAAGCCGTCGCGGCCATACGGTGCCGCAACGCGTACCAAAACCCGCGCAACCATCAGGCGTCGGCATCCAGAACGGAGAGCGCCAGTTCCGTCAACATGGTTGCAGCCGCGCCGGCGTCAAGCGGCAGCGATCGCGCCGTGATCGAATAGCCTTCGAAATAGGGCACCAGCAGCGTCATCAGCCTGTCGGCACTTTTCGTGCCGGTTTCTCCGCCAATAACAAATTCCGCCAGCACATCCGCAACGCTTCGATAGTACCCCATCAAGCATTGGTCGATGACGTCATTCCGGCTGGAAATTGCCCAGATCTCCCGGAAGGCCCGGCACATGTCGCTGAGTTCATCGCCGTGCACGAGCCCTGCGCGGATAAAGAAATAGACACGGTCGCGGAGGGTCCGGGCCTGACTTTGCCGCATCAGCTGCACCATCTGCGCAGTGCATTCTGAAAAGTAGCGCGCCACCATCGCAGCCAGAAGGTCATCCCGGGATCTGAAATAGTATTGAACATTGCTGAGGCGCATGTCCGCGCTTTCCGCGAGCTTGCGCAATGTCAGACCGGCATCCCCGGTCTCGATCAGAAGCTTGAGGGCGCAATCGAGGATCCGCAATTCCTTTGGGGAGCGTTGTGTGGTGCTAATGATCTGATCCTCCTCGATTATTTCTGCGGTATCCCGGGAGTCTTTTATCGGCTGAAAAACGAAATCCACAATATGGGATTGATTGTTTAGGTCAATCGACCTATTGTTGGTCAAGTGACCTAAACTTGAAGTTGGACAACCTATGAAACCCGAAATTCTCGTTATTGGCGCGACTGGCAAGACTGGAAAGCGTGTGGCTCGACGGCTGGAAGCGCGTGGTCTGGCGGTGCGGCATGGCACCCGAGGCAGCGGCATCCCGTTTGATTGGGAGGCCCCGGCGACTTGGGCGGCAGCGCTTGAAGGCATGACCTCGGCCTATGTGACCTACATGCCGGACCTTGCCGTACCGTCTGCGCAAGATGTCATCGCCGGCTTCGTCAAGGCTGCGGAGGGGGCTGGTCTCAAACGTCTCGTATTGCTGTCTCAGCGCAACGAACCGCGTGCCCAGGCCTGCGAACAGATCGTCAAGGCGTCCGCGCTGGAATGGACGATCCTTCAACCCAGCTGGTTCATGCAGAATTTCAGCGAAGGCGGATTTCTGGAAAGCGTGCTTGAAGGTGAGGTCTCGGCGCCTGATTCCGGTGCGAAGGAACCGTGGGTCGACCTTGACGATGTCGCTGATGTCGCCGTCGCAGCTTTGCTGGAAGACGGGCACACCGGTCAGGTTTATGAAATCACCGGTTCCGATTTGCTGACATTTGAGGAAGCGGTCGCCCGGATTGCGGATGTTACCGGACGCGCGCTGACCTACAAGACGATTACGCCAAAGGCATTCGAAGAAACGCTTGTTGCTGCAGGTTTCGGTGAAACCGACGCCGAATTTGTGGCCACCCTTGTGTCTGAAATTCTTGATGGCAAGAACGCCAGCCCGTCTGACGGCCTGCAGCGCGCCCTAGGGCGCCAGCCGCGCTCCTTCCTTGAGTTCGCACAAGCGGCTCATTCGGCCGGATGCTGGCAGTAACGCGGCGCTTCAAAAGCCATTCGACAACCTGTTTGAGCGCCCACTCGGTGGGCGCTTTTCACGTTTCAAGAAGGGTGTTTCGAATCCGTCAGAAGACGCGCGTACTACCTTGTTTGGTACAGATCTCTTGGTCCCTATGCGGCATCTTGTTTCGACATGCCCGGAAAGCTGGTCACGCGGCAGCGGTCAGGTCTGGATCTTTGACGAACCGGACAACACGGGAGACGAAGGCCGGCTCGGCGGAGACTTGCCGCAAGCCGGTATCATGGCCGATGGCGGCAAAATCCTCGGTCAGATAGGACGTGTAGTAGGGTTCGTGGAACAGCTGCGGGAACAGGCTCAAGAGGCCGTCATAGTCCGGGACGTCGCCTGTTTGAAGACTGTCGACAAAAAGGAACATCCCGCCGGGCTTGAGAACGCGGGCGACTTCCGAGAACGCCAGACGGCGGATCTTCGGCGGCAATTCATGAAACAGGAAAACGCAGGAGATGACGTCAATGCTGTTGTCGTCGAAGGGAAGATTTTCGGCGGCTGCTGTCACAAAGCTGGCGCGCGGTGTGCGTAGCCTTTGCCGGGCAAACCCGAGATAAGGCTCGGAAAGATCAACGCCAATTACTTTCAGGCGCGGGAAGGCCGAAAGGGCAGGTCCCAGCAGGCCACCGGTGCCGCAGGCCAGATCGACATACCGGATCGTCCGCTGATCCTGCCGCTTGACCAGCTCCGAAAGCGGCAGGAGGGCCCTTCTGCGCATGGCGCCCGTTGCCCCGGAAAACAGCACATCCACCTGAAAATCATAGATCCGGGCGCTTTCTTCAGACAGCCAGCCATCGGTCTGGAAATGAAAGTTCTGCCGGTAGTAGCGGGGAAGGGATCCTGCAAACCCTTCCCGGTCCTCATTGACTTCCTGATGCGCATCTTCCGCCCGGCGCCGGGCAACCTTGGGGACATCCCTGAAAAACGCCAGGCTGGTTGCGAGCAGGGCGCGCGGGGTCATGGTCCCGTCCCGGGGCATGGGATAATGCCCCGCCTCGACCGACTTGAGGTCTTGCGCAAACAGCTGGGCGATATCCTCAAGCATGCGGCGCGGACCGGGAACCGGCCCGTCCGGAACCGGCGTTTCGGATTGCGGCAGGTCTTTTGCCAGCCGCAGGTTCATCCGCCGCATCGCTTCATAGTGAAGCTTGTAGAGCGCGACCCGGCTGGTTTGCTGGACCGCATACCGGGTGCGTGTTGTCAGGCGCTTCAGGGTTGGAGGACCAAACCCTGCGCCGGGTGTTGTCTTCTCACGACTGCGCTGCGCCTGTTCCATCCCTTACTCCCGCTTGAGAACCGCCACGCTTTCAATATGGGGCGAATACAGGAACTGGTCCACGGGTGTGACCGATTGCAGCGCATAGCCGCCGTCAATCAGGATCCGGAGATCACGCGCAAGTGTTGCCGGATTGCAGGAGACGGCCACCAGTGTCTTGACCTTGCTTGCCGCAAGGGCTTCGGCCTGAGCCTGCGCCCCGGCGCGCGGCGGATCGAACACCACCGCATCAAACGGTTCCAGCTCATGCTTGACCAGCGGGCGGCGAGACAGGTCCCGGCGCTCGTGGGTGACTTTTTTCAGGCCGTTGGGCACACGCAAGGCCTTGTCGAGCGCCTTCAGGGCCGCTGCCTCGCCTTCAACCGCATGAACCGAGGCGCGGCGCGCGATCCGCAGGGTAAAGGTGCCGGCGCCGCAGAACAGGTCGGCGACCCGTTTTGCCTTGCCGATACCGTTCAGCACCAGATCGCTCAGCTGGATTTCGGCCTGTTCGGTTGCCTGGGCAAAGCCGCCTGCCGGCGGCACAACCCCGACGCCTGCCATGTCGATCATGGGGGGGCGGATTTCCAGAATGGTTTCGCCGTTGACGGAGAGGCGGGCCAGATCCATCTCGACGGCCATTTGTGACAGCGCCGGTATCTTCCGGTCATAGCCCTTGTCGGCCTGGTCGAGCGCCACGTCGAGCCCGGACTTCGTTTTCAGAACCGTGATCCGCAAGTCGCCCTTGCGCGGTGCCACTTGCGCGGACAGACGGCGCAGACCGGACAGGGCTGCAACAATCGACGGGTCGAGAACCGGACATTCGGCAATGTCGACCAGCCGGTGGCTCGCCTTTTCATGATAGCCCAGGACGATGGCGCGTCCGGCACGGGTGGCCGTCAGCACCGCCCGGCGGCGGCTGCCCGGTGCACCGGCAAGAACCTCGGCCACCGGAAAGTCGATGCCCCGGTCGTTCAGGGCACGCGTGACCTGCTCGCGTTTCCAGTCGAGATAGGCGGCCTCGTCCAGATGCTGACCCGCACATCCGCCACAAGTTCCGAAGTGGCGGCAGGTCGGGTCAATGCGATCAGG
Source organism: Roseibium sp. RKSG952 (assembly GCF_009711355.1). NCBI lineage: Bacteria > Pseudomonadati > Pseudomonadota > Alphaproteobacteria > Hyphomicrobiales > Stappiaceae > Roseibium > Roseibium sp. RKSG952. The sequence continues at coordinate 2,230 of NZ_SMMF01000843.1, read as the reverse complement.
GCTTTGCTCAATGAGCTCGAAGGTCCTGGCCCGGTCGCCGGTCACTTCGGCGCGCACGCGCTCGCCAGGCAGGACACCGGCCACGTAGATTGGGCCCTTGTCCGTGTCGGCAATTCCATCGCCGCGGTGGCCCAGGCGGGAGATAAGAAGATCTGTCTGTGTCATCGGGCGAGCGATAGCCCTGTGCAGGCGAAAGCGCAAGCAACCAGACGCTCAAACGCGCGGCTTTGTTGATGGGCTCACGCCTTCTTGCCGAACAGCAACCACTCGAGATTGCCATCTCCGCCCTTGACCGGAGAGGGGATCAGACCGCCCGCCTGCCAACCGACCATACCGGCCAGCCAGTCGCGCAAGCGGTTGGCGGTTTCCCGGGCCACCTCCGGGTCGACCAGACCGCCCTTGCCGATCTTGTCCCGTCCGGCCTCGAACTGGGGCTTGACCAGAAAAACCCCTTCGGCGCCCGGGGCTGCAAGCGCAAGGGCTGGCGGGAGGGCAAGTGTCAGCGAGATAAAACTGACATCGGACACAAGGAGTGCCGGGGCGTCCTGATCGAGGTTTGCGGCTGTGAGATCGCGCGCATTCAATCCGTCTTGCCGGACCAACCGGGGATCAGATGCAAGTGACGCGTGCAACTGGCCATGGCCCACATCAATGGCGTGGACTTTTTGCGCGCCGCGCTCAAGCAGCACCTGCGTGAAGCCGCCGGTGGACGCGCCGATATCGAGACAGATCCGGTTTTCGGGATCGATCCCGAAAGCGTCGAGGCCGGCCAGCAATTTCAAGGCCGCCCGTGACACATACCGGGCCGCCGGATCCTCGATCCGGATGGTGGCGTCCGGCTGGATCTTTGCCGACGGTTTGTCGGCAAGGGTTCCATTGACCCGGATCGTCCCGCGCAAAATGGCGTCGCGGGCACGGGACCGGGTTTCAAAATGGCCGGTATCTACGAGGTATTGGTCAAGGCGCTGTCTGGACATGCGCGCCTCATACGCGAAGCCGTGAAAACTTGAAAGCGGCAATCACGACCGCAATGGCTGGCGCGGGATTTGAATGGCCCGGGCCGGCGACGGTCAAACATTGTGCGATTGTCGTCCGCGCTCCACCGGACCATTTGTCCCATGGAAAGACCTTGCAGCACACAAGCGCACGGACATGTGGGGCAACAAGGATATGGGTGCCAGGATCAGGTCATGACATGACAGAGGAAACGGAGCAGTCCGATGACGCGGGGCGCTTCGCTAAAACGGCTCCCCCGTTTCTCGAAAACGTCAAAATGACCGGCTTCCTGTATCGATCAGCTGGCGCAGCTGCGAGACCGCGATGTCCTCTTCTTCCTGATAGGCAATCGTATCGACAAGGCGGTTCTTGCGGTCCATCAGGAGGACTTCTGCGGTGTGGTGCACATTGTACCCGCCGTCATCAAGCGGAGCTTTTTCCGCGTAGGCCTGAAAGGTCTCCACGACGGCATCCACCTGAGCCTGTGAGCCGGACAGGGCCTCGATCCGGTCGTCGAAGGCCGCGGCGTAATCGCCGACAACATCCGGTGTGTCTCTTTCAGGATCAACCGTGACAAAGATATAGTGCAGCTTGTCGGCATCCGGCCCGAGATTTTCCATCCAGATGCGCACATCGGACATGGTCAGCGGGCAGATGTCGGGGCAATAGGTGTATCCGAAGAAAACCACCTTCGGCTTGTCGGCATAATCCTTGTCCGTGACGGTTTCACCGTCGGCATTGACCAGCTCGAACGGGCCTCCGGCACCTGCCTGAGGCGTGAGCGCATCGCTTGTCTGTTCCGCTCTTACCGGCTCGATATCCGCCAGCATCCCCGATACCGTTGCAAAAGCCGCCAGCGCAGCACAGCGCCCGAAGCGCAAGACATCCGATCCGGTCATGTGATCCCCATCCTTGTATCGTCGTTAGATTCTTCAATGCCAGCGTCCTCCTGCCAGCGTGGGAATACTGGGCAAGCTCCAAGGTGCTGTGTTGTTCAAACTGTGACGATTTTCGGAAGGGTTGCAGGCTCACTTCATGCCGGATGACGTTTTCCGCTCACATTGTCATGCGGCAAAAACGCAAGGATTTTATCCGGGATTGGAGAGCTGCTTTTATTGATATTTTACGAGGCGCTCCGATCCCGGTTCTGCGCTTTTCCTTACCGGGATGGTGGACTCAGCCGCGACGTGCAACAAGGCAACGGCCAGGACCGGTTCGCCATAAGGGATTGAGT
>NZ_SMMF01000774.1:0-8554 GCF_009711355.1 Roseibium sp. RKSG952 | reverse complement strand
GCTTGGTTTTCGCAGCTCTGTTTGTCAAGTGAACCACATTCGGCGCAGGTTTGTAGGGCAATATGTTGAAGAGCAACGGGGTAAATCTTGATACCGCGCTGCGCGAGCTGCACTCTTGACCCCTTCCTGAAGGAAGGGGTTTGTCAGCGCTTCTGGATCAAAAGATGACGCTTATGCATTCTTACTGCCCACCAGCGAAGCGACAATACCCGAGATTGTGTCTGAAAGTTGTTCGAAGGTTTGATTTCCGGCTTCCGAATTCACCCATCCGTCCTCGAAGTCGTGATTGAGATAGAAAAGGTCCGGATCGCGGCCGCTCATCGGGAAGCGGACAACCTTCCCGTCCTTGACGAGATTATGAAGCTTGGCTTGAACGCTGCGCTTTTGCAGGCCAACTTCCGATGCGACATTCTCAGCGGTAGGTTTATCGCGGCTGCGGTTTTGAATAGTCGAAATGGCAGCGAGGATCATGCCTTCGCTGTGGTCGCGCGATTCCATGAACTGTTCCGCGAGTGCTTTGCCACTGACGATGAGCTGAGACAGCGCAAGAATTTGCCGGGCAGTCATCTTCGCCTTGTAATCAGTCGCCATGTATTCGTCTCCTCATGCGTGTATATAGTGACTTCATGCCGCTTGCTCCTTTTCTAAGCGTTATCGATGGTGCGAAGCTGTTGAGACGTAGGTGGCGGGGGCATGGTTGTCATGCTGGCTGGCCTTGATGCCTCAGGTCGCTGTGCCCCTCGCTGCCGTCCCTGAATGACCGCTGATTACGCGATGTCCTTGATGGCTTTGCAAGGCGACGTAGGCGCTATGGGGTACGCAGGGGACTGGCAATTTAAAAAATGGTGGGGGTGAGATGGCGTTATGCCTTGACTTGCTCATTACGCAGTGGACTCGCTAATTAGACGGATTCAATTTGAAAACGCCGGGCGCAGCGTGCTTTCGGCGCGGGTCGTCGTTGAGCCTAGCGGGGTTTATGTCCGGCGCGATGGGGTAAGGTGGTGGTGCCATCGTCTTCGGTGCGATTGGCAAGGGAGGGATTCAGGCGACCTTTGGAAGTGATGAAGCGCTCTTCGCCGCCGCCGGCATCATAATTTCAAGCTCCTGTTCCACCTGGAGGTAGGCATCCCGGCTCGCGATAGCGGTCGCGAGCGGCTGTTCCTCGCGCTCGTCGACCTCGTCGATGATCTTCTGGGAGAAATCGGCCCAGCGCACGAAGTCCGAGCCATTGCTTTGAGCGAGAAGCCGGGGGACCTCGTTGAGCGGATCGGACTGGAATTTCCCCGGAATGCCGGGGACGTAGATTGGCTTTCCTTGATGGGTGGCGTATCGGACCGAATGCATGGTTCCGCTCTTACGTGCCGCCTGCATGACGAAGGTGGCGACCGAAAGCCCGGTGATGAGGCGGTTCCTCTTGATGAGGGTCGCCCTGTCGGCGTCGCGTCCGCAGGGCTGTTCGGAGATAACGAGACCTCCGTTCCCCGCGATCTCCACTGCCATGTCGAGTTCGTGATCGTTACGGTAGGTGTCGATACCGGAACCGATCACCGCAACGGTCGGCTTACCGACCTCGAGGGCCGCTCGGTGGGAGATTTGATCAATACCGGAGGCAAGGCCGCTAACGATGGTCCAGTCGCGGCTCGCGAAATACTGCGCCATGCGGTGCGTCGCGGTCTGTCCGAACTCAGAGGCCGCTCTCGCTCCTACGAACGCGATCGATCTGCGAATGACACCGAGATCGCCGCACACCCTCAACACCAGCGGCATGTCCGGAATGTGAAGGAGTTGCTCCGGATAGAGTTCGTCCAGAAAGCAGACGACATCGGCGCCGACTTCTTTCACGCCCTCGATCTCGCGCCGAGCCTTGCCGTTCGCTTCCTGCAGCGCCGCGTTGTCGTTGCGAAGAAGATCCCGAACGGTGACGTTCGCAATACCCTTGAACTCTTCGTCTTCCGCTGTTCTTAGGGCATCGAGATCGGCAAATTTCTCGGCGATCCCGCGCGCCGTCACTGCGCCGAGGCCCTTGATGCCTAGCAGGGTGAGCAAGCCTTCAGATGTTCCGAATTCAAGATTCTTCATGTTCGTCGTCCGAGTTACCTTTATGGGATTCAACACCGGAGCAGGGCGAAAGACAATACCATTTACGGCGGCGTCAGGATTTATCTTGCCTGAATCCTTGCTCGAAGCGATCATTCGAAAGGTGCGATGTATATCTCAAAAGGATTCGATATGGATAGCGTCGAATTGTTCGGCGGGTGCGGAGGACTTGCGCTCGGAATCGGAAAGGCGGGCTTTCGCTCGCTCGCGATCGTTGAGATGGATTGCGAGGCATCGGGAACGCTTCGCGCGAACGGCGGGCATTTCGGTCATGCGCCGGGAGTTCTTTGCCAGGATGTAGGCACCGTGGACTGGACGAAATATTGCGGGGTGGATCTTGTGGCTGGAGGGCCTCCGTGCCAGCCATTCTCCGGGGGAGGCGTCGGTGCCGGAAATCTGGATCCGAGGGACAAATGGCCGGAGGCGATCAGGGCGGTCCGTGAGATCAGGCCGCGCGCCTTCCTCTTTGAGAACGTAAAGGGATTGATGCGAAAGAAGTTCGAGGACTATCGAAATTCGGTCGTGCGGGCTCTCGAAGACGAGGGATACAAAGTGGTGTTGGCTCTGGTGGATGCGGCCGACTACGGCGTTCCCCAGCGTCGTCACAGGGTGTTCTTCCTGGGTGTCAGGGCCGATCTGGGCATCGCTCCGACTGCTCCACGGAAGACCCACTCACTAGAGAGGTTGGTATGGGACAAGTGGGTCGACGGCACCTATTGGGAACGCGTCGGCATAACGGCATTGAACGGCATCGGTGTCAGCCCGCGGGAGAAACAGATACTGAGGAAGCTCAAGCGCGCCGGGGAACGCCCTGCCCTCCTCCCGTGGAAAACGGTTCGCGAGGCTCTGCTGCCGTTAGGAGACCCCGACGGCGTGAACGGTCACGTTCACAAGGAGGGGGCGAGAACCTATCCGGGTCACACGGGAAGCCCACTCGACCTCCCTTCGAAAGCGATTAAGGCCGGTGTCCATGGAGTTCCAGGCGGCGAAAACATGTTCGTGAGGGATGACGGGAGCGTTCGTTACTACACCGTTCGCGAGGCGGCCGAGATACAAGGGTTTCCGGCGGGATTCGAACTTTCCGGGGCGTGGGGAACGGTCATGAAGCAGATCGGCAACGCCGTGCCAGTCGCTCTCGGCAAGGTCATGGCAACAAGTCTCGCGACCGCGATTTCGAAGGGATCGACGATGCCGAAGGTGGCTTAAGCGTCGCCTTCGTATTTGGCTTCGGGGAGTTTCTCAAGTTCAAGAAGAAACCTGGAAACCACCGCGTCCGGCATCGCGCTCAAGACATCCGTCACCTCCGGCGCGTCTGCTTCGACCTGCTCCTGCTTCAATGGCATCGTCGATTTCTCCATCCGTATATCCTTCATTCTTAGCCGCCGCCACAAGGGCCTGTTCGTAGGACACGTTCATTGCGCCCGGATCGCGCCCGGTTAGATGTCCATAAAGCTCCTTCTCGGGATACCAGAGCGTTGCCTGCAAGTCAGCTGGACTCATCGAATATCCCTTAAGCCGCAAAATGTCAACAGACTGACGCGTCACCGCACGCATCCGGCGTCTCTCGTTGCCGTTCCTCGGGGTATCCACGGTTCCGACCAGGGATTCGTAGACAGCCTTCGCGGGATTAGCCCATCCGAGGGCCGTCTTGATCTCGAGGATCTGGTCGTTGGTACGGCCTTTTTCCAGTTCCGCCCGCCGACGTCGGCTCCATAGGTGGTTGAGCTTCTTGGTGTAGTTCGCAAGCTCCTCCGGATCGAGGGCTCGGATCTCGGAGGGCTTGAGGGCGAGTCCCGCATCCCGGAGTACCTTAGTCATCTTCTCCGAGCGGAGGGACTTCCGAATACCCGCCGTGAGTTTCGTAAGGGCGGCCTTCGGAATCTCGCGCTTCACCAGCGTTCCGGTGTATCTGCCCCACATGCGCATGAACCAGAGATCGATCGTCACTGGATCGTGGTTGCCCATGAGGTTTTGAAAGAAGCCGTTTCCGATCTTGGGTCCGAAGATCATCGATCCGTGGACGACCTCGTCGTTCAGCTCAGCGCCGCCGATGTTGATGCTGAATCCCTCTGCGACGCGTCTGATCTCGCCCATGGTAAAGCGCTTCATTAGGAACGCTTCCAGACGGCTGAGATCGCCGCCGAACGTCTTGAGGGCGAGATTGAAGCGTTGCAGGTTCCTGAGCACCGATTGCGCTTTCGGACCGTAGGACGCATCGACGAAACGGCCGTGTCTCTTGAATTGTTCGTACTGCTCGAGGGCGTACCTGACATTTTCGAAGACCTTGATGTTCTGGGAGGTTATCGACAACGCCGCAAAGAAGACGACGCGGGCTTCGGAGGCGGATTTGAACGGAGAAACCACGCATTCCTCGTCGACTAGCTCGGGGTGTATGAGACCGGCAACGGAAAGGGCGTTGTCGATGCTGTCGGTGTACCAGTTCAGGGAGCTTGACCCGTTTCCACTGATGGCGCGGATCGCTTCCGCCGCCATCAGTTCGGCGATCCGGCGATCATCGCCGTTGGGCCGCTCCTTCTCGACGCGATCCGCAGTCTCCTGAATGAGGGCCGCCGCCTCCTGGTTGCTCAGGCGCTTCTTCGGAGCGGGCGAGGACAGGAGCTTGCCGATATAGGTGTCAGGGAGAATCTCGTAGTCGATTTGGGATTTGATCATCGGGATATGGTGTCGTCTGGAGTGTTGTGTCGTCGAGACTGATGGAGGTTGAAGAAACGAACAAACGCCGAATTCAGTGGTGGTATTGGCTGCGGTTCTGCGGGGCTAGGACAAGGGTGTCGTGGGTAGCAAGAATGGCAGCCGCCTCGGACGAGATGAACCAGGCGTCGTTCGTGGCCCCAAAACGAGAACGCTGATGCGCTCCGTGCCGCATATGGGGTAGTACAGACTCTTCGGGGTGGCCTCCTTAACGTCTTCCCCTCCCTGCAGAAGGGGCGTCGCGCTTCTGGATCATTACGGATCCCCTCCTTCGCTTATTCGAATCCTTGCACGACGCAAAGCCCGACACAAACTTTATTGACCGCCGAAGGATTCGAGGTCAAAATTATTTCAATTGTTGCGAATGGGGCACATTCGGGCGGAAATCCTTGGAGCCGCTGAAGTCCCGACCAATGCCCGTTTTCGGATGATCCGGGCACGGCCGCACCGACGGCTCAAGACGATCGGAAAGAGGGACTGAGGATTTGAAGCTGTTTCGCCCCTTGATCATGGCCGCGCTTGCTCTCGCCTTCTCGCTGGAGGTCGCAGCGGCAAATTCGGACAGGTCTCTCTCGCTCTGCAACACGAATACGCGTGAATCCCTGGACATCACGTATTTTCGCAACGGCTCGTACGACGAGAGAGCTTTAAGGAAGCTCAATTGGTTCCTTCGCGACTGGCGGCGAAGCGAGGCGACGAAAATGGACCCTCTTCTGTTCGATCTTGTTCACGAGGTGTACGGGCGATCCGGAGCCTCGGCGTGCATTTACGTCCATTCGGGGTATCGGTCGAAGGTGACGAACGAGGGTCTAAGGAAACGCAGCTCGGGGGTCGCCCGCAACAGCCAGCACATTCAGGGCAAGGCGATGGATTTCAGGATCCCGGGCATCGATACATCGAGACTGCGCGAGATCGCAATGAAGCTCCAAGTTGGCGGTGTCGGATACTATCCAAGGTCTGCGTCGCCCTTCGTGCATCTGGATGTCTCACGCGTTCGTCATTGGCCCAGGATGTCGTCGAAGCAATTGGCCAAACTGTTCCCGGACGGGAAAACCATTCACGTACCTTCTAACGGGAGGCCGTTGGAGGGGTATAAGGCGGCAATGGCCGAACTTGATAAGGTTCCGAGGGCGGCGCGGATCAATGGAACGGAAGCTCCGGCCAAGAGCGTTGGGTCGGGGAAAAATCTCTTCGCGCGGATATTTAGCGGGGGTCGGTCGTCGAAGCCGGACGCGGAGGATCAGGTCCGGTCTTCGGCATCCTTTGCTTCGAATACTCAGGCCGAGAAGCGTTCGCCGGATTCCTCCGCCTTGGTTCTTGTCCTGGCGACCCCTCATCCGAAACCGGATCGCGAGCCGCCGATTTCTGTAGCGACAGCCTACGCGCCGGCATCGTCCGTCGTCGACAAGGCATCTTCGGGTGCCTCGCCGTTCGAGGCCCTCCTCGGGACGTCGAGTGCGGATCGGTTAATTTCAGGGTCCGAGATCCTGTCGGCTTCCGGGGAGTTTTTCGATTCGAGCGAATTCAAGGAAATGGACAATCTCCTAGTGGTGACCGCGCTTACGAATATCCGGGGCGCCTCGACGAATCCACTGGGTGTCGATTTTCTTGAGGACATAGCGGTCAATGGGATCCCGGACCTTACGTCCGTCATTTTCACGCCGCGTACAGCGGATAGTTGGATCCCTCCTCTCGCCGCGCCGTCAGGGATTTCTCCCGTAGAACTGGCGAAGGCCCGCCTGCGCAAGAAACTGCTGGATAGGGAGTATGGCATTCAGCCGTACGCGTTCGAGAGCTGGGTCGCCTCTCAAGGGAACATCGGATACGACCCTTAAGTAAAAGCAACCTCAGAACTTCACGGTCGGACGTCGACCGAGGGACGGGTCCTTGTGCTTGGCGATCTGAAAAATCGTCTGGACGGTCATGCCTGAGAGTTCTAGCTCGCTTCTGTTCAGGTAACGATTCTCGAGGAAGCCGTCGATGCTGTACTCGTCCCCGTCACAGGCGAAAAGCCAGACGTGATCCATTTCCTCGCCGCGCATGCGGACGGCCCTGAAGTAAACGCCGCTCACTTGCGCCTGGTACACGTTCTCGCAATCGGGATCGTCGATCTCCTCGCCCTTCCGGCGGTAGCAAAACGCTTCGTTGCCGTCGTCCGTGTCTAGAAGAAGAATGGAGGGGCCGTCCTTCATGGCGTTCTTGAAGGCATTGGAGAAGATGGTGAAGTCCTTGCTCATTGTACCGATCTCACTTGTCGATTTCGCACCTGCTAACAAAAGGATGGTCGAAACCTAAGATTTTTAGAAGGGCCTGCATTAAACGTGTATTTTCGCTTGTGAATGGGGTGTTTGCGCGCCGGCGAGGCTAGTCAAAGCAATTGTTTTCTTGCTAATCGCGAGGTCTGGCGACATCCTTTTGGTGAAGGTTGAATCAGTTTGAACGGGGAGTTTCCAGGTTGGCAAAAATGTACTTTTTCTATTCGGTCATGAATGCCGGCAAGACGACTCTTCTGTTGCAGACCGCTCATAACTATCGGGAGAACGGTGGTCGCGTCCTAGTAATCACGAGCGCGATGGACAACCGCTCCGGCGTGGGTGTCGTCTCTTCGAGGATTGGCCTGAAGGCGGAGGCCGCTGCCCTTTCGACGGGGGACGATCTGTTTGACTTCGTGGCAAGGGAAAACGATCGGGATCCGGTAACCGCCGTTTTGATGGATGAGGTTCAGTTCATGAGCCGGGATCAGATATGGCAGGCATCGGATGTCGTGGACGAGTTGAATATCCCTGTCTTGGCCTACGGCCTGAAGAACAACTATCAGGGCGACATCTTTTCCCCGGCCGTTTCCGCTCTCTTGGCGTTGTCGGACAAGATTAGCGAGTGCAAGCAGCTCTGTCACTGCGGCGCAAAAGCCACGATGATTCTCAAGTACGACGCATCCGGTGTTCCGATCAAGTCCGGCGACGTCGTGGAGATAGGCGGCGAGGAGAAATACGTCTCAGTGTGCAGGAAGCACTGGAAAAAGGGAGATATCGGCGAGGCGGCAAGGAGCCGGATCGCTCCAAAAGCCGCTTGATCGGTACTTAGTGGGCGAGAGAGAGTTTCTGGCTCTTCGCTGCCGGAATGTGCGAAGACCCGCATTGCTCTGCGACCCAGTGGTCGACGCGGCGGCTGACGGCTATGGGGTAAGCGCAGGTTCGGAATTCAAGTTCCGGGTGCATTTCCGTGATGGCCGACATCACCTTCGGGTAGAGATCCCCGGTTGTCTTGAACGTGACCTTCACTGATTTGGATTGTCGAGGAATTCCGTCAACCATCGAGAACGTTAAAACCCCGTCCTCGAGATCCGCGCTTGCGACGATTCCTTCGAGCAGGCATGTGGCTATTATCTCTTCAGCTATCTCTTTGGAATCGCACACGGATTGAATGGCCATTACGCTCATGTCTTCTTGCATCCTCTTGTGTTTGATGGATGCTTAAATGCAAAAGATTACGAAATCAATGCCACATGGGTCCCTTTTGGTAATCGTGGGCGTGAAATTGCGTTTAACGTGACTTTGAGTATCCGAAGCGTGTCGAAAACCGTTTCTTGGGCGTTGAATAAATTGAAGAATTTATTACTTGGGTTTTCTTAACCATTATCTCAAAAGTTTTCAAGGAAAACGGTGATCCAGAAGCGCGGCAAACCCCTTCCCTCAAGGAGGGGTCAAGAGCGCGGCTCGCGCAGCGCGGTATCAAGATTTACTCC
>NZ_SMMF01000802.1:0-10787 GCF_009711355.1 Roseibium sp. RKSG952 | reverse complement strand
GCGTTGTTGCACTTCGCGGCTGAATCCACCATGATGTGCATTTTGTTGAAGATTCAACTATACGGATGCTCAATTGTGGCTAAAAACCCTAAAATACAATGATAAAAGGGCTTTGTGAAAGGCAGAGTTCGCGCAATACATGCGCGCCACCGGTTGTCTTGCCACCAAGATAGGTTGTGACGTCATTTGCCGTATTTGCTGCCTTGGCTGAAAATCCAAGGCGCGCAAGCCGGTTTGAGAATGTTTGAAAACCTGAAAAGTAACGCAGAAATGGCGGCACATGCGCCGCCAAGCCATTGGTTCGTATGAGGGCCGGCACGTCGCTGGCCACCGCCTTCTGAGGCAGGATTTCTAGTCGAGTCCCATGCAGCTTGCGTAAAAGGTCGTTGTTGCAGGCCAATCCGAGAACAGTCCGGCAACGCCGACGTCCTGTGCCAGCACGTCAACCACCTCATACATCTTGCCGTCGCCGTCGATCACGTCCTTGACTGTCTGATAGTACCAGCCCCCGCCGGAGGCGAGGGGACCGGAACGCTCCAATGACCAGCTGATCAGGTCAAGTCCCGCAGCCTTTGCCGCCCTGGCGTAGGCTGACGGAACGATTTCGCCGTCTTCTACGGCAAGAAGCACCCAGATTGGCGGCGCGAGATAGTTGACGCCCTTGGCCTTCAGTTCTTCCATGGTTGGAGACAGTGTTTCCGGCTTTGCCGGATTGAAGCTGGCCTGACTGTAGCGCCCGTCCAGATAAACGGCCTGTTTTCCGAAGTCCGGTTCCGCCTCGATCCAGTAAAGAACATCCGCGAGATTGAATGACTGGGGCCAGACATCCTTGGGCGGTACGCCCGCTGCCTTGTACTCGTCAATGAGTTTCTGGGCGTACATGTTCTGGCTCAATCCATCGAACGGCATGGCAACGGCTGGGCTCTTCAGTTCGGGTGTGAACTTACCGCCGAGCGACTTGATCAGCTCAATCGATTCGGCGTGGGTCAACAAGGTGCCCTTGGTCGCATAAAGATCGGTCCGCCAATTGGCTGTGCCGTCCATGTAGCCTGAAACGGTTGTTGCTGTTTTGTCGGCGGCATCCATCTTGCCGTTCAGTGATTTGAACTCGGGCAAGGTGATATCGGAAGTCCGGCATTCAGCGCTTGCAGGCGCGTCATCCGTTGCTGGCGTAAATCCTGTTGTGCACTTTTCCGCAAGGTCTGTCGCAAGAATATCGGTGGTGGTGTGGAGATCGTTCTGGGCGTGACGGCAGACCAGTTCCTTGTCTTTGGTAAATGTAACGTCACACTCGATGATCCCGGCTCCCATCACGGCTGCCGCCTGATAACTTTCGGCCGTGTGCTCGGGAAATTGTAAGGGCGCACCGCGGTGGCCAATCGAAAACAGGGTCGGTTTGGCCCGGCTCGACAGGCAGGCCGATAGCCTGTCCTTCAGCAGCCCGTCTTCCATTTGCCGGACGAGGTATGCAGGGCGTGGACCGAGTTCGACTTCTTGCGAAACAGCAGAGCCCGCGGGGAAGGCTGCCGTTGTTGCACTCAAGGTAAATAGAGTCTTAAAAAATAGCCCTGGTTTCATTTTCAATAGTGTCCGGTCTTTGGATTGTGGGGATCTTAACCAAGACGCATAGAGCTTCCATTTGGCACTTGCATGACAAAACTGCCAATAGTGCGCGAGCTTTCGGCAGGCAATCGCCTGCTATCTGTTTGACGGCCGTACTTTTGTGGCCTGACAACGGGGAAAACGGGGAAACCTGTAATCTGGCAATTCAGGTGTGCGGCCGGAGCGGTTTAGGGTGTGAGAGATGCATGTTCTTATGGGGAATTTGTCCCGTGACCCAATCATCAACCAATGACGAGACCGGCATGACAATCCCTTCCGCGTTCAAGAACGAATATGCGTTGTTTCTGCGTGACAACGGATTTGAATACCGTGAGCCCCAAACGCTTTTGCTCGAACTCGCGTCCTTGAGCATGGATGTCTATCTGAAAGAAATTGCCTGGTTGTCGGAGTTCATTGGCCGGGTGGAGCAAAGCCGGAAAGAGGTAGCCTGATCCAACGGCTTCCTGACGCAAAAATACAGATCTTGCGGATACTGCCCTATCCGGAAGGGGCGCCGGGGAGTAAAGCTCCGCACCGGTTGTATACATCTCGATGAAATGGTTTCCTTAAAGTAATATCCGTAAGTTGCCGGATCCGGAGTGCGCGGGTCCCGCGAATGACGGAGGACGGAAATGCAGCGTTACCCGAGAGACATGCGCGGCTACGGCCCCAATCCGCCGGATCCGAAATGGCCCGGTGGCGCGCGTATTGCCGTTCAATTCGTCCTGAATTACGAGGAAGGCGGCGAGAACTGCATTCTGCACGGGGATGCGGCTTCCGAAATGTACTTGTCCGATGCGCCCACAATGACCGAATGGCCGGGGCGGCGGAATGTGAACATGGAGTCGCTTTACGAATATGGTCCGCGTGCCGGATTTTGGCGACTGTATCGTCTCTTCACCCAATCGGGCATCCCGGTTACGATCTTTGGTGTCACGACGGCACTGGCGCGCGGTCCCGAGCAGGTCGAGGCGATGAAGGAAGCGGGCTGGGAGATTGCCAGCCATGGGCTCAAGTGGATTGAGCACAAGGACTTGTCCCTTGAAGACGAGCGTGCCGCGATCGCGGAAGCCATTCGATTGCACAAGGAAGTGGTCGGAGAACCGCCGCGTGGATGGTACACGGGACGCGGCACGGAAAACTCGAACCGGCTCGTGGTGGAGGCGGACGTCGTCGAGTACATCTCGGATGCCTATAACGACGATCTGCCGTATTGGGCCGACATCAATGGCAAGCAGCAGTTGATCGTTCCCTACACGCTCGAAGCCAACGACTTCCGGTTTGCGATGACGCCCGGTTGGACAAGCGGAGAGGATTTTCTCGCCTATCTCAAGAACACGTTCGACTATCTCTATGCTGAAGGCCAAGCTGGAAGGCCGAAGATGATGTCTGTCGGGCTGCATTTCCGCCTGACCGGACGCCCCGGAAAAATCGCTGCGCTTCAGAAGTTCATTGCCTACATCCAATCGAAGGAAGCTGTCTGGTGTCCCCGCCGGATAGAGATTGCGCAGCACTGGAAACGGCATCATCCGCCGGACATCTTTTCAAGACCCAGTCAAATGAGCAAGACCGATTTCGTGGCAGCGTTTGGAGATGTCTTTCAGAATGCCCCTTGGGTTGCCGAGCGGGCGTATGGCCTTGAACTTGGTCCCGCGCATGATTGTTCCTCAGGGCTTTACAATGCGCTTTGCCGGAGTTTTCGCGCCGCCAGCCACGATAAGAAACGTGATGTGCTTGAAGCGGTTTCGCAGGCAGGTCAAAATTTCAGCGATGATTTTGAAACCGCCTGCCGTGAGATCGAGCGGCTTGCCTGGCACAGATTGCAAGGCCGTTTGCCGTGAAGCCTTTGTCTTAGCCTTAGCCTGTCTTGGCGACGGACAGAAAGCCACAATCGGTTTGCCTGACATGCTCGCCGTGCGGGAGGGGCAATTGCTCTATTTTGTGGCGGTGTCGGCTTTGGAGTTTGGCAAGCTTTGGACCCTTGCGTGCAATTGCAGGATTTTCTCGACCGTGCTGCGGGCTCCGGCGGAGCCGATGAAATAGAAATGATTGCCCTCCACCACTTCGGTGAAATAACTGCCGGACGTCGCGACCAGTTGCTGCAGACGTTCCCATTCCGGCCAGGTCAGATTGGTGAACGCTTCGCCGCCGAGGACGGTTTGAATGAGTACACGGTTGCGGATAAAGGCCCAGTCAGACGTGTCGAGCAGCACGTTTTGAGGGTCGTCCGGCGAGTTGTCGTGGATCACGACTGGAAACGGATAATCGGAAAAATCGAATGTGTCGCCTGTGCGCAGGGCTGCGGACGTATCCTCAATGAATTTGTTGTCCTTGTAGATCAGGCCGGTATCGATCAGGGCGACCGGGATCGCGCCGAGCATGTCTTTTTCGTAGATGTCCTTGGGAATGATGGTGTGGCCGTTATAGGCATTTTGTTGGCCGACGGCATTGAAGAACCAGTCATAGATGGGTGTGCGATCCGCATAGCCCTCCGCTGTCATCTTGATGCCTTCGGCATTGGCCCTTGGCAGAAATCCCGGAACTGGAGGATCGGCGGACATTGCAACGAACGCGGAAATCGCGAACGGTTTGTCTTTTGCGGCCTTCCCGACAGCCGCCGCGATCTTTCCGCCCATGCTCCAGCCGCAAATGATGACTTCCTGGGTTAAACCGTTTTCCGAAACGATCTGGGCAACCACTTCCGCCACCTGATTGCCCCAGTCGGTGATGTTGTAGTCCGGGCTCGCGCCTTCAAAGACCGGGTTGGACATCGGATAGGAAATGGCGAGAAACGGATGCCCCACCCTGGTTACCCAGTGGCTGATGAAATCCTCTGGCCTCCCGCCCGGGTATCCGTAAAAAATCCGGGCCAAGTGGGCATCGCCGGGAATGAACACGAGAAGGGGCTGCGACTTGTCTGCCGGGATATAGCGGTAAAGAACAGGATATCCGGCAGCTTCGGTGAGAGTTTCGCCTTCGTAAAGTCCGGCAGGCTTTTGGCGAGCGTCTTCTGCTTTCAGTGAGAAGGGTCCCAATAGCAACAACGCGACCTGCAGCGCGAAGATTGCAGTGATCCGGCGTGCTTGGTTCCCCATGCTGTTGGCCCTTATCCTTTGTTTGTGGAAACAACTGGATCATGAACAGTTAGTCATGTTCCAGTGTCGAATGCGATTACGCAAGACCTGTGACCAGGTTTGGAATTCTTGGAAATCTGGTTGTGGGGTCCCTTAGAGGAAAATTGACAGTCATTCAGTGTTTTACCGTAACCACTAGTGGAAGGTTATTCGCGAAAGATTCGCAATTCCTTACGGAAGTGTTTGGGGTTAGTCTTTCGGGGGCTTCAGCAAAATGAACGCTGAGGTGAGGTTTGCGGCCGCACACATGCGGTGGCCAGAAACGGGCAGTTGTTCAAGTCAGCGAAACGATGCCTTGATGTGTTACAAACCGGGTTGGATGGATCATGCTTGGCGTTGTGTTTACCGAATTCATGGAGATGGTCGAAACCGAATTCTCGTTTGATACGGCCGATGAAATTCTTGAGTTGTCCGGAATTGGAGGTGACCGGGGATTTACGGCTGTTCAGGACTACGACCACAATGACATGGTCCGGCTTGTCGCAGCTCTTCACAAGGTTACGGGGCTTGAGATCGATACGCTGATCATGACATTCGGGTCGCACCTGTTCAGCCGCTTTAGGGTGACACATGCCCAGTTTTTCGACGGGGCAACCGGAAGTCTTGAATTTCTTGAAAACATTGAAGAATACATTCACGTTGAGGTGAAAAAACTCTACCCCAACGCCGAACTCCCGACGTTTCGGTGCATCCGGCACGCGCCCGACCGGCTGGAAATGAACTACAGTTCAACCCGTCCATTCGGAGATCTCGCACACGGTTTGATCCGCGGTTGCGGAGATCACTTCGGCGAAAGCCTGAACATCATCCGCAATGATCAGGATGGTCCAATGAAAGTGCAGTTTCTGATTACCCGGGAGGCTGCGGTGTGAGTGACGGTTCGGAGGCGGACAAATGGTTCAAGCGGTTCGAGCGTGAGCGCAGGGCGCGCAAGGATGCGGAACGTCTTCTTGAGCAAAAAAGCAGCGAACTCTACCGAATCAATCAGAAGCTGACTGCGACCCTTTCGGATCTTGAAGCACAGGTCGAGGCGCGAACCGAAGAGCTGCGCAATGCGATGTCGGAGGCAGTCAAGGCAAATGAAGCCAAATCCCAGTTTCTAGCCAATGTCAGTCACGAGATCCGAACCCCGATGAACGGTGTGATCGGGATGGCGGTGCTGTTGCTCGATACGTCCTTGACCAGCAAGCAGCGTCACTATGCCGAAACAATCCGGGACTCGGCGGAGGCACTGCTCGACATCATCAACGACATTCTAGATTTGTCCAAACTTGAAGCCGGACGTATCGAGTTGGTCAGCGCGCCATTTGAACTCGGCGAGGTTGTCGATGGCGTTGTGGAGATTCTGACCCCGAGTGCGATCGCAAAGAAAATAGATCTTGTTTGTTTCGTGCCGCTTGGACTTCAAGAGGTGTTTTTGGGTGATGCGGGCCGGTTGCGGCAGGTGCTGCTCAATCTGGCCGGCAATGCGATCAAGTTCACCGAGGGGGGAGCTGTCGCCATCCGGGTGTCGCAGGTCGGACAGACCGCCCGGCTGAGATTTGAAATCGAGGACACCGGCATCGGCATTGCCGAAAAAGAACGCTTGGGTTTGTTCGAAAAGTTTTATCAGGTCGATCCCAGTTCCTCCCGCCAACACCGGGGCACCGGGCTTGGCTTGGCAATTTCGCGGCAGCTTGTGGAATTGATGGATGGGCAGATCGGAGTCTCGAGCGTCGTCGGGGAGGGGAGTACGTTCTGGTTTGACGTCCAGCTTGAGGCAGGAGATCACACCTATTGGGGCCGGAATAGGCGTTGGCAGCATACTGCCCCGGATGCCGGATCCGCGCTGTGTATTGCCCGCAAACCGCTTGTGCGCGAGACACTCGCGGCCTTTTTAAGCGATATCGGTTTTTCGGTTGTATCCGCATCTGGCTGCGATGAAGGCGTGGCTCTAGCGGAAACCCGGACGTTTGACTTGGTTCTGACAATTTCCGTTCCCGAGCAGGAGGCCTATGATTTCCTTGATCGCTTGGACGATACCGGAGGGCTGAAAGGAACGCGCGTCGTGCTGGCGTCCAATCTCGTGTTTGATGAGCAGGATCTGCGTGCTGCCAAAAGCCCTAAAGTGCAGGTGCTGGCCAAGCCAATTACCCGGAAAGCCCTTTATCAGGCCTGCCATGCAATCGTGACAGATGATCGGACCGCGATGACCGCCCGCCAGGCGCGTCGAGAAACTTCTGGCCATGGAGACAACGTCCCGGATGAGGTGATCGGCGGACAGGGACGCGAACTGAGCATTTTGATTGTCGAGGACCTTGTGACAAATCAATTGGTTCTCACGGGCTTTCTGAACAAATTGGGCCACAAGGCGGATGTTGCCTCAAATGGGGTGGAGGCAATCGATCGCGTGAGCAACAAGCGTTATGATCTCGTGTTCATGGATATGCAGATGCCGGAAATGGACGGGCTGGAGGCCACCAGACGCATCAGGGCCCTGTCGGGAAAAACTGGCTCCATTCCGATCCTTGCCATGACTGCAAATGCCATGAAGCAGGATGAAGACCGGTGCCGTGAGGCGGGTATGAACGGGTTCCTGACAAAGCCGATTGACCTCCGGAAACTGGAAGGCGCTTTGGAGGCTATTGCGCGAAACGGGATTGCAGGCCCGGAAACGGTCAGTCATTGACCCCTGTCCGGCGCGCGCCATTTCAGAACCATCCCGTCTTTGATTTTCGCGGTAGGCGCGTTGTGGAGGGTGTGCTTACAAAAAAACGCCCGCGAAGGCGGGCGTAAGTTCGGAGGATGCCCACGTGAGCACGCCCCGTGGGGAAGTCATGTCCACGATTATTTGAGCATGTTTAGTAATATTCGTAAATTCGCATATTTGGCTATGTAAAACTCCCGTCTATTTGAAAACCGCTGATATGTGACCCGTCCGGATTGGGAGGCGGCGGCAAATCGCAGAGCGTGCACAGAACTTGGCCAGCTGCAACCTGTGTGCAAGCGCGGCTCTTGTAACTCGGTGCGAAAACACAATCTCTAGATTGCAATGAACACTCGGAGGTCCCGTCTTGCGCCTGATTCTCGCAATCATTCTGCCTTTTCTCGTCTTCTTCACCATCGGCAGGCCGTTTCAGGGTCTTTTCTGCCTGATCTTGCAAATCACTCTGATTGGCTGGATTCCGGCGGCGATCTGGGCGGTATATGCGCTCAGTCAATACGAAACGGACAAGAAGATTTCCCAAGCGCGCAGGGTTGGATAATACTCTTAGGCCCTTGTGGCATTTTGACTTTCTGAACTGCGTCACGCCTTGATCAGGCCGCCCGCAGGTGACAATCCGATTGCAGCTGCGCGGGATAAACGCGGTGTCTGTCGGGACTCTTGATTGGATATTCAGGGGCTGGGCGATCTGAGCACAGTCATGTTTCCGGCGAGCGCCATTTGGTGGCACCTTTGAGACAAATTCGACAGCCCGCCCCTCCCGTTGTTCCGGGCCATTGACGGCCTGAAACGGGGAGAGGCGGGCCTCCGGGGTGCTATACGAACATGAAGTCGTCGCTTCCGATCGAGGCGAGGTTCATGTCCTGGAGGATGATCTGGTTATCCGCATATTCGATGAGAACATCGTCACCTGCTTCACTCAGATTGAGATCCCCGAAGCCTGTGGCGCCGAAGCCGGAGGGATCTGACGCAATCCGGATCATATCGACCGTGTCTTCGAAATCGATGATCGTGTCGGTGTCACCGGCATTTGAAAAATCGAAGAAATCGCTTCCTGAGCCGCCTTCCAGAAGGTCGTCACCAAGGCCACCGTCCAGAATGTCGTCGCCGTCGAAACCACTCAGGTGGTTGGATGCCGAATTGCCTTGCAGGGTATCGAAACCGGAGCCGCCGGAAGCATTTTCGATCACGACACCATTGGCGATGGTATAACCGCCGCGAATGCCGTCGGCGTAAGAAAGCACCCCCCCGCCGGTGGTGCTGTAATCCAGCGTGGCGGCGACCAGCGAAATGGTCACGTCGCTAGAGCCGCTGTAAGCGATGGTGTCGTTGCCGCTGGAATCCCAAATACAGGAATAGTAGGTACCGGACCCGTTGCTGTCCGGCAGGACATATATGTCGTCTCCGGTATTGGCGGTTTTTTCGCCATATTTATCCTGCAGCAGCGCCAGATCGAACGCCATCGGTCCGACTGTCGCGCCATAGGTGCTGGGCCAGTTCGGGTACAGCTCGGCATGGCCGACATTATAGCTCATCATCGTGTAGATGCCCTGATTGAGGTTGTAATCCCCCATATCGGAAGAGCTTGAAACGCCGTCCATAACGTCAGAGCCGCCACCGTTGTCATGCGGATGGGACATTCCGAGCCCATGGCCGACCTCATGCTGGAAAACAAAGTATTCCAGTGAACCTGCATCAAGGTTGGCCAGATCCATGTTGTAGGTATTGAAGACAGCGACACCTGGATTGGTTTCACTTGGCGGGTTCATGTAGGCGTAGGTGCTGTCTGCCCAGGACGCGGTCACAAACTTGAACTCAGCGCCGCTGGAACTGTCGGCCACCGAGAAGGTGAGATTGGTTCCCTCTGACAGATCATTCAGGGACGCCATGGCGCCGGCAATCTGGGATTGGGTCCAGCCGTTGGACCTCTCCCCGTCGAAGACTTCGCCTGCCTGTGCAAAATAAACGGAAATATTGGTGGTGCCGACGCGGGATCCACCCCAGTCAAGAGCATCCAGAGGTGAGGGGCCGGTCGGTTCCGTTGGATCTGTGGGATCGGACGGGTCGCTCACGGTAATGGTGTAGCCACCACGCTGCCAATAGGAGTAGGCCGAAGCGCTGATGTAGTACGTCCCGCTCTCATCGGCTGTGAAATCCAGTTTGGAATAGTAGCCGTCTCCGCCATCATCATCATAAGCGATGCGGTTTCCTGACGAATCATAAATCTCCAGAAAAGTGTCTGAAAGAGGCGAAGATCCGCTTCCCGCAAGGTTGATCGTGTAGCTTGATCCCGCTTCGAGCTCTACGGCAATCCAGTCTTCGTCGCCGCGGCTTCCAACCGTCCCGGAAAAGCTATCGCCCGGTTCCATGGAGTATACGGTCCCGGTTCCTGCTGCGGCGTCCGAACCTTCGGAAAGGGAGATGCCGGTCTCCGCATTGGCTTCACTATCTTGATTTGAAGTCCCGGAAGTCTGGATGACGGACGCAGCCGTCCCTCCCTCCACACCGTATGTCGCAGAAATCTGATTGCTCAGGCAAAAATTGCACATATTTAACCTCTGGTATTTTTAGTTGCATAAATATGGATATACAATCCAGAGTAATGAGCAAGACTTTTACAATACGTACGGTCGAAAAAGTAATTTCATTTCAAATTAGATATGTATCGATAATAAAATTCCGTTATGCTATTTTTATAGGGAAAAATGGGTAAGCCCACAGGTGGATTTAACCGCACTGTGAAGGATGCTGTTTTTCGGTTTTTTGGGGCACATGAAAATTTCGGTGCGGGCCGCAGTTTCGGCAGTTTGCTGGTGCACTTGTCAGCACTTGAAGCAGAGCAGAATAATTGTATACAAAGCGGCAATGTCGAGATGTTCGCTGATCGAACTGGCTTGATTATTCAATTGGGACCTGTGATCTCATCAGCTCCGATAATGATGCCGTACAGCCTGGCTTGCAGCTACCATTATGGTATTGTTATACTTTGACCACTACTGTTGTATGGTGTTCAGTTGGTGAGCTGGTTGCAGGATTTCTTCGATGGCGTATAGAAGGTCCATCGGGTCCTGATGTAATGTTGGGCTTTAAAAAATAAACAAGCTTGTAGGGTGTGAGCGTGAAGTACTTTAGCGAGAGAGAATTCGGAAAAATTGTAGATGCCGCGATGCGCATTGACGTTTACGGCGATGCCGAAAATGTCAAGCTGAAGGCAGAGCGTGATTTGCGTAGGATCAAGCGCAGAATGATTTGGCGAAACAAAAAGAACAAGAGATAAATCATGCAATAATGCGTCAGATTGTTTTGATAAAATATTGCTATACCGCTCTCACTCCAAAACCCGAATA
>NZ_SMMF01000316.1:0-575 GCF_009711355.1 Roseibium sp. RKSG952 | reverse complement strand
GGAGCTTCGTAGACGGCTTGAACAACGGCGCCGTCGACATCGGGAAGGGCCTTGCGGTCGGTCTTGCCGGACGGTGTCAGAGGCAGGCGTGACAACCCGACAAAAGACGACGGAACCATGTGTTCGGGCAAAAGCTGCTTCAGCGTGCTGCGCACCTCACCCAGATCCACAAAAGCCTCCAGGGAAAGCTGGTGGGCTCCTTGCCGGTCCTCGCTGGTCAGCGCGCCAGGCGCGATCCCGAGAATGGAAGCCAGTCCAGCGTCATCAAATCCCTCAGGAACAACATAAGCGACAAGCTGCGTCTGGGCACTGCTGCCATCCGCCCCCTTGCGGGCAGTAACAGCTGCCTGGCCAATCCCCTCAAGGCCCGAAAGGGCTGCTTCAATCTCGCCAAGCTCGACACGCATGCCGCGGATCTTGATCTGCCCGTCCATACGGCCAAGATATTCAAGCGTCCCATCAGCACGCCACCGCGCAAGGTCGCCGGTGCGGTACAAACGGCTGCCTGACACCCCCGAAAACGGATCCGCAACAAAACGTTCCGATGTCAGACCAGATCGCCCCAGATAACCGCG
>NZ_SMMF01000520.1:0-1547 GCF_009711355.1 Roseibium sp. RKSG952 | reverse complement strand
TCCTTTGCAACCCCATTCAAAGTTGCGCCAATACGCTTCAATCCAAACGTTGCACTTCTTGGCTGAAGCCACCGTGGCGCGCGCTCCGCGCGGCCCTGCGGTATTGAATGTTGATTTTTACTTATTCGAGAGCTTCAAAGCTCATCGACCTGATGGTATAGCGATTAGTCTTCCGATCTGCGGGTGGGAGCACTTGCTCCATATAGACGCCACCGAAATGATTCTTTGGATCCACCCAGAAAAGGCTGCCAGCATAACCACCTAAACCAAAACTACCTTCCGTGTCGAGGTTTAGGGATTGCCCGGGGTCTCCGTCTATTGAAACGGTAATACCGATCCCTGTACCCGATTGAACAAGGTCGTCAGGCATGGCTGTTCCGGGTTCAATCGTATCCGATCCCATCAAGGCGATCGCTTTGGGGCTGAGAATGCGCGATCCATCCAGTTCGCCGCCATTCGTCAGCATCTGAACCAGGCGTGCATAGTCAGTGGCAGTGGAGTACAGACCTCCGCCGGAGAAAAGGAATGCGGGCTGCTGGGTTGCAACCGGCTCACCGCCGGGCGTTTCCGCCGTTGCGGGCAGCAGTTTTGAATCTTTGTCCGGGCGTGTATAGGAAACGGCAAGCCGGTCCAGTTTTTCCTCTGGAACATAAAAAGCCGTATCGTTCATCTTCAGTGGGTTGAAGATTTCCTCTTCGAGGTAATCGCTCAAGGATTTTCCAGACCAGATTTCGACCAAACGGCCCAGTGTATCGACGTTGATGTCCTGATAGTCGAAGGAGGTACCAGGTTGATTGCGCAGGGGCGTTTTGACGAGGTCAGGAATCCACTCCTCCAGTGTCTGGTCGAAAATCCCATGCGCCGTCCAGACATCAACATTTTTGACGAGCGGTTTTCCGCTCTCATTCATTGGCCAGGCGCCGCTCCAGCCGGTAGTGTGGCGGGCAAGGTCGATGATCTCGATTTCGCGTTCGGGGGCCTGCAGTTCATAGGCGTCTTCCCCCGGACCGTTCACACCGCCTTTGGGGATAGCGATTTTTACGTCCTTGAATTCCGGGATGTATTTGGAAACGGGATCGCGCCAGCGAAAGGCCCCCTTCTCGAATAGCTGCAATGCGGCAATGCCAACCACCGGCTTTGTCATGGAGTGCACCTTGACAATAGTATCAGCTGCCATGGGGAGGCCGCTTTCCCTGTCTGCAAAGCCGCGTGAAGCGCAGTAAATCGGCTTGCCGTCCTTGACTAAAATAGTGCTCGAGCCGACGCTCAGGTCGTCCTCGATGCCTTTCTCCATCCGGTTGGTGATGTTTTTAAAGGCTTCAATGTTGATTTCGCTCGATTTCACTGGTGCGATTTCGATCGGACAGGGCTCAGCCGTTTCTGCTGCTACCACATTTGAGGGGATCACCACGGAGCTGGCCAGAAGAATTGCGGTAACGAGGCTGCATTTGGTTTTTTGTTGTGAATTTCGGGAATTATAATCATAGTATTGGGGCATACTGCCTGCCTCATTACGTAGTTTCATTGCCTTTTACTCCTTGTAATTT
>NZ_SMMF01000888.1:0-32504 GCF_009711355.1 Roseibium sp. RKSG952 | reverse complement strand
TTGGATTTCTTTGAAAGAGATTTTTCGGGACCGTCCGTACCGCTGATTTGCAAGCCCTTTGCCCAACCCACTTGCCGTACACGATTGCAGCCATTATGTAATGTTATTACATTACTTTTCAAGCAGGGAGATCGGCCGGTGTCCGATACGCGTTTGCCCGTTACTGTCCTTTCCGGCTTTCTGGGCGCTGGAAAAACCACACTTCTCAATCGCGTCCTGAACAATCGGGACGGCTTGCGGGTCGCCGTCATTGTCAATGACATGTCAGAGGTCAATATCGATGCAGACCTTGTCCGGGCCGGGGGGGCAGAACTGAGCCAGACCGACGAGACGCTGGTCGAAATGTCGAATGGCTGCATCTGCTGCACCTTGCGCGACGACCTGTTGCAGGAAGTCCGGCGCCTGGCACAAGAAGGCAAGTTCGATTACCTGCTGATCGAATCAACCGGCATCTCCGAGCCCCTGCCCGTGGCGGCCACCTTCGACTTCCGCGATGAAGACGGCATGAGCCTGTCCGATGTCGCCCGGCTCGACACGATGGTAACCGTGGTCGATGCGGTCAATCTCCTGACCAACTACTCAAGCCATGACTTCCTGCGCGATCATGGCGAAACGCTTGGTGACGACGACACGCGCACGCTGGTTCATCTCCTGACCGACCAGATCGAATTTGCCGATGTGGTCGTGCTCAACAAGATAAGTGCGGCCGGGCCGGAACGAGCGGATGCCGCACGCAAGATCATCCGCAGCCTCAACGCGGACGCTCGGATCATCGAAACCGATTATGCCCAGGTCGCCGCGGACAAGATCCTCAACACCGGCCTGTTCGACTTCGAAAAAGCCCATGAACACCCGCTTTGGGCGAAGGAGCTATACGGGTTTGCCGATCATGTTCCGGAGACCGAAGAATATGGCGTCACCTCCTTTGTCTACCGGGCGCGACGGCCGTTTGATCCGGTCAAGATCCACACCGTGCTGAACGGCCCTCTTCCCGGGGTTATTCGCGCCAAGGGCCACTTCTGGATTTCAACACAGCCGAAATGGGTGGCGGAGTTTTCGCTGGCCGGAGCATTGTCGAGCGTCAGCCCCATCGGGATCTGGTGGGCAGCCGTTCCCAGAAACCGCTGGCCCAATGACGAGCGGGCGCTCGCCTATGTCAAGAGCCAGTGGAGCGACCCGTTCGGGGACCGCCGCCAGGAAATCGTGTTCATTGGATCAGGCATCGACTGGCCTGCATTGAGCGCCCGGCTGGACGCATGTTTGTTGAACGCCTCGAGCGGCGAGGAGCTTGCGCAACTGACACATCTGCCCGATCCGTTTCCCAGCTGGGGCCGGGACGAGCAAGCCGCATGAACCGGCTCTGCCCCGCCCAACCGCAAGGACACGGCATTCACCGGCCTGCCGCCGGGGATGTCGTGATCGGCCGCGATGCCGATATCCTTTCCGATGTCGATGCTCCGGGAATCGCTGCCGCCATCTGGCAGCGCATCCCCGATCCGGACTTCCAGAACTGGATCGACGCCCTGCCCGCCGGACAATTGCCGGACCTCAGAACCACGGTGCCGGTCCATCTGGCCGAAGCCGCCTTGCTGAGCGCCTGCGGACTGGCCGGAATGCCTGACGGACCGGAACAGCACCGGCTTGCAAGCGATGCCGCCGCGCTGGCCCTGATCTACAGCCGGATCCTGAGATGCACGCATGTCCGGATCCGGTTCGACGTTTCAAGTGGCGTCATGTGCCCCAAGTTCCATCTGGACAATGTTCCCGCCCGGCTGTTGTGCACCTATCGCGGCGCGGGCACCGAATATGTTCTGGAAAACCATCAGGATGACACCCGCCGCATCCGGTCCATGCGCACAGGGTCTGCCGGTTTGTTCCGGGGGCGGACATGGCCGGGAGAAGAAAGATGCCGTCTGCTCCACAGGTCGCCTGCGGTTCTTGCCGGCTCGGGCCCCCGCCTGCTTCTGGCCATCGACACCGCCGAGACCGGCTGACCAGCCCGAAGGCCTCTTCCAAACGGGTTTCGGCGGATTGAACGCCTGCCCTGCGCGATCTCGCCAGCTGCAAACGCCTGCCAGATCTTGAACCCGCCGCACTTTTCCCGCAGAACAGGAGAGAGTTCCCGTTACACCCGGACGCGCCTTGCCGATGCCTGCCTCCCAATCTGCCGAAGACGTCATTGCCCTCTTGAACATGCAGCCGCACCCGGAAGGCGGGTATTATGCAGAGACCTTCCGCGACGGGGTGACCGGCGCTGACGGCCGTCCGGCCTCGACCCTGATCTATTTCCTGCTGCCGGAAGGCGTCCTGTCGCGCTGGCACAAGGTGGATGCGGTGGAGACCTGGCACTGGTATGCCGGAGCACCCCTTGAGCTGTCGATCAGCCCTGACGGCGAGAGCAAACAGATCCTGACCCTCGGCAATGACCTCAAGACCGGTCAGCGCCCGCAGGGCATCGTGCCGCCTCATGGCTGGCAGCAAGCCCGATCGCTCGGCGCGTGGACGCTTGTTGGCTGCACCGTCGCGCCGGGGTTTCAGTTCGAAGGGTTTGAAATGGCCCCGGACGGATGGGAGCCCGGGTAGCGCCACGTGCGACCGGGACAAAGCGCGCGGCAAAGGGTTTCACGGAACATGTTGCAAGACAGCTTTGCGCAGTCGGCCCGGCTGATCCAGTCAAGGGAACGGGTATTCATTGCCCAATAAAAAAATCGGTTCCGTCGGCCCGCGCAGCACTCATGCACCCAAGCTGGCAGCCATAGCCGCACTGTTTCATGCTCCCCCGTCCTGTTCACAGGTCCCGCTTCGCTTCGTCCTTTAAGGACAGCAAGCAGTGAAAGGGACCATGAAATGACTGAAATCGTCTGCACCGTGGAGCAATCCGACACTTACACAGCCACCTCCGTCACAATATCCGAACCCAACGGTGGTGTCGTCGCTGCATGGGACAACAACCCGAATGCCTTCGGTACGGCGCTCGATGTTGATGGAGGAAGAAAAATCGTAACAGTCAGCTTCAGAAACATCAATCAGCAGGCTGTGCAGTTCAATGATCGCTTTGAAATCGACGTCCCGGCGAACGAGATCATCAATCCCTCACAAAACTTCGTCGGGTACACCTTTACCGGGGCAATGGGTTTACATGTTTCGCTGCCAACCTGATCGCGGATGAGGGACTTGAGGCGCTCCGGCACACAGGCCGGAGCAGCAATCAGGCCAGCCCGGCAATCGCGTTGGCGAAATCCCTTGCCGAAAACGGTTCCAGGTCCTCGACGCCTTCGCCGACGCCGATGAAATGCACGGGCAATTGGTATTTCGAGGCGATCGCGACCAGAATGCCGCCGCGCGCGGTTCCGTCGAGCTTGGTCATGACCAGACCGGTGACACCGGCAACCTTTCCGAAAATCTCAACCTGGCTGAGTGCGTTCTGGCCCGTGGTGGCATCGAGGGTCAGCAGCACCGAATGGGGGGCTTCCGGGTCGATCTTCCTGATCACGCGAATGACCTTCTCCAGTTCGGCCATCAGCTCGGCCTTGTTCTGCAGCCGGCCGGCCGTGTCGACCAGAAGCACGTCGACATTGTTGTCCTGCGCCTGCTTGAGGGCATCGAAGGCAAGACCTGCCGCATCCGCGCCCGTGTCGCGGGCAACGACCTCGGCGCCGGTCCGCTCGCCCCAGATCTTGAGCTGCTCGACGGCTGCTGCGCGGAACGTGTCGCCTGCCGCCAGCATGACCTTCTTGCCTTCGGCTGCGAGCTTCTGGCTGAGCTTGCCGATGGTGGTGGTCTTGCCGGTGCCGTTGACGCCGATCATCAGCACCACATGCGGTTTTTTGCCCGTATCCAGATTGAGCGGTTCGGCAACCGGAGCCAGCACCTTTTCGACTTCTTCCGACAGGATCGCGCGCACTTCCTCCGGCGAGATTTCCTTGTTGTAGCGCCCGTCGGACAGGCGGTCGGTGATCGCCATCGCCGTGTCGACCCCGAGATCCGCCTGGATCAGGATATCTTCCAGCTCCTCCAGCATCGCCGCATCGAGCTTGCGCTTGGTGAAGATCGAGCTGATGCCTTCGGTGAGCGCGGAGGACGAGCGCGACAGGCCTTTCTTGAGCTTCTGGAACCAGGAGAGTTTTTGCTTTTCCGGTTCGGCCGCCACAGGGGCAGCTCCCGGGGCCGCCATGGGCACAACCGCCGGTGCCTCGAGGACTTCCGGCTGCTCCGGCTCTTCCTGTTGCTCCGGCTCCGGCTGTTGCTCCGGCTCCGGCTGGGGTTCCGGTTCGGCGTCAGGCTGAAGCTCGGGCTCGGGCTCGGGTTCTTCTTTTGCCTGTGGCTCCGGCTCCACAGTCTCTTCGGCAACAGGCTCTGCAACCGGGTCAGGCTCCGGAATGGTCTCGTCGTGGAAATCCGTCGAGATCCGCTCCTCGGGAAGCGGCATGGGCGGCGGTGCGAGATCCGGCCCCTCATAGCCGGTCAGAGGCGGCAAGGGCGCGACTTCTGCGGCCACCGGCTCGACAACCATTTCGGTTTCAGAAACAATATCGCTTTCGGACGCCGTGCTGTCAGATACATCATCCGGAGCCGGTACGGCGTCTTCGGGAAGAGCCGTTTCTTCCGGTGCCTTTTCCTTGCCCTTGAAAAGACGTCCGAAAAATCCGCGTTTTTTCTCGCTCATATGCCCGCCCTGACCTGCATGAACCCTGAAGTCAGAGCCTTCATCGCTCAACCCGGTTCAAAAAAACATGCTCTAAAATGTCTGTCCGCATTTTCCGGAGGCAAAGCGGTTGCCGCCTTGCCTGAAAAACGCGTCAGGCTGCGCCCGGCAGAATGTCGCCCAGAAGATGCCGGCCGGTATGGCCGGTCATGCGGGTCTCGACAATCTCTCCGGCAACGCCGCCATTGATTTCGGTAAGTGTGAACTGCTCGGTGCGGCCGAGCCCTTCCTTTTCCACCAGAACCGGACGCACCTTGCCGACTTCCGATGCCAGATGACGGGCAAGAACCTCCTCGCCCTTGGCCCGAAGCCGCGCGCCGCGCTCCTTGATAACCGCCCGCTCCAGTTGCGGCATCCGTGCCGCAGGCGTTCCCGGACGCGGCGAAAACGGAAACACATGCAGATGTGTCAGGCCGCAATCATCAACGATCCGCAAGGAATTGAGGAACATCTCTTCGGTTTCGGTCGGAAAGCCCGCGATGATATCGGCACCGAACACCACGTCCGGGCGCATGCGGCGCACATCCTCGCAGAAGCGGATCGTGTCGGCGCGCAAATGCCGGCGCTTCATCCGCTTCAGGATCATGTCGTCACCCGCCTGCAAAGACAGGTGAAAATGCGGCATCAGGCGCGGATCTTCGGCAATCACCCGCATCAGATCGTCATCGGCCTCGATGGAATCGATCGAGGACAGGCGCAGGCGCTTCAGGTCCGGAACCATTTGCAGGATTTTGGCCGTCAGTGTGCCGAGTTTCGGCGCGCCCGGAAGATCAGCCCCGTAAGAGGTGATATCGACCCCGGTCAGCACGATTTCATTATAGCCGTTGCTCACCAGCCGCCTGATCTGGTCAATCACCACGCCCATCGGCACGGACCGGGAATTGCCCCGGCCATAGGGAATGATGCAGAAGGTGCAGCGGTGATCGCAGCCGTTCTGGACCTGAACGAAAGCCCGCGCGCGCCCTTCCAGACCATCGATCAGGTGACCGGCGGTTTCCTCGACACTCATGATGTCGTTGACGCGGACCTTCTCGGTCTCGTCGATGCCGAAGGCGGCAACCGATTGATAGGACTTGCGTTCCAGTTTCTCGGTATTGCCAAGCACCAGATCGACCTCGTCCATCCCGGAAAAGGTCTCGGCTTCCGTTTGCGCTGCGCAGCCGGTGACGATGATCCGTGCGTTCGGATTGTCCCTGCGCGCCTTGCGCACGGCCTGACGGGCCTGGCGCACCGCTTCGTTGGTGACGGCGCAGGTGTTGATCAGGACGGCGTCTTCAAGCCCCGCCGCCTCCGCCTCGCGCTTCATCACTTCCGATTCATAGGAATTGAGGCGGCAGCCGAAAGTGACAACGTCAATCGTCATAGCACCGCCTCCGATGCCGGCAGACCTTGCTCCTGATCAGCCCCCGTCTTGCGCCAGGCGAGCGTTTCAAGATCGACCTCGCCCGCGAATTCGATCTCGGTCAGGCCGGTCATCAGGACGTGGCCGTCCGCTTCGCGCCACTGAATGGTGATCGGACCGCCGGGCAGATGGATGGTGCTTGTCCGGCCAGCGCGATTGTCACGGCTCGCTGCCACGGCCACGGCGCAGGCCGCCGTTCCGCAGGCAAGCGTCAGACCGGCGCCGCGTTCCCACACCTTCACGCGGATCTCGTTTTCGCCAAAGACATGCGCCAGCGAGATGTTCGCGCGCTCCGGAAACAGCGGGTCATGCTCAAGCTTCGGCCCAAGTTCTGCCAAATCATGGGCCTCGATATCGTCGACCCAGAAAATCGCATGCGGATTGCCCATGCTGACAACCGCGGGCGCTTGTAGGACCGGAGCGCTCTCCGGGCCAATCCGGAGATCGACGGCTCTGGTGTCGGCAAAGGCGCGCGACAGCGGGATCTGGTCCCATTCCAGCCGCGGCTTCCCCATATCCACCGTCACGGTCTCAAGCCTTTCGGTGGCAAGCGCATGCAAGAGCCCGGCGTTGGTGCCGATCATCGCATCAGACCTGCCGGTCTCCGACATCAGCAACCTGCCGACACAGCGGGTGGCATTGCCGCAGGCATCCACCTCGGACCCGTCGCAATTATGGATCCGCATAAAGGCATCCGCGCCGCCGGACGCAGGTTCCAGCGTGATCATCTGGTCGAAACCGATGCCGGTGCTGCGGTTTCCCAGTACGGCAATTGCCTCCGGTGCCAGATGCAGCGGTTTTTCACGCGCGTCCCACACAAGGAAGTCGTTGCCAAGGCCGTTCATTTTCAAAAAGGGTCTGCGCTGGGGCGCCATACCGGTGTCTTCAGTTTACGGAGTGGAAAGATCAACGGCATTCAAGATGCCAGTGGACCCTATATGGCGGAAACCGGGCAAAAATGCCAGTCCATCCTTGCAAGGCAGCCCCGCACATACCGGCAACGGGGCCGGATGCCTCAAAGGACCACCATGTCGTCACCGGGCCCGAGCCGGGACAGGATCAGCCGCATATGTTCGGGCGCGACCGCAATGCAGCCTTCCGTTGGCCGGTAGTCTTCCCGGGCAATGTGAAAGAAGATCGCCGATCCCCAGCCCTTGACCGCCGGATGCATGTTGCAGTCGAGCACCACAACAATGTCGTAGAGGCGGTCGCCGCGCCACATCTTCTCATGACTTGCCATGAATGGCAGATCGACCGGCCGGTTATAGCGGACATGGCCGGGGTCATCACACCAGCCGTGATCCGGCGTTACCGGTTCCAGCGGCAATTGCGTTTGCGGACGGTGGCCGCGGTCGGGACGGTAGTACACGTTCAACAGCTCAAACCGCCCCGCAGGAGTCGCGCCGTCCCCCTCCCGCTTGAACCGGGTTGTTCCCGAACGCCCAAGCGCGCACGGAACCGTGATTGACCCGAGCGTGAGCGTGCCCCGGGTCTTTCGCCAGGATAAGGAACGAACAATCAGGCTTTGCGCCAAAAACCAGCTCCAATCCACCTCGATACTTCTGACAGGGTTGCCATCCGGCAAGTCCTTGATAAACCCATGTTAAACCTTGCGTGAAGAAGAATTGACGAACCCATGCTTGTTTAGCGACAATTTCGCTCGCACAAGAATGTGATACTTCCTACCTGTGAATTGCGCCATTGGTGCAGGGGAACGGACCTTTAGGCTTGGCGAGGACAAAAGACATGACCGCCCGCACGATTTTGATTGTTGATGACGATAACGAGCTGCGTGAGGCGCTGGTCGAGCAATTGTCCCTTTATGACGAGTTCGAAACGCTTCAGGCCGATTGTGCTGCTGCCGGCATCAACATGGCCAAGGAAGAGCATATCGACCTGCTTTTGATGGATGTCGGCCTGCCCGACATTGACGGGCGCGAAGCGGTGAAACTGTTGCGCAAGAACGGCTTCAAGGCACCGGTCATCATGCTGACCGGCCATGACGGGGACAGCGACACGATCCTCGGCCTCGAGGCCGGGGCCAATGACTATGTCACCAAGCCGTTCAAGTTCGCGGTTCTTCTTGCCCGGATCCGTGCCCATCTGCGCCAGCACGAGCAAAGCGAGGATGCGACATTCGCCATCGGCCGCTATTCGTTCCGGCCGGCCGCAAAAGTCATGCAGGACGACCGGGGAGGCAAGGTCCGCCTGACGGAGAAGGAAACCTCGATCCTGAAATTCCTCTACCGGGCAGGCGAAAAACCGGTGACCCGCGACGTGCTCCTGCACGAGGTCTGGGGCTACAATTCCGGCGTGACCACCCACACGCTCGAGACCCATATCTACCGTCTGCGTCAGAAGATCGAGCGCGATCCCTCCAATGCGGAACTGTTAGTCACAGAAGCCGGAGGCTACAAGCTTGTGCCGTAAGGCGTAATCGGCGTAAATCGACCCATGAGCCTTGTTCAGGATATAGCCATACTCAAGCAGGTGCCGATGTTGTCGGATTTCGACGACGATCAGCTGCGCCTGCTCGCCTTCAGTGCCGAGAGCGCGGACTATCGCGACGGTCAGAAACTGTTTGACGACAACGACCGGGCCGATGGCGGAATGGTGATCGCAAGCGGCACCGCCAGCCTGCAAAAGCGTGCATCGGACGGCTTTGAGGAAATCGACCGGGTTGATGCCGGGGCCTTGCTTGGCGAAAGCGCGATGCTGGTGGAAGCCCGGCGGCCTTGCCGGGCGGTTGCGGTTGGAGATGTCCGGATCATCCGGATCCGCCGCGCCCTGTTCAAGCGCATGATCCAGGAATATCCGGAAGTCGCCCGCCGCCTGTTCGAGCAGCACGCTGCCCGCTACCAAAAAACGGTTGCAGCAATCCGGCCGATCGGCACCCGCATGACGGACCTGGACCAACTGGCCGCAGCTCGTGGCAAGGACAATGCTCCCGGCGGCTGAGACCGTTAGCCCAATAAAAAAGCCGGCGCATTGTCCGGCTTTTTCAGTTAGAAACAGTATCGCATTGTTGCCTTACACCCAGGGGCGGCTTTCTGCGGTCTGAGCTTCAAAACTGTCGATCTGGCCTGCCTTCGCCATCGTCAGGCCGATGTCGTCGAGGCCGTTGAGCAGGCAGTGCTTGCGGAATTCGTCGATCTCGAACCCGATGCTCCCGCTTTCCAGTCCCTTGATTTCCTGGGTTCCAAGATCAACGGTCAGGGTAAAGTTGGAACCGCGCTCGGCGGCATGCATCAGGGTCTCAAGCTGCTCTTCGGACACGACAATCGGCAGGATGCCGTTCTTGAAGCAGTTGTTGTAGAAAATGTCCGCGAACGAGGTGGAGATCACGCAGCGGATACCGAAATCGAGCAAGGCCCAGGGGGCGTGTTCGCGTGACGATCCGCAACCGAAATTGTCCCCGGCAACCAGGATCTGCGCATTCTGATAGGCCGGTTTGTTGAGAATGAAGTCCTCGTTCACCGAGCCGTCGTCATGGGTGCGCATTTCATGAAACAGCGCCGACCCGAGACCGGTGCGCTTGATGGTCTTCAGGAACTGCTTCGGGATGATCATGTCGGTGTCGATATTGACGATCGGCAGCGGCGCCGCGACACCTGTCAGAGTGGTGAACTTATCCATGGCGATTGCTCCTGCTTCTTGTCTTCCGGCGGTCTTCAGGCCGCCAGGCTGGTCGTCTGATCGACACCCAGCATCAGGTTGAGGTTCTGAACGGCAGCACCAGACGCGCCCTTGCCCAGATTGTCGTAGACCGCGATGATCACGGCATGCGCCCGGGCGTCATTGGCAAAGACGTGCAAGCGAAGCCGGTTGGTTCCATTGAGCGCCTGTGGATCAAGATCATCGGCGCGCTCCAGCTTTTCAAGAGGCGCAACCTCGACGAACCCGCCGGGTTTGGAAAAATGATCCGCAATGGCCGCATGCAGTTCGGCACCGTCCGGCACCTTGTCGAGGCGCGCAAGCTGCAAGGGCACAACTGTCATCATGCCCTTGTAGTAGTTTCCGACCGCTGGCGAAAACAGCGGCGCCTGTGCCAAACGGCCGTATTCGGTCATTTCCGGAAGGTGCTTGTGATTGAAGCCCAGGCCATAAGGGGCGAACATGTTGGCGGACTTGCCCTTGGCATCATAGTCCGCAATCATGCTCTTGCCGCCGCCGGAATATCCGGAAATGCCATGCACCGTCAGAGGGTGGTCGGCGGGCAGCAGACCTCCGGTCACAAGGGGCCTAACAGCCGCGATCACACCCTGCGGCCAGCATCCCGGGTTGCTCACCCGCCTCGACGCGGCAATCGCATCGCCGTGCGCGGCATCCATTTCCGGAAACCCGTAGGTCCAGTCCGGCGCAACCCGGTAGGCCGAGGACGCATCGATCACGCAGGTTGTTCCGCTTTCGATCAGCGACACACTCTCGCGCGCCGCGTCATCCGGCAGACACAGGATCGCGACGTCGGCCGCATTCAAGAGGTCCGCACGCGCCGACTTGTCCTTGCGCTTGTCTTCCGGGATCGACAGGAGTTCGATGTCACGGCGCATGGCGAGGCGCTCGCGAATCTGGAGACCCGTTGTCCCTGCTTCGCCATCGATGAATACGCGCGCCACCATAGTCCGGCTCCCTCTCCTTTGTGCCGTCAATCCGTTTTGTTGAGCGTCTTACACCCTGCGTTCCCTCATGTCACCGCAGTTTCGCGGTCCAAGACCTCAACGAGCCATTGAGTGATACTCATCATTGGGCCGCATATCGACGGCTGCCGCGACCCGGTTGGTCATATTGAAAAAGGCGGCCACCGACGCGATATCCCAGATATCCCGGTCGGTGAAACCCGCTTCGCGCAGGCCTTCCCGGTCACCCTCGAGGATCTCTGCCGGCCGCTCGGTGAGCTTCACGGCAAAATCCAGCATGGCCCGGTGACGGGCACTCAGATCGGCCACACGATAATTCATGACCATCAATTCGCCGAGCTTCGGGTCACCGGACAACTCCCTAACGGCAGCCCCATGAGCGGTCAGGCAATAGAAGCATCGATTAACCGAGGAAACCGCGACGGCGATCATTTCCCGTTCAAGTTTGGAAAGACCACTTTTCGCGA
This sequence comes from Roseibium sp. RKSG952, assembly GCF_009711355.1. Taxonomy (NCBI): domain Bacteria; kingdom Pseudomonadati; phylum Pseudomonadota; class Alphaproteobacteria; order Hyphomicrobiales; family Stappiaceae; genus Roseibium; species Roseibium sp. RKSG952. The sequence continues at coordinate 21,293 of NZ_SMMF01000888.1, read as the reverse complement.
GCATCAGGTCGTTGTACATGTCCGTGAACGCCCGCAGTTTCGTCTCGTCAAAGGAGTAAGCAAGAAGCACATTCGGTACGAGTCCGAGCTTCTCCTTACAAAGGTCAAAATAGGCCTGTGTCTTGTCGCTCAGCGGCTCCGTCCGATCCATGTGCAACGCGGTCGGTAACGTGTGCATCTCATCCTCCCATCAAAAAAAACACCAACTGTCTCACTTCATCATAACAAGGTATCGTGCTGCCAACCGGGCGCATTGAATACACCAAGGGGTCGGAAATGCCGGACAAGCGGGAAACCGAGAAATCCAATATCATCGCCCAAACGGTCACACTTCTTTCCGGTGAGGATGCCGCCCTCGCCGACTTCGGCAAAGCCCTTTATCGCAATGCCGCCGCCGAAGATCTGGTGACCTATACCGCCGAAGAACTGTGCGGCTTTGCCAGGGTCGCCTGGGAAGACTTTCAATCGCACGATCTCGGCACCCATCGCGTGAGTGTCTTCAATCCCAATTTCAAGACCAAACGCGGCACCGAAAAAGAAATCACGATCGTCGAGATCGTCAATGACAACATGCCGTTCCTGGTAGACTCGGTCATGGACGAGCTGCAGGAGAGCAAACTTGACGTCCAGCTGGTGCTGCACCCGCTCTATGTCGTCGAACGCACCGAGGACGGGAAACTTGTATCCGCCGTTTCGCACAAGAAACCTCCGAAGCGCAGCGACCGCAAAGAGAGCCTCATTCACATCCATATCGGACGGCTTGATTCGGAAGAAGAGCGCGATGCCCTGATTGCCCGTCTGAACGAAGTGCTGGCCGATGTCCGCGCGGCCGTCACCGACTTCCGGCCGATGCGCGAACGGCTCGCCGATGCGATCGGCACCTACAAGTACCGGGCGACCCAGCTCGACGGCAATACGGACGAGCTTTGGGAAGCAATCCACTTTCTGGAGTGGATGGAAAAGGGCAATTTCATCTTTCTCGGCATGCGGGAGTACAAGTTCGACGACGGGATCGAGGAAAGCACCCTGTCGCCGTTCGAGGGAACCGGTCTTGGCCTGCTGTCGAACCCGGACGCCAGGGTCCTGCGCCGGGGCACCGAGTTTGTCCAGATCACACCCGAAATCCGCGAGTTCCTGTTGCGCCCGGAACCGCTGATCATTGCAAAAGCCAATGTCAAGTCCCGGGTGCACCGCCGCGTGCACATGGAGTATATCGGCGCGAAACTGTTCGATGACGAAGGCGTCATGGTCGGCGAGCTGCGGATCGTGGGCCTGTTTACCTCAACCGCCTATACCGAACCGACCAACACGATCCCGTTCCTGCGCCGGAAGGTGGCAAGCGTGCTGGCCAAGGCCGGTTACGATCCTGAGAGCCATTCCGGGCGGGCCCTGATCAATGTCATGGAGAGTTTCCCGCGCGACGAGCTGTTCCAGATCGAGCAGAACAAGCTCTACGACTTTGCCCTTGCCATTTTGCAGCTCGACGAACGTCCGCGCATTCGTGTGCTCACGCGTGCGGACCGGTTCGACCGCTATGTCTCGATCCTGTGTTTTGTTCCCCGCGACCGTTACACGACCGAAGTCCGGCTCGATATCAGCGATTATCTGAGCAAGATCTATGACGGACGGCTGTCTGCCTGGTACGTGAACTATCTCGAGGCGCCTCTGGTGCGCGTCCACTATATTATCGGCCGGGACCAGGGCGACACGCCCACACCGGATCAGGACGAGCTTGAGCGCGCCGTTGCCGACATCATCAGGACCTGGCCGGACAGTCTGCGCGATGCCCTCAGGGCCCGCTACGCTCCGGCAACCGCCTACAAGCTCGCGGAACGGTATGCGCATGCTTTCGACAGCGGCTACCGGGAATTCTACAGTGCCAGCACGGCTCTGATCGATATCGGCAAGATCGAAACCCTGTCCGAAAAGCGCACGACCGCCATCGCCTTCCTGAAGGACCCGGACGCGCCAACGACACGGATCACGCTGAACGTCTACCACCACAACGCACCGGTACCCTTGTCTGCGCGGGTTCCGCTCCTTGAAAACATGGGGTTCCGGGTGATCGACGAACGCACGTTCGAAATCGTGCCGTCAGACCGTTCGACATCCTATCTTCACATGATGACGCTGGAGGGCCGGAACGGCGAGGCGATCGACTTTTCCGACAATCTGCTCGAGCGTCTGGAGGGCCTGTTTGTGTCTGTCTGGCACGGCCGGGCGGAAAACGACGGCTACAACAGCCTCGCCCTGACAGCCGATCTGGCATGGCGCGACATTGCGCTTGTAAGGGCCTTGTCGAAATATCTGCGCCAGGCCGGCATCCGGTTTTCCGAAGACTACATGTGGAACACGCTGAACCATTATCCGGTCATCGCGAACCGCCTGGTCGAGCTGTTTCACCTGCGCTTCAATCCGGCGCTCGGCCAGAATGACCGCGACCTCGGTGTTGCACGCATCGAACAGGAAATCTCGAAAGCCCTCGACGACGTCTCAAGCCTTGACGACGACCGGATCCTGAGGCGGTTCCAGAATGTGATCGACTCGGTGCTCCGCACCAACTTCTTCCAGCTGAACACCAAGGGACACCCCAAACAGGCCTTTGCGTTCAAGATCGATTCAAAAAAGATCATCGACCTGCCGCAACCGCGTCCGTATCGGGAAATCTTCGTCTACAGCCCCCGTGTGGAAGGGGTTCACCTGCGCTTCGGAACGGTTGCCCGCGGCGGTCTGCGCTGGTCCGACCGTCCGCAGGATTTCCGCACGGAAGTGCTCGGCCTCGTCAAGGCGCAGCAGGTCAAGAACGCAGTGATCGTGCCGGTCGGCGCGAAGGGAGGCTTCATCCCGAAACAACTGCCGGACATGAGCGACCGCAGCGCCTGGTTCCAGGAAGGCACAGAAAGCTACAAGATCTTCATCAATGCCCTTCTGGATGTGACGGACAATCTTGAGGACGACACGGTGGTGCCGCCCGAACACGTTCAACGCTACGACGCGGACGACCCCTATCTGGTCGTGGCCGCCGACAAGGGTACGGCCACTTTCTCCGATACCGCCAATGGAATTTCCGAGGGCCGCGGGTTCTGGCTCGGCGATGCGTTCGCATCCGGCGGTTCGGCAGGCTATGACCACAAGAAGATGGGCATTACCGCCCGCGGCGCCTGGGAGGCCGTGAAGCGGCATTTCCGGGAGATGAACCGGGACATCCAGAGCGAGCCGTTTACCGCGGCCGGCGTCGGCGACATGTCCGGCGACGTGTTCGGCAACGGCATGCTCCTCTCGGAACAAACCCGGCTCATCGCGGCATTCGATCACCGCGATATATTCATCGATCCGGATCCGGATATCGAAACGTCCTATGCGGAGCGCAAACGCCTGTTCGACATGGGCCGTTCATCCTGGCAGGACTACAATTCAAGCCTGATTTCCAAGGGTGGCGGCGTCTTTTCCCGGCAGGCAAAGTCAATTCCGCTCTCGGCCCAGATGCAATCGCTGTTGAAGCTTCCGGCCAAGACCGCGACCCCGCAAGAGGTCATGACCGCCATTCTCAAGCTGGAGGTGGACCTGCTCTGGTTCGGCGGTATCGGCACCTATATCCGGGCGACGACAGAAACCGATGCCGATGCGGACGACCGCGCCAACGATCCGATCCGGATCACCACACCGGACGTCGGAGCCAAGGTGATCGGCGAAGGGGCCAACCTCGGCCTGACTCAGCTTGCACGGATCGAGTTCAACCAAAAAGGCGGGCGTTGCAACTCCGACGCCATCGACAACTCGGCGGGTGTGAATTCGTCGGACATGGAAGTGAACATCAAGATTGCGCTTGGGGCAGCGGTCAAGGCGGGGAAACTCGACACCCAGAGCCGCAACGAGCTTCTTGCGCAGATGACCAATGAAGTCGCCGGGCTTGTCTTGCGCAACAACTATTTGCAGACCCTTTCGATTTCGATGACCGAGCGCCGGGGCCTGGAAGACATGGGATACCAGATCCGGATGATGCGGATGCTGGAACAGACCGGGCATCTGGACAGAAAGGTCGAAGAGCTTCCCGAAGACGCCACCCTTTCGGAAATGATCAAATCAGGCACGACCTTGACCCGCGCGGAGCTCGGCGTCCTTCTCGCCTATTCCAAGATCACCCTGTTCGACCGGCTGCTGGAAAGTTCCGTTCCCGACGACAGCTACCTTGCCCGCGAGCTGTTCCGGTATTTCCCGGACGAAATGGCGGAAGAATATGAAGATGAAATCAAGGGCCACCGCCTGCGCCGCGAGATCATCGCGACAATGCTTGCCAACTCGATCATCAATCGCGGCGGCGCCACCTTCCTGACCCGCCTGATGGACCAGACCGGGGCGACAGCTCCCGACATTGCCCAGAGCTTCGTCGCGGTCCGCAACAGTTTCGGCATGACCGAACTCAATGGCGAGATCGACGAACTCGACACCAGGATTGACGGCCAGCTGCAGCTGGAACTCTATTCCGCCGTTCAGGACCTGCTTCTGGAACAGGTGGTCTGGTTCAAGCGCAATGTGTCCTTTGCGGACGGAATTGCAAAGGTGGTCGAGCGGTTTGAAGGCGGCGTCCACAAGCTGCGGCCACGCCTTCAGTCCCTGCTGACAAAGGATCAGACCGAAGCGTTGAACTCCGTACGGGACCGCTACATGGCAAGTGGTGTTCCGGAAAACCTTGCAACGCGCATCGCGTGGTTGCCGGCAGAAGCCGCGATCCCGGACATCGTCGTGGTGGCCGGCAAGACTTCCGCGGACCTCGAAACCGTTGCCTCGGCCTATTTCGAGGTCGCCGCATTCTTCCGGATCGGTTCGATGGACGCCTTGGCACGCGATCTGAAGCTGCGGGATTACTATGACGGTCTGGCGCTGGACCGGGCCCGGTCAACGCTCGCATCCGCCCATCGTGATATCACCAGCCAGGGAATCGCCAACGGTTCTTTCCAGGCTTGGCTTGCAACTCACGAGCGCACGGTTGACCGGACCTTGCGGACCGTGAACGAGATCCTCGACGGAAACCTCAGCGTTTCCAAGTTTTCCGTGGCCGCGAGCCTGTTGTCCGAGATCACGCACTGATTGCCGGATTTAACCAGTTGACGTAGCGGAGACCGGCGGCAATGCTGCCGGTCTACTGTTATGGAAACACTGGAGCGCCCATGGCGTCATATGCAGCTGCCATGGGGCATTATCCGCCAAGACGGGCCGCATTTGCCTGGGCAATGTTTGACTGGGCCGCACAGCCGTTTTTCACACTTGTCACGACATTCGTCTTCGCACCGTATTTTTCATCGACACTCGCAGCAAACCCGGTGCAAGGGCAGGAACTCTGGGGGTTTGCCACCGCTGCCGCTGGCCTTGCCATTGGCATACTTTCGCCGATTCTTGGGTCCGCTGCCGACGCTGCAGGGCGCAGAAAGCCCTGGATCTTCGCTTTTTCCATTCCCTATCTGTTTGCCTGCTGGGCGCTTTGGTATGCCGTTCCGGGAAACGACCATGCCGTTTTGATTGCGTTGAGCAGCTACGCCATTGCCGCCATTTCGATCGAGATCGCAACAGTGTTCAACAATGCGATGATGCCAACACTGGTTCCGCCGACGCATATCGGCAGACTGTCCAGTTTCGGCTGGGCCGCAGGATATGTCAGTGGAATTGTCTGTCTGGTGATCGTCCTCGGCTTTTTTGCGGCCAACCCGCAATCGGGCCTGACACTTCTCGGTTTCGAGCCCGCTTTCGGCCTCGACCCGGCCGCACATGAAGGAGACCGGGCAACCGGGCCTTTCTCCACGATTTGGTATCTGATCTTTATCCTGCCTCTGGTTTTTTTCATCCGGGAGACAAAAAGCACCATGCGTGCCGGCCCGGCAATTGCGGCCGGCATCCGTGATCTCAAGAACAGCTTCTCCCATGCCCGCTCCCACGGGAATGTTTTCATCTTCCTTATCGCAAACATGGCCTACAAGGATGGCCTTGTCGCGATGTTTGCCTTTGGCGGCATTTACGCCGCTGGCCAGCTCGGCTGGGGAACCATCGAAATCGGCATATTCGGGATCATTCTGATCGTGACCGGAACGGTCGGCCTGTCTGTGAGTGGTCCGGCTGACGACCGGTTCGGGCCCAAGATCGTCATCATTGTCTCCCTGGCGGCTCTCTTCGTTGCCGGAGTCGGTGTGGTATCAATAGACAGAAATACAGTTTTCTTTTTCGTCGAAGTGGACCAACCCGCAAGCGGAACATTGTTCGGCTCCTGGCCCGACCGGCTTTTTGTTTTCTGGGCCAGTTTGATCGGACTTGCTTCAGGTCCGCTCCAGTCCTCGTCACGAAGCATGCTGATCCGGCTGGCACCAAGGGAGCATATGGCGCAGTTCTTCGGCTTGTTTGCGCTTTCCGGCAAGGTCACGAGCTTTCTCGCTCCCCTTGCGGTCGGCCTTGTGACGTTGCTGACCGACAGTCAGGCCGCAGGCATGTCGGCAGTCCTCGCCTTTTATGCCATCGGCATGATTTTATTGCTGCAAGTCAAGGACACTCCACCTGAAACAATCCAAACGGCATGAAAAACCGGCCCTTTTTCCAAAGGGCCGGTATGACTTTTCGTGTCGCAAGCAGGTTCAAACCTTGGGCTGAATACCAGCCCGGGCAATCACTCAGTGCCGGAAGTGGCGCATGCCGGTCATGACCATGGCAAGTCCCGCCTCGTCGGCAGCTGCAATCACCTCGTCGTCCCGCATGGAGCCACCCGGCTGGATGACGGCAGTGGCTCCCGCTTCGGCTGCGGACAACAAGCCGTCTGCGAACGGAAAGAAGGCGTCGGAGGCAACCACACAGCCACGGGTCAGCGGCTCGGCCAATCCGGCGGTTTCAGAGGCGTCCAGCGCCTTGCGGGCGGCAATGCGGGCGGAATCGACCCGGCTCATCTGGCCTGCCCCCACACCGACAGTCGCCCCGTCCTTTGCATAGACAATCGCATTCGACTTGACATGCTTGGCAACCCGGAAGGCAAATTTGAGATCAGCCATCTCCTGATCGGTCGGGGCACGCCTGGTCACAACCTTGAGATCGAGATCATCAATCACGCCGTTGTCGCGCGACTGCACCAGAAGGCCACCGGCAACGGACTTGACGGCCAGACCCCTTGCACGCGGATCCGCCAGTCCACCGGTCAGGAGCAACCGGAGATTTTTCTTGGCGGCAATGATATCCAGAGCCGCTTGGTCCGCGTCCGGCGCGATGATCACTTCGGTGAACACCTTGACGATGTCTTCGGCTGCTGAGGCATCAAGCGTCCGGTTGAGCGCCACGATGCCGCCGAAAGCGGAGACAGGATCGCATCGCAGCGCCAGTTCGTAGGCCTGCTTGAGCGTTGCCGCCTCGGCAACCCCGCAAGGATTGGCGTGCTTGATGATGGCAATGGCGGCCGTCCTTGCCGGATCGAACTCTGAAACAAGCTCGAAGGCGGCATCCGTGTCGTTGATGTTGTTGTAAGACAGCGTCTTGCCCTGCAGCTGTCTTGCGGTCGCAACGCCGGGGCGCCGTTCGCCGGTCTTGTAGAAGCCCGCTGCCTGATGCGGGTTCTCGCCATAGCGCATCACCTCGGCCAGCTCCCCGCCGACCGCCCGGTGGGCCGGATTGGCTTCTTCCAGCTGATCGGCCAGCCAGTTGGAGACCGCCGCATCATAGGCAGCCGTGCGGGCAAAGGCCTTCAGAGCCAGTTTCTTGCGCAAGCCAATCGGCGACTGGCCGTCATTCTGGTCAAGGGCTGCGATGACATCGTCATAATCGGCCGGATCGGTCACGACGGTCACATAGGCATGGTTCTTGGCTGCCGCACGGGTCATGGCCGGCCCGCCGATATCGATGTTCTCGATGCCGAGCGCGTAGCCGGCTCCTTGTGCGACCACCTCTTCAAACGGGTAAAGATTGCCGCAAAACAGGTCGATCCCGCCGATACCGTGATCGGCCATTGCCTTGAGGTGATCCTCATCGTCCCGGATCGCCAGCAAACCGCCATGGACGTTGGGATGAAGGGTCTTGACCCGGCCATCCATGATTTCCGGAAAACCGGTGACTTCGGAGATGTCGAGCACGGACAGCCCGGCATCCTTCAGTGCCTTGTAGGAACCTCCGGTCGACACCAATTCGATGCCGCGCTCGGCAAGCGCCTTGGCAAACTCGACGAGACCAGCCTTGTCATAAACGGATAACAGCGCCCGCTTGACCGGGACAAGAGCGGGAACGGGTACGTTTTTGGTGGAAATAGCCATGGGTTGCTATGCCTCGCGGTAGGGCAGTCAGGAGGGGTTGTGCGAGCCCCTACCACGAACTTCACAAAAGCAAAAGGGCGCAGAAAGGCCCCTATTCCTCCAGCGGAAGCAGCAGCTCGTCGAACTCCGTGGTTCCGCGCCGGCTGAGTTTCGCCGTTGCCGTGCGGCGGAATTGCCAGGCGATCGAGGGGATCTCCTGCAAGGCGCCGGACAAGACGATCTGACTGGTCCTCCGGTGGCCGTAGACGTCCGACAAATAGATGGACTCCTCGACCGTGATTTCGACACCCGGCGCATCGAATTCCCACGCTTCGCCGTCGCTGCAAACCAGCAGCGCCGCGGTTCCGCTCCGGACCGTATTGGCGCGGATGGACGGGTGCAGATGGAACCGGATGGCAAACCGGTGAGCCGGATCAACCGGCCCTTTCCGCAGGAACGTGTCGATGCCGTCCAGAACACTGCCATCGTCCGACAACCGCAGATCGCGCTCGTGCAGGACACCGAAGGTCTGGACATACCCGTCATGACTGGCTGTGACGCGCGTACCCGCGCCACCATCCTCTCGCGAGACCGGCACATTGGCCGGGCCGGACAGGATCGGGGTGCCCAGCCAGTTGCCGAAGGAGGTGTCCGACAGAAACCGGCAGGAAGACGTGTCCTCGATGGTTGCCGTGGAATGGGCTGCGGTTGACCGGCTGACTTTCCGCCAGATTTCGTTGGACCGGCTGGACACGCCGCAGTTCACAACGATGCGGTGACGGTTCGAGGAGAACTCGAACGACAGGCACCCGGCGTGTGCATCTTCGGAAACGAGCAGCGCGGGCGGTTTTCCTGTGTCGACAATGGCGACCGACGTTCCGCCGGTGAGCCGCTGATATCCGGTATAGGGAACATTGACCGGGGCAGCACCACGTGCATCGTCATAGGCAAGGATGGTCGCAACCAGATCCGTCGGCGTGGAGCCCATGCCGTTGAAATGCGCCAGATTGCCGTCTGCGTGGCGGAAGAAGCGCAAGATCGGCATCATCCGGTCGACGGATTTCAGCATTGCGTCGGGCAACTCCTGCCCTTGCGCGACAAACGCCTGCCGGACAGGCAACAAATCGGCAAGAATATCGATGACCGCTCTTGGATTGCGCGAGATATGGCCGCCATCGCTCAGGATCTGCCGGTTGAGCTCCTGATCCAGGCGGCGGATGCTTTGGCGGGCAAAACGGCCCTGGCCCGACATGGAGATACAGGCCGAGGCAATGGCAATCGCTGTTTGCAAGCGCTCGACACCATCGCGGGTCTCATTGATGGTCTTGCGCAAGTAGCGAACCTGCTTTGCCAGCGAACGCATGAACCGCCGGTAAAAATCAAGTTCGCCCTCGTCGAGAATGAAGGGCGAATGGGCAAGCCACATGGTGACCCGCCGGGTGACGACCGCCGTTTCCCAAGCGACCGGGTGCCAGCTGCCGCATTGGCGTATCCAGTCATCGACAAGCGCCCGGGCATTCTGGTTCGCGACCCGGCTTTCTGCTGCCCTCAGGTCACGCAACCATTCGAAACTGTGCAGCGCCCGCTGCCAGTCCAGATGTTGTCCGTAGACTTCAAAAGGCGAGCGGCCGTGGGTCTCGACAAGATGACCGGCAAACAGAAACCTGCCGCCATAGATGTCTCCGGCATTGGTCGCATCGGCGGTCTTCAGGTCCTGGGGCGCGATCAGCAGGCGGGCAGGCACACTTGAGGGTGGCCGCCAGCGGAACAACGGCCCGCCATGCACCCACTTTAAGGCCCGTTGCCAGACATGATGTGCCACGAGGCGCCAGATGCGCCCCTTTTCGGAAACGGCCCCCATGGTCATGGCAACGCCCTGAAACTCTCAGGAAACTGCGCTGAAATAAGTGGATCCTCTCGGTTACAAAACAGCGAAACGAAGCGTTAAGGTTAGCCGTTTCTTGACGATTATGATCGCATTAACAGTTTAAGCTGCGTTAAAGGCGCTTGAGGCGTGCTGCAAAAAAACCGTCCCAGCCTGTTTCCACCCCATCAATCCCCAGATCATGTGACGGCAAGGTCCGCAAATACCCTTCATTTGTAATGGGTTGACCAAGATCAGAGACTTCGTCCGACCGAATCGGCTGCAATTCGAAAGCCGATGAGGACTGCAGAAACGTTTCGATTTGCACCTCCCCTTCAGCCCGTTCCAGTGAACATGTACAGTAGACGAGCGTGCCCCCCGGCTTCAACCAGTTCGCGACGTGCTGCAGCAAGGCCTGTTGTATCCCGGCAAGCTTTTCAATGTCCTGCGGTTTCTTGATCCAGGGAACATCCGGGTGCCGCCTGATGGTGCCGGTGGCGCTGCAAGGCGCATCCAGCAGGATCATGTCAAACAGCCCGGACGGCTCATAGTCCCGCAAGTCGGCCGCAACGGTGTCCACGGCCAAACCGAGCCTCTGCATGTTCTGCGAAAGCCGCTTGAGACGGCTTGCCGAAATATCGATCGCGGTCACGTCGGCCCCGGCGGCTGCAAGCTGGGCGGTTTTTCCGCCCGGAGCCGCGCACAGGTCGGCGACCCGCTTGCCCGACACATCGCCCAACAGGCGGGCGGGCAAGGAGGCGGCTGCATCCTGCACCCACCAGGCTCCCGCCTCGAATCCCGCCAGTGTTTCGACCGCGCCCTTGTTGCGCAAACGCACGGAACCGGCCCCAACAACCACCCCGTCCAGCTTGTCGGCCCAGGCTTCGGGCTCTGCTTTCACGCTCACGTCGAGGGCTGCTTCCTTCAAGTGGGCCAGCGCGATTGCCCTCGCCCCATCCTCGCCATAAGCCGCTGTCCAGTTTTCGAACAGCCAGTCCGGGGTGTTCATCCGCGCCGGGTCGAGCTCGCTCGTGAGATCGTCCTTTTCCCGGCCAATCCGGCGCAAAACCCCGTTCACAAGGCCCTTGTAGGGAACCGCCCGGCGGTCCGAGCCGGCATGGTCAACTGATATGGACACGGCCGCACGGTCCGGAATTTCCATGAACAGCATCTGGGCAATCGCCACATGCAGGATGTCCTGAACACGTCCGGTTTTTTCAGGAATTGGCCGGTCGAGAACCCAATCGAGGATCTGCGCGATTTCGCCCCGGTGACGCAGGGCGGCTCCGACAATCGCTCTGACCAGTCCCTTGTCATTGGCCGCCAGTGCCCGAAACCCGGAATGACCGTTTGACGCGTCCAGTTCCCCGTCCAGTGGCCGCCGCTTATGGACGACATTTCCCAGGATGTCCGCCGCCACCTTGCGTGCCGCAAACCCGGGCTTGTCGTTCGGATTCTCGGGTTTTGACGGGCTTTTCCTGTTTTGAAAGCGGGGGTTCTTGGACAAGTGCTGGGTTCCGGATTGTTTGGGAGCTTACATAAGACAACGCCGCGAACCCTGTTGCTGGCACGCGGCGCTCAACGGCTACTTATTTGGTTCGGCCACCAAACGGAAGCCCCTTACCCCCAGGGACCACGCGTCCTGTCGGATGTCTGCGCCGGCCGGCGGCCCCAGGGGCCTGAAGCCGGAGCTGGCTGGGGATCAATGTTGACACGCGCCGATCCCATGCCGCGTTGAGCCAGCTTGCGCAGCTCGTTGATCCGGTTTTGGGTATCAGGGTGCGTGGAAAACAGATTGTCCATCTTCTCGCCTGACAACGGATTGATAATGAACATGTGAGCCGTAGCAGGCGACCGTTCCGCCGCCGGATTGTGGATCCGCGCAACTCCGCCGGAAATCTTGTGCAAGGCAGAGGCAAGCCACATCGGTTCGCCACAGATTTCGGCACCGGTGCGGTCGGCCGAGTATTCCCGCGTCCGTGAAATCGCCATCTGAACAACCATGGCTGCCATTGGTGCAACGATCATCATCAACAGGACACCGACAATCCCGAGCGGGTTGTTGCGGCTGCCGCCGAAGAAAAACGCAAAACTCGACAACATGGAAATTGCACCGGCGATGGTCGCCGTGATGGTCATGGTAAGGGTGTCATGATGTTTCACATGCGCCAGTTCATGCGCCATCACCCCGGCCAGTTCCTGCGGTGTTAGCATGTCTATCAGGCCGGTGGTTGCGGCAACAGCTGCGTTTTCCGGGTTCCGGCCCGTTGCAAAGGCGTTGGGTTGCGGATTGTTGATCAAATAGACCTTCGGCATCGGCAATTTCGCATTGGCCGCCAACTGCCGGACGATACCGTAGAGCTGCGGTGCCGTGCGCTCGTCCACTTGCTGCGCATTGTGCATGCGCAGAACCATCTTGTCCGCGTTCCAGTAACTGAACATGTTCATGGCGGCAGCAATTGCCAGTGCAATGATCATCCCGCCCGTGCCGCCGAGCAGGTAGCCAATGCCCATGAACAGGGCGGTCATTGCCGCCAGAAGCATCGCTGTGCGAATGAAGTTCATCCTACCTGTCCACCTGACCTGTTTCTCTTCATGCTAAGCCACTCTATATAGGGCTGTCATGACAATGAAATGGTGTTAATCCGCCAGTCCCGCAAGGTTATGCAATTGTATCCGATTGTAACGAGGCTTCATTATGCCCAAAAAAGAACACCTGATTTCAGAGAGTTACACGGTCCAGGACGCACCAAGTCTGGCACCCGAACCGGCCGAGGCACCAAGACGAAAATTTGAAGACCTGCCACCGGCGGCGCAGCGTGCACTCAAGGAAGCCGAAACACGGCGCAAGGAAATCGACGCCCGCCACAATGCCATGGATAAGGAAGTCAACGGCCGCGGAGGGCTTGAGCCCACCCGCTACGAAGACTGGGAGATCAAGGGTATCACGGTCGATTTCTAGGCCGGGTCAGGCCAGTTTCCGCACTTCTTTTGCAACGGCTCGGGCAAGTGGCGCCTGCATGTCCGGATCGAGATGCAAGGCATCCAGCTTGCTCACCGTGACGACCGATCCGGTTTCAAAAAAAGCGGCGCCATATTCACTGGCGATCCGCCGGTAAACGCTGGCGAGTTTGCCGGACTCTTTCCGCCGGTCCGGTCCGAGATAAAGCTCTTCGTAGGGCGTTCCCTTCAGCTCTCCGAGCGTAGGCGGCGACATGAGCAGCACTTTTGGGGCTTCCCCCTCAACCACATCCAGATCACGCCCGGCATAGTCCAGAAGCCGGGACATCGCACGGCCAAGCGCTTCCGCACCGAATTGAAAGCGCGTCTGGAGATCGTTGGTCCCCAGCATGATGATCAGGATATCGATCGGCATGTGGGTCTTGCGGACAGTCATCAGATGAGCCAGCCCGTTCTTGTCTCCGTTCATCGGATCCTCGAACACGGTCGTTCGACCGTTCAGCCCTTCCTCAACGACATGAAACCCCTCCCCGAGTTCCGTCTGCAACATCCGGGTCCAGCGCAAGTCATGGCCGTAACGGGTACGATCCACCGGATTGAACCCCCAAGTCAGGGAATCCCCGAAACAAACCACCGAGGTCGGATTCTTGGAACCGTCCATGTGCTTTTCTCCAGGCTTCAGAAAACCATATATAAGACAAAACCTTATGTTGGTGCATTGGCAACGGCAAGGCATCAAGGGGCACAAGCGCGGCACCAGCCCGGTGTTGTTGGTTAATCAGAGCTTTACCATAAGCGGAATAGGTTACCGTTAAGTACGCGTAACGAATGTTCGGGACATTCATGACAGTCAGCACTTCTCATTACCGGCGCGGCGCCGCCCTGCCGGTCTCCAATCCGTTTCAGCGCCTTGCCGCCTTGCTGGGTGACAGCAAACCGGGCCTGCCGCCAATTGCGCTGACAATTGGCGAACCGCAACATCCGATCCCGGATTTCACTTCAGAGGTCCTAAACGCCTCCATGGCCGATTTCAGGCGCTATCCGCCGATCAACGGTACGGAAGACTTCCGCAACGCCGTGGCCAACTGGCTGGACAAGCGCTACGGGCTGAATGGCATGATTGACCGTGAGCGCGGGGTATTGCCGCTGAACGGCTCACGCGAGGGCCTGTCCTTCGGGGCAATCGCTGCCCGCGATCAACTCGGAAAGGGCCTGGACCATCCGGCCGTGATCCTGCCGAACCCGTTCTACCAGACCTATGCCGCAGCCGCGCATGTCGCAGACGCCGAAGCCGTCCTGCTCGACGCAACGCCCGGCGGCAACTTCCTGCCCGATCTCGACAGTCTGGAACCCGAACTCCTCGACAAGACAGTCGCCTTCTATGTTGCGTCGCCGACCAATCCCGAAGGTTCGGTTGCCGGCATGGACTACTGGAAAAAGCTGATAGGGCTCGCCCGCAGGCACGAGTTTTTTGTCTTTGCCGACGAGTGTTACTCCGAGATTTACCGCACCACACCACCGCCTGGAATTCTGGAGGCTGCAAAGGCGCTTGGGGGCGGCTTTGAGAAAGTCATCGTCCTGAATTCCCTGTCGAAGCGCTCGAACCTCGCCGGGCTGCGCTGCGGCTTTGCCGCCGGAGACCCCGATTTTCTTTCGAAGTGGGTCAGGTTCCGGGGACTGGCCGCTCCGCAAGTTCCGATCCCTGCGCAGGCTGTTGCCGCGCGCGCCTATGCGGAAGAGGACCATGTCATCGAGAACCGGCGGCTCTACAACGAAAAATACGAGGCCGCCGAAACGTATCTCCGGCCGATCCTCGGCCCTGTGACAACCGAGGGCGGTTTCTTTCTCTGGCTCAATACCGGCCAGTGGGGCTCGGCCACACAGGTGACCGAAAAGCTGTGGCGCGATGCGGGGCTCAAGGTTCTTCCCGGAAGCTATCTCGCCTCGGACCAGAGCGACGGCAGCAACCCGGGCAATGATTACATCCGCGTCGGGCTGGTGGCACCGCTGGATCACACGGTGACTGCACTTGAGCGTCTGGCAAGATGGCTGGGGGAAAATGCATGAGACAGGCAAGCGCTGCCCGCACCGGAACCCGGCGGCCATCCGTCGACCTGCGCGACACGGAAAGCCCGATCAAGCGGTTCCTGCGCCGGAACCTGATCGCGCTGTGCGGTCTCGGCATCATCGCGATTGCGGCGGGTTTGGCTGCCGCTCTCGCCACATGGTCGGTCTCCGACCCCAGCCTCAACCATGCGACCGGCGCACCGGTTCACAATGCACTGGGGACACCGGGCGCGATCATCTCCGATGTGCTGATGCAGACCATCGGCCTTGCGACAGCGGTCTTCCTGGTTCCCATCGTCCTGTGGGGCTGGCGTCTTGTGACCGGCAAGGCCCTCAGGATCAGACGGCGGCGGATCCTGTTCTGGTTCGTCGGCACCGTTTTGGCCGCAGGCGCGCTCGCCTCCCTGCCCATCCCCGAGAGCTGGCCGCTTCCGACCGGGCTTGGCGGATTTCTCGGCGACAAGATCCACTTCCTGCCCGCACTGATCACCAGCAACATGACCGAAGGCGCAGCCATGATTGTCGGGGCGATCGGTCTTGGCCTCCCGGCCGCCTTCTTCCTGATCGCATCGGCTGGATGGTTCAGCACGGCAGAGCGCGATGCGGCGCCCGTCGACGAAGCGCCAGCCGTACCCCGGGGCCATGGCCGGCAGATCGTCACCATGGACGACGACGAGGAAGACGAGGCAAGTGAATCACGGCTCGGGATGCTGGCAAGCGCCGCCATTGGTCAGGTCAGCCATACGCTACTGCTCGGCGGCGCGCTCCTGCGCCGGGTCTTCGGCGTGTCGCCGAAACGTGCGGCGGAAGAACCTGAGTGGATTGAGGAAGATGAAGAAGACGCCGTTGCGGGCTATGAGCCGGAAGACACCCGGCAAGCCGGTGTCCTGAAACGCTTCCGCCGGTCCCTTGCCGACAAACTCAGCCCGGATGACGATGATGGGCTGGATGCGTTTTATGAGCGCGGCAAAACACAAAGGCAGGCGCCGGAAAATGACCCTGGAGATGATCTGCCCGACGAGGATCCGGAGCCGGGCTACCAAGACGATCCGTTCGATTTCGACGATGACGAGGACCCGGATATCCGTTTCGAACCGGGCGACCTGTTGTCCGACCGGGGTGAGGTCGCAAGACCTGCCGACCTGAAACCGATCGGGATCGCCAGCCCGGATCCGGAAGACCAGCCTGTTCCGGCAGCCCCGACGGGGCGCGTCGTGCCACCGGCGCCACGGCCCAGGCCCGGGCAACGCGCACGCGCCGATGCCCAGCCGAATTTCCTGAAGGCACCGGAGGACTACGAACTTCCACCGCTCCAGCTGCTTGCCGAACCCCGGACAGGCGGCAAGATACCCGGCCTGTCCGCCGATGCGCTGGAACAAAACGCCCGGATCCTCGAAGGGGTTCTGGAGGATTTCGGCGTAAGAGGCGAAATCATCGAAGTACGGCCGGGGCCTGTTGTGACCTTGTACGAACTCGAACCGGCTCCCGGGATCAAGTCGTCCCGCGTCATCGGTCTTGCCGACGATATCGCCCGCTCGATGAGTGCGATCTCGGCCCGTGTCGCGGTCATTCCCGGCAAGAACGCCATCGGTATCGAATTGCCGAATGCCCGGAGGGAAACGGTTTACCTGCGCGAGTTGCTGGCGGCGCAGGATTTCGAGAAGTCCAAGGCAAAGCTTGCCATGGCGCTCGGCAAGACCATCAATGGCGAAAGCGTCGTCGCCGATCTTGCGCGGATGCCGCACCTGCTGGTCGCAGGGACCACCGGATCGGGTAAGTCCGTCTCGATCAACACCATGATCCTGTCGCTGCTCTACCGGCTAACCCCGGACCAGTGCAAGATGATCATGATCGACCCGAAAATGCTGGAACTGTCGATCTATGACGGCATTCCGCATCTGCTGACACCGGTGGTGACCGATCCGAAAAAGGCCGTCGTTGCGCTCAAGTGGACCGTCCGCGAGATGGAAGAGCGCTACAAGAAGATGTCCAAGATGGGCGTGCGCAACATCGACGGCTACAACACCCGCATCAAGCAGGCGCTGGAAAAGGGCGAAAGCTTCAGCCGCACCGTGCAGACAGGCTTCGACCGGGACACGGGCGAGCCGATCTACGAGGAAGAAGAACTGCCGCTCGAGGCGATGTCCTATATCGTCGTGATCGTGGACGAGATGGCCGACCTGATGATGGTTGCCGGCAAGGACATCGAAGGCGCGATCCAGCGTCTCGCCCAGATGGCCCGTGCGGCCGGCATCCACCTGATCATGGCGACCCAGCGCCCGTCCGTTGACGTCATTACCGGTACGATCAAGGCGAACTTCCCGACCCGTATCTCGTTCCAGGTCACCTCCAAGATCGACAGCCGCACAATTCTGGGCGAAATGGGCGCGGAGCAGCTGCTCGGGATGGGCGACATGCTGTTCATGGCCGGGGGCGCCCGTACCCAGCGCGTGCACGGCCCGTTTGTCTCCGACGACGAGGTCGAGGATATCGTCAAGCATCTGAAGGTCCAGGGCACCCCGCAATATCTCGAAGCGGTGACCGAGGAAGACGATGATGCTGATAGCCCCTATGACGGCGGATCATCCGGTGGCGGCGGTGACGAAGG
This sequence comes from Roseibium sp. RKSG952, assembly GCF_009711355.1. Taxonomy (NCBI): domain Bacteria; kingdom Pseudomonadati; phylum Pseudomonadota; class Alphaproteobacteria; order Hyphomicrobiales; family Stappiaceae; genus Roseibium; species Roseibium sp. RKSG952. The sequence goes on along the minus strand of NZ_SMMF01000888.1, from coordinate 3,544 downwards.
CAACGATCTTTATGACAAGGCGGTTGCCATCGTTCTGCGCGACAAGAAGGCCTCGACCTCCTATGTTCAGCGCAGGCTCTCCATCGGTTACAACCGGGCGGCATCCCTGATCGAACGGATGGAACAGGAAGGCCTCATCAGTCCCGCCAACCATGCGGGCAAGCGCGAAATCCTCGTGAAAAACGGCGTGGAAGAAGATATATAATAGGGTCTGCGACGCAACGGCACTTTCAATGCCCAAGGAATGCCACACACAGTGTGGTAGAACTGCGTCCGGATGCTGACGACGCCAACCGGTCTGAAAAGGATATGCCATGCTGAAGCGCTCTGTTTCCGCCCTGATGTGCAAGGCCGCACTTGCTGGAGCGCTGGTTATTGCAACCTTGTCTCCCGGCTGGGCATTGACCGACGACGAACAAAAATCGCTGAGCGATGTGAACAGCTATTTCAATTCCATCAAGACAATGCATGGCGATTTCATCCAGTTCGGGCCGGATGGCACCCAGACAGACGGCAAGTTTTATATCTCCCGGCCGGGCAAGGTGAGGTTCTACTACAACCCTCCGGCAAAGCTGGACATCATCGCTGACGGCAAGTCGGTATCGGTCCGCGACCGCAAGCTGGCAACGCAGGACATCTGGCCCTTGAACAAGACCCCTCTGCGGTTCCTGTTGTCCGACACGATCAACCTGCAAAAGGACGCGAATGTCACCAATGTGCTGGTCGAGCCGGATTTGATCACGGTCACGATCGAAGACAAGACAGCCTTCAATTCGGGCCTTCTGACGCTGATCTTCGACGCCAAGGACTACAAGCTGAAACAGTGGACCGTAACCGACTCACAAGGCTATGACACGTCCGTCGCCATTTACAACACAGTTGCGAACGGACCGACAAATCCAGACCTTTTCGAGATCGACTATCTTGCCAACGCGCGTCAGAACCGTTTCTAGAGACGCTGGCAAAACACCATCCCAACCTCTTGTGCAGGCTGCCCATGGCCCATCAAATCCCTTCACGCGTCCGGCAGCTATTATCGGACTTTTGCGCGCGCAAAGGTCTCAAGCTCGTCAGCGATCCCAAGATCGGCTATGCCGGTTTCATCGAGGACCGCAACGGCGTCAGACGGTTCTACAAGGGCACCCATTTCGACTTGAACACGCTTGGCGCTTCGGAAGTCGCCGATGACAAGGCCTATGCGCTCAAGTTCCTGAAACGCGACGGCTTCCGGGTGCCTGAAAGCCTCCTGCTTTATGTGGCGGGCAAAAAAATCGAAAAACCCGTCACCAGGCAGGTCGCGGACTTCGCCGAGCGCATGGGCTATCCCCTGTTCGTCAAACCCAACGGCGGACAGGAAGGCAAGGACGTCATCAAGCTGCGCAATCAGGACCAGCTGGACGAAACGCTGAAGGACCTCTGCGCCCGCTACAATCTGGTCATGCTGCAACAGGCGGTTCCGGGAACAGATCTCCGGGTGATCGTTCTGGACGGCAAGGCGCACTGCGCCATCGAACGCCATCCGCCCCATGCGACCGGCGACGGCGCGTCCACCATGGAAGAGCTGTTGCCCGGTGTGGCCAAGCTCAAAGCGGATGACCCGCGCATCCTGTTCGAGCTCGAACGGCAGGATCTTGCACTCGACTCGGTGCCGGAGGAAGGCCAAAAGGTCCGATTGCTGGCGAATGCAAATCTCTCGGCAGGCGGCTCGGGCGAGGTTGTCACTGACCGTGTCGGACAAAACCATCTGGATGTGGCCGTTCGTGCCGCCCAAAGCCTCGGTCTGCGCTATGCCGGGATCGACATGATGGTCAAGGATATTACAGGCGAGGACCCGGCCTATACCGTTCTGGAAGCCAATGCCGCCCCCGGCCTCAATCACCTGGCGGCCCAGAGCGATACGGATGCCGCGACCGTCGCCGCGATATACGAGCTCGTGTTCATGGCCATGGCACAGGGCATGCACATGCGCCGGGTCGACCGGCACCGGACCACGGCGGCTTGACCGGACTGCCGGGAGCCGGTCCCGGCCATGTTGGCAAAAACAGGGCCCGCTGCGGCATTTGCAGCAGGCCCTGCCCTTCTATCAGTACTCGCCGAGCTTGATCCCGGGTGAATAGGTTCCGTCGGCTTCCTTGACCACCGCCTGACCGCACATGGTCCGGCCACGTTCGGCGTCGTAGGTCAGGGACGGTGAGCCATGCAGTTCCCAGCCCTTGTTCAGCGCCGCGGTAACGCGGTGGCAGAACTCGCTGTCGTCCACGCCTGTAATGAAGCGGTAAAGTCTCATGTCAGCCTCAGCTTGCCTGGCCCCGGGCAGCAATGGCATCGGCAATCGCAATCACGCGCTTGCCCATCTCCGCATGCAGCCGTTCGACCATCTTCCCATCAATCTGAAGCGCACCCTTATCCCCATTTTCAGGAAGGTCAAACACCTCGTTGATCTTTCGGGCCCAGGCAACTTCCTCTTCGCCCGGACTAAACGCCGTGTGACAGAGCTCGATCTGCTTGGGATGGACCAGCGTCTTGCCATCCATGCCCATTTGCGCGCCCTGACGGCACTCGGCCTCAAAGCCCTCCAGATCGTTGAATGCGTTGTAGACCCCATCGAGAATATCGATGCCGCCCGAGCGGGCGGCGGCCACGCAGGTCATCAGCCAGGGCATCATCACGGCCCTGCCCGGGATCAGGGCTGCCCGGGTTTCCTTGGCAAGATCGTTGGTGCCCATCACGAAACAGGACAACCGGACATTGGCATCCCGGCCGCAGGCGCCGATCGCACCGGCATTCAGCATCGCGTCGGGTGTTTCCATCATTGCCCAGAGTTTCACCGTCTCCGGCGCCCCAAGGACGGAAAGCTTGTGCGCCACACGTTCCAGATCGGCGGGCGTGTTCACCTTCGGGATCAGGATCGCATCGGGTTTTGCGCCTGCGGCCGCCTCAAGGTCCTGTTCGCCCCAGGGCGTGTCGAGCCCGTTGATCCGGATGACCACCTCGCGGTCGCCGTATCCGCCCTCGCCCACAGCCGTGACAATCTGGTCCCGCGCCAAGCCCTTGGCATCGGGTGCCACCGCATCTTCCAGATCCAGAATGAGACAATCAACGTCGAGCGTTTTCGCCTTTTCGAGCGCCCTTGCATTGGAGCCCGGCATGTAAAGAGCGGAACGGCGCGGCTTCGGCATTTGCGGCATGAACAACCTCTGGACAATTAACTCTGTTGCAGCGCACGCTATCCTCAGACGCCCGGTTTTGCCACTGGCCTTTCGGCGCAGTCCTGTCCGTTATTGCGCGGCGGCGGCCGCTCTCCGGAAAATCATGTCCTTGGCCGCAATGACCGCCCCCAGCGTGATCGCAAGGCAAGCAAGGATTACCGGCAAGGTCAAAGCGCCGAAGCCAAATGCAATCAAAAGCAATGTCGACAACAGGGGCGCGGAATAGGCCGCCGCACCCAGAACCTGAATGTCGCCGCGCTTGACGCCGATATCCCATGTGAAAAAGGCAAGCCCGACCGGAAACAGCCCTTGGACGAAGCCGCTCGCGCGGCAAT
>NZ_SMMF01000149.1:0-293 GCF_009711355.1 Roseibium sp. RKSG952 | reverse complement strand
CCTGGCTCAGAACGAACGCTGGCGGCAGGCTTAACACATGCAAGTCGAACGATCCCTTCGGGGATAGTGGCAGACGGGTGAGTAACGCGTGGGAACCTACCTTTCGGTACGGGATAGCTCCGGGAAACTGGAATTAATACCGTATGCGCCCTTTGGGGGAAAGATTTATCGCCGAAAGATGGGCCCGCGTTGGATTAGCTAGTTGGTGGGGTAAAGGCCTACCAAGGCGACGATCCATAGCTGGTCTGAGAGGATGATCAGCCACACTGGGACTGAGACACGGCCCAGACTCC
>NZ_SMMF01000148.1:0-293 GCF_009711355.1 Roseibium sp. RKSG952 | reverse complement strand
TCCAGCCATGCCGCGTGAGTGATGAAGGCCCTAGGGTTGTAAAGCTCTTTCAGCGAGGAGGATAATGACGTTACTCGCAGAAGAAGCCCCGGCTAACTTCGTGCCAGCAGCCGCGGTAATACGAAGGGGGCTAGCGTTGTTCGGAATCACTGGGCGTAAAGCGCACGTAGGCGGATTGATAAGTTAGGGGTGAAATCCCAGGGCTCAACCCTGGAACTGCCTTTGATACTGTCAGTCTTGAGTTCGAGAGAGGTGAGTGGAACTCCGAGTGTAGAGGTGAAATTCGTAGATAT
>NZ_SMMF01000873.1:0-23212 GCF_009711355.1 Roseibium sp. RKSG952 | reverse complement strand
ACTGTCCGGAAACAGGGACGAACTCCACTAGCGAGCGGATCAGACGCCATAGACATCGTTGGCGCGGGCCTCGAACGCACTGGAGAACTTCCGGAAAGCCTTGTCGAACATCGCTCCCATCAAGGAGCCCAGCGTGCGGCTGCGGAACTCATAGGAGATAAAGAAACCGACATTGCAACAACACCCATCCGTGTCGGCAAAGGTCCACTTGTTTTCAAGGTGCTTGAACGGGCCGTCGAGATATTCCACGAGAATGGTCCTGTCGGCCCGGTTCAGCTCGACGCGGCTGGTAAAGGTCTCCTTGAACACCTTGTAGGCCACGGTCATGTCCGCGATCAGAACTTCCCGGTTTGCATCCAGTTGCTTGCGCCCGCGCACATGCAAGGCCTGACAAAGCGGCACGAAGTGAGGATATTGTTCAACGTCGGCAACAAGCTCGAACATGTTGACGGCGGTGTGCTTGACCGTGTGATTTGACGAAAAACTGGGCATGCCTTGTCGGTTAACCGATGATCTATCTGGTTTGGTTCAGTGCCCGAGCTTGGCCATTCGGGCCGCGCGCAGGTCTGCAAAATCTTCACCCGCATGGTGCGAGGACCGGGTCAACGGGCTTGCCGAAACTTTCAAGAACCCCTTGGCATAGGCAATGCGTTCATAGGCCTTGAATTCTTCCGGCGTCACGAATGACAAGACCGGATGGTGCTTCTTTGAAGGCTGCAGATATTGGCCGATGGTCAAAAAGTCCACATCTGCGGAGCGCAAGTCGTCCATCAGCTGAAGCACTTCGTTGCGCTCTTCCCCGAGCCCGACCATGATCCCGGACTTGGTAAACATGGCCGGATCCAGTTCCTTCACCTTTTGCAGGAGGCGGATCGAATGGAAGTACCGTGCTCCCGGGCGGACCTTGAGATATTTCGACGGCACCGTTTCGAGGTTGTGGTTGAACACGTCCGGCCTGGCCTCAACCACGATTTCCAGAGCACCTTCCTTACGTAGGAAGTCCGGCGTCAGAACCTCTACCGTGGTGACGGGCGATTTGTCGCGGATTGCATGAATCACGTCCGCGAAATGCCGCGCGCCGCCGTCATCGAGATCATCGCGGTCAACGGAGGTGATCACGACATGTTCCAGCCCCATACGGTAGACCGCTTCCGCAATCCCCGCCGGTTCATTCAGGTCGACCGGACCCGGCATTCCGGTGCGCACATTGCAGAAGGCGCAAGCGCGGGTACAGGTGTCGCCAAGGATCATGAAGCTGGCATGTTTCTTCGACCAGCATTCTCCGATGTTCGGGCAGCCCGCCTCCTCACACACCGTGACGAGATTGTTGTTGCGGACAACTTCCTGGGTTTCCCGGTAGACCGGCGAGGTCGGCGCCTTGACCCGGATCCATTTCGGCTTGCGTTGAACCGGATTGTCCGGGCGATGGGCCTTTTCCGGATGGCGCGGGCGGGGGGCCGCCGCGCCGGTATCTTCAGCGCGCGGGTCGGAGGAGCGTGTAAGCGTGTCGACGATCGTAACCATGCCGATTAAGTGTCTGTAATCCGGTTAAAGGTCAAGGTGTCTGTCGCAGGGCAGCTATGCAGCCGGCGCCGGTGACATGACCCGTTTCAGTCTTTCCACAGCACCTTCCGAAAGCGGTTTCGACTTTCGGGCCGCCGGGTCCGACTGCACAATAATGGTTCGCGCAAAGCCCGCTTCAACACCATTTTGGAAAATACTTTGTTCCAGCGTGATTGAACTGCGTCCGACTTTCACCACCCGGCTGCCGATTTCGACGGTGCCTGGCCATCTGATTTCGGCAATGTAGTCAAGTTCAAGCCGTGCAATGACGAAGGACGCACCCTTGTCGGCAATCGCCTCCTTGCCGTCAAAAAGCATGTAAATCCGGCCAGCTTCCAGAAACGTGGTGAAGACAGCGTTGTTCACGTGACCTTGTGAATCGAGGTCGCGATAGCGCAATTTTTCAGTGGTCATCACCGGGTAATCGGCGATGGTGCGGGGCATGTCGGTCATATGTGATGTTCCCGTTGGCACACAATCAGCTAAACACTTTCTTCCAGACAAACAGGAAGAGGACGGAACCGAGCGTCGCGACAATCAGCTGGTCCAGAAACCCGTTGGTAACGTTCAAGCGGAGCAGATGGGCAAGCTCCCCGCCGACAAGAGCACCGACCAGTCCCACTACGAGACTGCCGAAAAAGCCGCCACGGCTGTTCAGTACGCGGTGCGCGATCGCCCCGGCAGCCAGACCGATCAAAATCCACACAATGAAGCTCATCCAAAAACCTTCAAGACAGCACCCTTGCAATCAGGACAACCACGATCGCGCCAATTGCCGCAACCACAATCTCTTTTACGATGGCATTGCCGAGATCGAAATTGATACCAAAGAAGTTGAACAGAAAGCCGCCAACAAAGGCCCCGACAAGTCCGGTCAGGATATAGCGGATCACACCACCCCCGCCAACGATCAGACTGGCGAGCCAGCCAGCAACAAGCCCGATCACGATCCAGATGATAATCGCTTGTGCATTCATGGTTACCCCCCGTTTCCCAACTGAAACCCGAAACCCGGTTGGTGCCTAACGCACTTCTTTACAGGGTTCCTCTATCGGCCATTAGCAAGCACGGGAGCCTGAAATTCAAGCCCCCGTATCTTGGTGGTCAGGCGTTCAACACCCGTCCATAGGCGTCGAGTACGGATTCCTTCATCATTTCGGAAAGCGTCGGATGCGGGAAAATCGTGTGCATCAGTTCTTCTTCGGTCGTCTCCAGGTTCATGGCGACGATAAAGCCCTGGATCAACTCGGTCACTTCCGCGCCAACCATATGCGCCCCGATGAGCTCACCGGTCTTCTTGTCAAAGATGACCTTGATCATGCCATTGTCTTCTCCGAGCGCAATGGCCTTGCCATTGGCATTGAAGGAGTAACGTCCGACCCTGATATCGCGCCCCTGCTCTTTTGCCTTCTCCTCGGTGAGACCGACGGAGGCCACCTGCGGATTGCAGTAGGTGCATCCGGGGATCTTGCGGTGATCCATCGGATGGACGCCGGGAACGCCTGCGATTTTCTCGATGCAGATGACGCCTTCGTGTTCGGCCTTGTGGGCCAGCATCGGCGGACCGGCAACATCGCCAATGGCATAGATGCCCGGCACGTTGGTGCGGCCATATTCATCAATCACGACACAGCCGCGATCGGTTTTCACGCCGAGCTTCTCAAGCCCGATGTTTTCGATGTTGCCCTGAACACCGACTGCGGAGATCAGATGATCTGCGGTGATTTGCGTCACCTTGCCATCCTTGGTCTCCACATGAGCCGTGACAGAGTTCTCCGCCTTGTCGACCTTGACCACCTTTGCTTCGGTCAGGATCTTCAGTCCGCGCTTTTCCAGTGCCTTGCGGGCAAAGGCAGAGATTTCGGCATCCTCAACGGGCATGACGCGTGGCATCACTTCCACCACTGTCACATCAACCCCCATCGACCGGTAGAAGGACGCGAATTCGATACCGATTGCGCCGGACCCCATGACGACCAATGATTTCGGCATCTTCTCCGGTTTCATCGCCTCGAAATAGGTCCAGATCAGCTTGCCGTCGGGCTCGATGCCGGGCAATGCACGCGGGCGTGCACCGGTCGCGACGATAATGTGCTTGGCCGTATAAATCCCCTCGCCTTTCACGCCTTTGGGCACGGGATGCTGTGGCTCAACCGCCGGCTTGGACGGCTTGCCGACCACGATCTCGCCTGGCTTGGTCAGCTTGGCCTCGCCCCAGATGACATCGATCTTGTTCTTTTTCATCAAGAAGCCGACCCCGCCATTGAGACGCGCAGAAACCCCGCGCGAGCGCGCGACGACATCCTTGGCATCGGCAGACATCGAGCCTTCCAGCTTCAGGCCGAAGCTCTTGGCATGATTGGCATGATCGAGGATTTCTGCGGAGCGCAGCAGGGCCTTGGTCGGGATACAGCCCCAATTGAGGCAGATTCCGCCCAGGTGCTCACGTTCTACAATGGCGGTCTTGAACCCGAGCTGGGCGGACCGGATTGCAGTGACATACCCGCCCGGCCCGGAACCGATGATGATCACATCATAAGCAGTATCAGCCATCAGTCTTTCCTTGGAAAAGTCATATCTATCGGTCGAATCGGCGCGGCCATACATGACCGCGCCGGTACATGCAGGTCAGACCAGCATGCTCATCGGGTTTTCGATATAGCCCTTGAAGGCCTTGAGCACTTCTGCACCGAGCGCACCATCCACACACCGGTGGTCGGTTGACAGCGTCACCGTCATCACGGTTGCAATGGCGAGCGCATCGTCCTTCACCACAGGCCGCTTTTCGCCTGCCCCGATCGCCAGGATCGTTGCATGTGGCGGGTTGACGACCGCAGAGAAGTCCTTGACGCCCATCATGCCCATGTTGGACACAGCGGTGGTCCCACCCTGATACTCTTCCGGCTTCAGCTTCCGGTCCTTGGCGCGCGCGCCCATGTCCTTCATCTCGTTTGAGATGACAGACAAGGGCTTCAATTCCGCATGACGGACGATCGGCGTGATCAGGCCGCCGGGAATCGACACTGCAACTCCAACATCGGCATGCTTGTGCTTGACCATGGCCTCGTCGGTCCAGGACACATTGGCGTCCGGCACGTCCCGCAGAGCGAGAGCCAGGGCCTTGATGATCATGTCATTGACCGACAGCTTGTAGGCGGGTTTGCCATTCGCATCCTTCGGGGAAGCGCCGTTGAGCTGCGCACGCAAAGCCATCAGCGCATCGAGCTCGCAATCCACCGACACATAGAAATGCGGAATGGTCTGCTTGGCTTCCGTCAGCCGCTTTGCAATTGTCTTGCGCATGCCATCATGGGGCACAAGCTCGTAGGAGCCCTCATCGAACAACTTGAGAACCTGGTCCTTGCCCGGGCCGGCAGGCGCTGCCGCAGCAGCGGGCGCAGGTGCGCTCGCCGCAACTGCTTCCGCGGCCGGTTTGCCGACACCCTGTTCAAGAGCTGCCTCGATGTCCTTCTTCACGATCCGGCCATGCGGGCCGGAGCCAGTGATTTGGGCAAGATCGAGACCATTCAGCTTGGCAAGGCGCCTTGCCAGCGGCGAGGAAAAGATCCGGTCGCCAGAGGCTGCAACCGGAGCCGGACCAGCCGGCTGCGCGGGAGCTGCAGTCTGGGCCGGAACCTCCGGTGCAGGAGCGGTTTCGGCAGCCGGAGCCGGTGTGGCAGCAGAAGCCGCAGGAGCAGCTGCCGCATCAAGGTCTGCCGCGTCCTCACCGTCTTCCAGCAGCACGGCAATCAGTGCGTTGACTTTCACACCGGCTGTTCCTTCCGGAACGACGATCTTGCCGACCGTTCCCTCGTCCACGGCTTCCACTTCCATGGTCGCCTTGTCGGTTTCGATCTCGGCAATGACGTCACCGGCCGAAACCGCGTCGCCTTCCTTGACCAGCCATTTGGCCAGATTGCCCTCTTCCATGGTCGGAGAGAGCGCCGGCATGGTGATGTTGATTGGCATGACCGCCTCCCTCGCCTCAGGCTGTGTAGGTCACGGCCTTGGCCGCGTCGATGACTTCCTGAACATTCGGCAGCGCCAGCTTTTCCAGATTTGCCGCATAAGGCATGGGCACATCCTTGCCGGTCACCCGCAGGATCGGCGCATCGAGATAATCGAAGGCCTTTTCCTGAACCTGATAGGCAATTTCCGACGACACCGAGCACATCGGGAAGGCTTCCTCGATGGTGACAATCCGGCCGGTCTTGCGCACGGATGCCAGAACCGTGTCGATATCAAGCGGGCGGATGGTGCGCAGATTGATCACTTCCGCCGATATACCCATTCCGGCCAGCTCTTCCGCCGCCTTCAGGGCGTAGGTCATGCCGATACCCCAGGAAACCAGGGTGATATCGGTCCCTGCGCGCTCGATCTTCGCCTTGCCGATCGGCAGAACGAAATCATCCATGTCGGGAATTTCGAAGGTGTGTCCGTAGAGGATTTCGTTTTCGAGGAACACGACCGGGTTCGGGTCGCGGATCGCAGCCTTCAGAAGTCCCTTTGCGTCAGCAGCCGAGTAGGGCTGGACAACCTTGAGACCCGGCACATGCGCGTACCAGCTGGCGTAATCCTGCGAGTGCTGCGCGCCAACGCGGGCAGCAGCGCCATTCGGGCCTCGGAACACGATCGGCGCCCCCATCTGGCCGCCGGACATGTAAAGGGTCTTGGCCGCAGAGTTGATGATCTGGTCAATCGCCTGCATGGCGAAGTTGAAGGTCATGAACTCGACGATTGGCTTCAGACCGGCCATTGCCGCACCGACACCCAATCCGGCAAAGCCGTGCTCGGTGATCGGCGTATCGATCACCCGCTTGTCGCCGAACTCGTCGAGGAGGCCCTGCGTGATCTTGTAGGCGCCCTGATATTCGGCGACTTCCTCGCCCATGACGAAGACATCTCCGTCGCGGCGCATTTCCTCTGCCATCGCGTCGCGCAGGGCTTCGCGAACCGTGGAGGATTTCATTTGTGTGCCTTCGGGGATTTCCGGGTCGGCGGCAGCTTCCACAACAGGTGCAGGCGCTGCTGCTGCCGGAACCGGCGCTGGTGTTTCGGCAACCGTTGGTGCTGCCGCCGGTGCAGGTGCAGCGGCAGCCGCATCAAGGGCGCTTGCGTCTTCGCCTTCACCGAGCAGAACCGCGATTTTCTCGTTGACCTTGACCGCATCGGTGCCTTCAGGAACGAGGATCTTCCCCATGGTTCCTTCGTCCACCGCTTCGACTTCCATGGTCGCCTTGTCGGTTTCAATCTCGGCGATCACGTCGCCTGCGGAAACGGTGTCCCCCTCGGCCTTGAGCCACTTGGAGAGCTTTCCCTCTTCCATGGTCGGCGACAGGGCCGGCATCAGAATATCAATCGGCATGATGTCTCCCCGCCTTAAAGCAGAATGTCTGTGTAGAGCTCGGATGCATCCGGCTCCGGATCGGTCTGGGCGAACTCGGCCGCCTCGGCGACAACAGCGCGGACTTCCTTGTCCAGAGCCTTCAGCTCGTCTTCCGTTGCCCAACCATTTTCCAGCAGGCGCTTGCGCACCTGTTCGATCGGGTCGTGTTCGGTCCGCATCTTCTGGACCTCGTCCTTGGACCGGTATTTCGCGGGATCGGACATGGAATGACCGCGGTAGCGGTAGGTGATCATCTCCAGAATGTACGGCCCCTTGCCGGAGCGGCACCAGTCCAGCGCCTTCTCGGAGGCAGCCATCACGGCGCGCACATCCATGCCGTCAACTTGTTCGCCTGGGATGTTGAAAGACGCGCCGCGTTGAGACAGGTCGGTGGTTGACGACGCGCGCTCCACACTGGTGCCCATGCCGTACTTGTTGTTCTCGATCACATAGATGACCGGCAGCTTCCACAGCTCGGCCATATTGAAGCTCTCGTAAACCTGCCCCTGGTTCGACGCGCCGTCGCCGAAGAAGGTCATCGAGACGCTGCCATCACCGCGATACTTGTTGGCAAAGCCCAGCCCGGTCCCCAGAGACACCTGCGCGCCAACGATCCCATGGCCGCCGTAGAAATTCTTTTCCTTGGAGAACATGTGCATGGAGCCGCCCTTGCCCTTGGACAACCCGCCGCGTCGGCCGGTGAGCTCGGCCATGACGCCCTTGGGATCGAGATCCATGGCAAGCATGTGGCCGTGGTCGCGGTAACCGGTGATCATTTGGTCACCGTCTTTCTTGGCCATCTGCAGGCCGACCACGACAGCCTCCTGACCAATGTAAAGGTGACAGAACCCACCGATCAGGCCCATGCCGTAAAGCTGCCCGGCCTTTTCCTCGAACCGCCGGATCAGCAGCATTTCGCGGTAGGCGTGGAGTTCCTGGTCCTTGTCGAACTCGATGATCGCAGGCGCGGCCGTCTTGGCGGCACCGCGGGTCCGGCTGGCAGCGCTTTTGGAGCGCGCGCCGGTGGAAGACTTTGAGCTTGCGGCCATATCCCTCATCTCAACGTGACGTTTCCCCATGGAGAGGCAAGCGGAGGTTAAACTGCTCCCCTTGTCAATCCAAGTGCCGACATTTGACGGCGTAAGATATTTAATTTTTTGTAATTACTACGTTTTTTAGAATAAACAGAAATCAGGTTAACGAAAGTCAATCAACCTGATTTCAGTTCACTTCCTGATAGCTGTGCCCTGGACGCAGGATGACGAGTTCATCCTGATGAACCAGATTAAGATTGAGACGCGCCCGCTCGTCAACCATGTCAGGGTCGAGACTTTCCGGGCGAAGCAGACTTACGCGGGCGACCAGCTCCTGCCGTTCGCTTGTAACGGCTTTCAAACGGACCTCAAGCTCCCGCACCTGATGCTCGATCCGCGCCCGGCCAACCAATCCCAATTCACCATTGAGAGCATGAAACCCGAAGTAAACCAGAGTGGCACAGGCCGCAAACGGTATAATCAGGCGCCGAAGGATGGATTGCTTGCGCTGTCTGGTTTGTGCTGGCACGGATAAAACCTTGACGAAAAGCGATTTGCCGCAGGTTTGTTATATTGCCCGCTTCAGCCTTAACAGAGGGTTTAAACGCCGCCAGCCAGCCCATACTCAACAAGGAATAACTGCCTCGCCGCAGGTGGATAATCATTTTGACAATACAGGTATTATAAACACGAAGTACCTATCGGCCGGCTCGCGCAACTCGGGCACCGTTCAAGGCCAAAAAAAACGTTGGTGATATGCGACTTGCGACGCGCCTCAAGACGAGAGCGCGTCGGCAAATCCGTGGTTCTTGTCCCTGTGGCCAGCTTCGTCAGCCCGGACCACAATGATCACGTCGGACAGGCGTGCAGTTTGCGGCAGCCCCCAGTAGTCGATGGCAACTTTCGGCGCCGCGACATTTTCTGTGCGTCCGCTTTCCACTTCGGCGAGATACTGCGTGTAACTGATGACCGCTTCTTCTTCGAGATATCCCACAACGCGGTGGGCCGTCTTGGGCGAGATCAGATAGAGCAGGAAATAGAGATTGAAAAAGATCCCTTGCGCGAGCAGGATGATCGCGCGCTCTAGCCTGCTGGGCTTTGCGATCTTGATAAATGTCATCAAATGCATCCGCTCATTGTCCGCCTCGTCAAGAAGCTCGCGGATCCAGCCCTCGTCGTCACGGATCAGCCTGAGCGCCCGCAAATGCTGCAGCATTCCTCCGACCATGCCCGGCACCGCTGCCACGGTTTCCAGAACGACAGCGCGGTGGCCATAGCGCTTGCGAAAAAACGTGTCGGCAAAGACCCGCATGAATTTGACCGTCCGCAAGGCGATACGATCACGAAGGTCGGCGGGCTCACGATGACTGTTGAGCGCGATACCTTCAAAGCCTGTTTGGTGTAGCATATTGCCAACTCCTTTCCGTAGGGAAAGATCGGGTCTCTACAGGAGCATTCAACAGGGTGCGACGAAATGTGTGCAGCGCACAGAAACTTGGTGAAGTTATTTCGGAAAACTTCACATAGGATTATATTTAACATCCTGAATACAATGCGGTAAATACTTACATGCAACCAAATGCAATACTCGCGAGAAAATTCAATTGAAAGCCGGGTTTTCGGCCAACAGCGAAACTCGGACACAGTTCGGCCAGTTCCGGTTTGACGACAAGGGTCCAGACAGGCAACGCCCAATGCGCGATCTCACGCCCAGCGAAGCGCGGAGAAAAGAAATGGTCCTGCGCCAGATCGCAGCGCGTGGCGTCTCCAGTGAACGCGTGCTGACGGCTATGGAAAAGGTGCCCCGCCACCTGTTTGTTCCCCAAACAGAACAACCTTACGCATACACCGACCGCCCGTTGCCGATTGGCCATCGGCAGACTATTTCCCAACCCTATATCGTCGCTTACATGGCGGAGGCCCTTGATTGCAAACCGGGCGACAGCGTGCTGGAAATCGGCACTGGAAGCGGCTACGCGGCGGCGGTTCTGGCTGAAATCGGTGCTGACGTGATCAGCATCGAACGCATTCCGAGCCTTGCTGATCAGGCCAAAGACAATCTGGCAACGGCAGGTTACACCAACGTGCAAGTGCAATGCGCCGATGGCTGTCTCGGGTTGCCCAGCCAAGCGCCATTCGATGGCATTATCGTAACCGCGGGCGCCCCCGTTGCGCCGGACAGATTGAAAAAACAGCTCAAAACCGGTGGCCGCCTAGTGGTTCCGGTTGGCGAACAGCTCTGCTATCAAAAGCTCCAACGCATCACCCGCACCGGGGAAGAGACATTCCGGACTGAAAATCTGTGCGACGTCGCCTTCGTACCCTTGGTCGGGGAACAGGCATGGCACTCAGATGAAATCTGAAGCGCCACCTGTTGAAACGAAGGTTATGCCGCAGCCGCAAGCCGTGACAGCTTGGTCAGAACCGTGGCTGCCCCCTTCAGGCGCGTGTCGGTGTTTTGCCAATCCCGGGTCAGAACCACTCGTTGATCCGGGCGGATCTTGGCGAGTACGCCCTGTTCGGAGATGTAGCTTACAAGACCTGCCGGATTGGCAAACTCGCTGTTGCGGAAGGTGATGACGATGCCTTTCGGGCCAGCGTCCACCTTTTCGATATTTGCTTTGCGGCACAGCCCCTTGATGAAGACGATCTTCAATAGATGCTGCACTTCTTCCGGCAGCGGTCCGAACCGGTCGATCATTTCGGCGCCAAAGGCGTCGATTTCCCCGGCTTCGGTCAGATCGCCCAAGCGGCGATAGAGATTGAGCCGCAATTGCAGGTCGGGAACATAATCTTCAGGAATCAGCACCGGAGTGCCGATATTGATTTGCGGCGACCACTGTTCTTCGCCGATCTCCGCACCACCGTCCTTCAGCTGGGCAACCGCTTCTTCCAGCATCTGCTGGTAGAGTTCGAACCCGACTTCCTTGACGTGGCCGGACTGTTCTTCGCCAAGCAGGTTCCCTGCCCCGCGAATATCCAGATCATGGCTCGCCAGCTGGAAGCCCGCACCGAGCGTTTCGAGCGATTGCAGAACCTTGAGACGCCTCCCGGCCGGTGCCGTAAGCTTCTTGTTCGCAGGCACGGTGAAAAGCGCATAGGCCCGGGTTTTCGAACGCCCCACCCGGCCCCGCAACTGGTAAAGCTGCGCAAGACCGAACATGTCGGCCCTATGAACAATCAGGGTATTGGCAGTCGGTATGTCGAGCCCGCTTTCGACAATCGTCGTCGACAGAAGCACGTTGTATTTGCCTTCGTAGAAGGCATTCATCACGTCTTCGAGTTCGCCCGGCGGCATCTGGCCATGAGCGACGGCCACTTTCAACTCCGGAACGCTTTCTTCCAGAAACTGTTGCTGGTCGGCAAGGTCAGCTAGGCGTGGACAGACGTAGAAGCTCTGGCCACCTCGATAATGCTCACGCAGCAGGGCTTCACGCACCACAAGCGGGTCAAAAGGCGATACAAAGGTACGCACTGCCAGCCGATCGACCGGCGGGGTCGCAATCAGCGACAATTCCCTGACCCCTGTCAGTGCCAATTGAAGCGTGCGCGGGATGGGCGTGGCCGACAATGTCAGCACATGCACATCGGTTTTCAGCTCCTTGAGCCGCTCCTTGTGTTTCACGCCGAAATGCTGCTCCTCGTCGATGATCAGCAGTCCGAGATCGCGGAATTTGACACCCTTGCCGAGCAGCGCGTGTGTGCCGACGACAATATCAACGGTGCCGTCGGTCACCCCCTTTTTTGTGGCCGTCAGCTCGCGCGCC
Source organism: Roseibium sp. RKSG952 (assembly GCF_009711355.1). Lineage (NCBI taxonomy): Bacteria > Pseudomonadati > Pseudomonadota > Alphaproteobacteria > Hyphomicrobiales > Stappiaceae > Roseibium > Roseibium sp. RKSG952. The sequence continues at coordinate 11,462 of NZ_SMMF01000873.1, read as the reverse complement.
GGAACAAGCCGTGAAGCATGTGCCACATTGATCGGAAGCCCGTGGAACCTTTCGGAGAATGTCCGGAAATGCTGCCGGGCGAGCAGGGTTGTCGGCACCACGACCGCGACCTGGCGGCCCGACATGGCCGCCAGAAATGCAGCACGCAGGGCAACTTCCGTCTTGCCGAAGCCGACATCGCCGCAGACCAGCCGGTCCATCGGCCGGCCGGACGACAAATCATCAAAGACGGCATCAATCGCGTTGAGCTGGTCCTCGGTTTCCTCATAGGGAAACCGGGTCGCGAACTCGTCATAAACGCCTTCAGGAGCCTCGACCACAGGTGCGGTTTTCAACGCCCGGGATGCCGCCGTCTTGATCAGTCCGTCAGCGATCTCAAGAATGCGTTTCTTGAGCTTGGCCTTGCGTGCCTGCCATGCGCCGCCACCCAGTTTGTCGAGCTGGGCTTCGGTGTCTTCGGAGCCGTACCGGGACAGTAGTTCGATGTTCTCGACCGGCAGATACAGCTTGTCGCCGCCTGCATATTGCAGTTCCAGACAGTCATGCGGCGCACCAACGGCTTCAATCGTCTTGAGCCCGATAAACCGGCCAATACCGTGATCGACGTGAACGACAAGGTCGCCCTCGGCAAGGCCGGTGGCTTCGGTGATGACATTGGCACCCTTGGACTTGCGGCGGCTCTTGCGCACCAGCCGGTCGCCCAGAACATCCTGCTCGCCGATGATTGCAGTAGCCGGAAGCTCAAACCCCTGCTCAATCCCCAAAACCACAAGTGCCGCTGTCTTTTCCGGCAAGGCTTGCACTTCCGAGAAGCTGGCCGCTTCCTGTATCGCACCGAGCCCGTGATCGTTCAGTATTTGCCCCAGCCGGTCCCTTGATCCGTCCGACCAGCAGGCGACCACCGCGCGCTTGCCATCCTTGTGGAGCGCGCGGACATGACCTGCGAGAGCGTCAAAAATGTTGATATCGCCAGCTGCCCGCTCCGCCGCGAAGCTGCGCCCCTGCCTGCCTTCAAGGTTGATAACCGTCTTTCCCTGCCCCGGCGGAGGGGTAAATGGATCAAGGGCAGCAGATGCCGTATCGGCTAAAGCTGTGGTCCATTCATCCTGACCGAAGTAGAGCCGCTCCGGCTCGACCGGCATGTAGGGAACCGTTCCGGCGCTTGTTCCGGCTTCCCGGGCTTCACGGCGCGCCTGATAGTGTTCACCGACCTGCTCCAGACGCTCCCGGACCGCGTCAGCTGCCATGCCGTCCAGTACGACGGGCGTCTCGCCAATATAATCGAACAGGGTTTCAAGCCGTTCGTGAAACAGGGGCAGCCAATGCTCCATTCCGGCATACCGGCGCCCGTCGCTGATTGATTGGTAGAGCACATCATCACGGCTCGCAGCCCCGAAGGACGACAAATACGCCTTCCGGAAGCGGGAGACTGCCTCATCGGTCAGCACCACTTCGCTCATCGGCACCAGATCAAGCCGCTTGAGCTGTTTGGATGTCCGCTGGGTCTCCGGATCGAAGGCACGGATCGATTCAAGCGTGTCGCCAAAAAAATCAAGCCGCACAGGCTCTTCGGCACCGGGAGCGAACAAATCCACAATCCCGCCACGCACGGCGTATTCGCCTGTTTCACGAACGGTTGGCGTTCTGGAAAAACCGTTGCGCTCCAGCCAGCCGGAAATCGTGTTCATGTCGACCCGGTTGCCGGGTGCCATCGCGAGCGTTTGTTCGGCCATCCAGCCGCGCTCCGGCAGCCGTTGCAAGGCGGCATTGACCGTAGTCATCAGGACGACACGCTTCCTGCCCGAAATCCCGTGCGCCAACTGGCCGAGCGCCAGCAAGCGCCGGGCGCTGATTGCCGCATTGGGCGAGACGCGATCGTAGGGCAGACAATCCCAGGCGGGAAGCTGCAAGACCTCAACATCGGGCGCGAAAAACGCGAGCGCTTCGGTGACCATCTGCATGCGCGTGGCATCACGAGCGACGAACACCAGCGCCAGACCCGGGTCGGTCAATTCCTCCAGTATTCTGGAGAGTGCATAGCTTTCGGCCCCATCCGGCACGCTCGCAAGCGTGATATTGGCCTTGTCTTTCAACAGGCTTTCAAACACGTCGTCTTTTCCCAATTGTCAGCTTCAGGCCTTCGCGCCCAGGGCGATCTGGCTGTCGTAATAGGCGATGATCTGGCGGTAGAGCGGACTGTCCCATTCCGCGGGCAGCGGCTTGCGGCCGGTCATCCAGGCATAAAGATCCTGATCATGCGCGGTCAGGAGATGCTCAAGGGCTGCCAGCTGATCCTCGTCGAGCTCATCGATTTTCGCTTGCGCAAAACCGCCCAGAAGAAGATCCATTTCCTTCATGCCGCGATGCCAGCACCGGAACAGGATTTTCTTGCGGCGCGGGCTGCGGTCCGGCGCAGCATCAAGACCGCTCCCTATTGCGTGATCGCTCATGGCAATGTCCATTTCCCTGGTTCGTAACGGGTGCGCGGAGCCGGCAGGACCGGCAATCAAGCCGATGGCTCCGCACGTTGCCCGCTATATAACGCTGTCCACGGCTTCTGTCAGCGTCTGAAGGCTCGATGTTTGCACGTGAAAGCCGCTTCATGCCAAAAACGGTTTGAATTACCCACCAGTTGCAATCAATTAAGCGGATTGTTCATGCGCCCCTCGGTCCTCGACCCCTTGTTTGCCCCGGTCTCTTCCCTTCAAGGCATAGGCCCGAAGATCGCCAAGACGATTTCCGGGCTTGTGGCGGACCGGCAGGACCGCGAGGCAACACTCGCAGATCTGCTGTTTCACGTGCCCCACAGCCTGATCGACCGGCGGCACAGACCGGGGATTGCCTATTCGGAAAACGGCCAGATCGTCACGCTGCAGGTCACGATCGACCGCCACCATCCCGGCCCGCGCGGTGGCCGCGCACCCTACCGGATTACGGCATTCGACCAGACCGGGTCGATCACTTTCGTGTTCTTCCACCCACGGCGCGACTGGCTTGAAAAGATGTTCCCCGAAGGCGAGGTCCGCGTGGTCTCCGGCAGGGTCGAGTGGTTCAACGAACGGCCGCAAATGGTCCATCCCGACTATCTGCTCAGCCTTGAAGAAGCCGCGAGCATGCCGGCAATCGAACCGGTCTACCCGATGACCGCCGGGCTTGCCGGAAAAACCCTGCAAAAGGCTCTTGGAGCAGCCTTGCAGCGTCTGCCGGTTCTGCCGGAGTGGCAAGACGGCGCTTTTCTGGAGCGCAATATGTGGCCCGGTTTCGATGAAGCGTTGAGAGCGGTCCACAACCCGAAAGAACAGGACGACCTGTCGCCTGAAGGCGCCAATATCCGCCGGATTGCCTATGACGAGTTGCTGGCAAGCCAACTGGCCCTCGCCCTTGTCCGGAAATCCATGCGGCAGCTTGGCGGAGTTTCCCGAAAGCCCTCAGGGACCTTGCAGCAGAAAGTGATCTCCGCCCTGCCCTTTTCGCTCACCGACGGACAGGCTGCAGCGGTCAAGGACATCAATTCCGACCTTGCGGAACCAATCCGGATGCTGCGCCTGCTTCAGGGCGATGTCGGAGCGGGCAAAACCGTTGTGGCGCTCGCGGCTCTCGCTCAGGTGATTGAAACCGGTGCCCAAGGAGCGCTGATGGCGCCAACGGAAATCCTTGCCCGGCAACATTTTGCGTCCATGCAACCATTATGCGAGGCTGCCGGCATCCGTCTGGCGCTGATGACCGGCAAGGATACCCAGAAACAACGCCGGATCCTGCAAGAAAAATTGAACGCCGGTGAGATTGACCTTGTGGTCGGCACCCACGCCCTATTTCAGGGATCCGTGACCTTTCAGAACCTGGGACTTGTAGTCGTTGACGAACAACACCGGTTTGGCGTGCATCAACGGCTTGCCATTTCCGCAAAGGGCAATGGGGTAGATGTTCTGGTGATGACCGCCACCCCCATTCCGCGAACGCTTGTGCTGACCTGTTTTGGCGACATGGACGTCTCCCGCCTCACCGAAAAGCCTGCAGGCCGGAAACCGGTCACAACCGTATCCGTGTCTCTCGACCGGCTTGACGAAATTGTCGGCCGGATCGGCGCTGCGATTTCATCCGGGCAAAAAGCCTATTGGGTGTGCCCGCTGGTGGAAGAATCCGAAAAGATCGATCTGGCTGCGGTCGAGGACCGGCATAAGGTGCTGGAACAAGCACTCGGCCAAAAGGTGTCGCTGATCCATGGACGGATGAGCGCGGATGAGAAAGATGCGGCCATGGCCTCCTTCAAATCCGGCGAAACCCGCATACTGGTTGCAACAACGGTGATTGAAGTCGGCGTCGATGTTCCCGATGCAACCATCATTGTCATCGAGCACGCCGAGCGGTTCGGCCTCGCCCAGCTTCACCAGCTGCGCGGCCGTGTCGGACGGAGCGACAAGCCCTCCTCCTGCGTGCTGCTCTTCAAGGCCCCCTTGGGGGAAACGGCCGCAGCCCGACTCAACATCATGCGCGAAACCAATGACGGCTTTCTGATTGCCGAGGAAGACCTGCGCTTGCGCGGTGGCGGCGAAATTCTGGGTACGCGGCAATCGGGAACGCCCGGCTTCAGGGTTGCCCGGCTCGAGGATCATGCGGACCTGATGGAGATTGCCCGTGACGATGCAAGGTTGATCCTTGAAACGGATCCGGACCTCAAGGGCCCGCGTGGCGACGCCTTGCGTTGCCTGCTTTATCTGTTCGGACGCGACGAAGCGATCCGCCTTCTAAGGGCCGGGTAAAACAACTCGCTTGAACACCTGAAAACCTTCTGGTCCGGCTATCCGGCACCAGAGGCCGTATACAAAGTGCAAACTTCGTCCCCAACCTACAAATTATCGTTATTTCACAAAATCACCAAGAGCCCGCCTACGATTTCACACAATTCCTCTCTCTTACTCTCATAGGCGTAGGTAATCCGGATTTTTCACCGTGGAATTTCTTTGGACAACAACCTACCCGCCTGAAAAACAATGAAAGTAATAGAAAACAAACAAAGAGTGGAAGCCGGGGATGAGATACGCGTTTTTACAAGGATTTCAGAGTACCAATATATCTGAACGCTTAGAGATTGAAGAAGACACGCAATCCGACACGACTGAAGAGCTCGCGGAGCAGCTTTCGACCGATTTTTGGACCTCCCGAGGGGACAGTCCACGATCTTTCGACGTGGAAGAAGGCGGCACAATCACCGTCGACTATACTGGCCTGACTCCGCTCGGGAAGTTCTATGCGCATTTTGCATTGCAAATGTGGTCCGATGCGACCGGACTGGAGTTCGAGGTCGTTCAGGGAAACGCCGACATTACCTTCGATGACAATGACAGCGGCGCCTACACCACAAGCGAAGTAGACCGGAACGGCACTATAGAAAGTTCCTACGTCAACATTTCAGATGACTGGAACCCCGGCGACGGCTACGACTTCAGCAACTACACCTTCCAGACCTATGTCCATGAAATCGGGCATGCCCTCGGGCTCGGCCATGCAGGCGACTATAACGGCTCGGCCCAATACGGCGTCGACAACTTGTATGACAATGACTCGTGGCAAGCGACGATCATGTCCTACTTCGACCAGGAAGAAAACACCGACGTCGATGCCGATTTTGCCTATGTGGCGACACCCCAGGCCGCAGACGTCCTCGCCATCCAGGACCTCTACGGAACGACCTCGACCACCCGAACCGAAGATACGACCTACGGCGACAACGGGACCGCTGGCGTGGTCCTCAATCAGGCTGCGACTTCCCAGACACCGACGACCTATACGATTGTCGACGATGGCGGTATTGACACACTGGACTACAGCTCGAGTTTCGACGATCAGGTCCTCGACTTGCGCGAAGGTGCCATTTCCGATGTTCGGGGCGTTGAAGGAAGCCTGATCATTGCCGAGGGCACCGGAATCGAAAATGCCATCGGCGGCAGCGGCGATGACACAATCATCGCCAACGACCTCGACAACACCCTGACCGGCGGGAGCGGTTCGGACATATTTCTTTTTTATACGAACGAAAGTGCCTCGGCGAATTCCGACACCATCACGGATTTCGAAGACGGGTCCGACATCATCTATATTGATGACGGCGTGAGCGGCACAACTTTCGGCTATGATCAACTGGAGTTTGCCGACGCCGGATCCGGAACCAGCATTCTTTACGACGATGACGAGATCATTCTGGAGAATGTCGACACGACCAGTCTTGGAGCGGAAGACTTCATGTTCGCCTGACCGGTATCGTTGGCGATCCGGACCATTCCGGCACACGTTCGAAGGTTCGCGTGCCGGATTTGCCAGCCCGCCACATCCGGCAAGGCGCTCTTGTCAACCGGCCTTGCGCTCGGAGTCCGGCGCTTCCTCAATGTGCTCTGCAACAATCTCCGGGTAGTCCGGATTGACCAATCCGGCCGAAATGACGAGTTTGGCGGCATCTTCAACCGACATCGACAACTCGATCACATCCGTTCGCGGCACAAAAAGCAGAAAGCCCGATGTCGGATTGGGTGTGGTCGGCAAAAAGACCGAGACAGTTTCCGCAGTGTCATCGAGCCGCTTTGCGACTTCCCCCTTCGTATTTGTGGAAATGAAGGCAATGGCCCACAGCCCTTTGCGCGGATATTCGACCAATGCCGCCTTCGAGAAAGTGTTGCCGCGCTCGTCCAGTATTGTCTCGAAAATCTGCTTGAGACCGCTATAGAGGTTGCGAACCAGCGGCATCCGGCCAACCAGTGATTCTCCGAAGGAGATCAGGCTGCGCCCGGCGAAATTTGCAGCCAGAAACCCGACGACCGTGATGATAAAAACCGCCACGATCAGCCCGAAGCCCGGAACCGCAAACGGCAAATATGTGTCGGGGTTGTAGACGCGTGGCACCAGCGGCTTCACCCAGCCGTCGACCCATTGAATGAATGTCCATGTCAGCCAAAGCGTAATCCCGATTGGGCCAGCGATCACAAGCCCCGTCAGGAAATAGTTTCTGATCCTCATGGCCATCCGCCCTCGTCCCGGGTCATCCTTTGTTTTCCTTTTGGTCATTCCAGCCAGCCTTCCCTGCGAACGACTTGCACGAATACCCCGCACCATGCCGCCCTACGCGCATTTTTAGCGCATCAGCGTCTTTGGCAACTGTTTTTAACTCACCCGGCCAGCCAAGCCTGACCATTTTTTAATCACCCACAACCGGGCACCACCAACTATCAGGGGAATTTCAACCTACTGACTCCAAAATTCCGGGGGCAAGCTTCGCACAATCCTAGCCTTCCATTTTATTGAAACCGTCACCGGGGCGTAACGTCAAAACTAGAATGACGGGCATGGTGCCGGGCTTCAAAACCGCCATGAGCGCAAAGGCCGAGTATAAACTTAAGATTGTATTTCCAGATATATCCAGTGTTTCTTTTCTAAGCTGGCCGGGTTCAAAGACGCTCGCCCATCAGTATACCTCCCGTGATATTTATTCTATTTAATTCAGGTGCTTGAGATTATTATAGTGACAATAGTCAGGTTTTTTTCAGACGCCTCTTTTTTTCCACAAATGTCACTTTTTATCTTGCAATATCATTCAAGATATACACCCTTTAGTTGCTCCTTTAGATGACTAACCTCTAATGGAATCCACATCTAAAAGGCCGCCGGAAGCGGCCAAAAACAGACCAGTATTACAAATCGGGAACAGAAAATGGCCACAGCATATTCCTACGACCAGATTGCCTATCAATTAACCGATGACTATTGGGACGCAACCGGAGAGCCAACACGGTCCTTTGATGTCCAGGTCGGCGGAACAATCACGGTCAACTATTCGGCCCTCACCTCGAAAGGGCAGCTCTACGCCTATTACGCGCTGGAAATGTGGTCCGATGCGACTGGCCTGAACTTTGTTTCCACCAACGGTGCTGCGGACATCACGTTCGATGACAACGACAGCGGCGCCTATGCCTATTCCAATCTGGACCGGTTCGGAAATATTGAAAGCTCCCATGTCAACGTGTCCACATCGTGGATCGCGCGTGACGGCAACAATCTGAGCAACTATTCGTTCCAGACATATGTCCACGAAATCGGCCACGCGCTGGGTCTCGGCCACGCCAGCAACTACAATGGTTCCGCGGATTATGGCCAGGACAATCTTTATCTGAACGATTCCTGGCAGGGCACGGTCATGTCCTACTTCAGCCAGAATGAAAACACCTATATCGATGCGGATTTTGCCTACGTTGCGACGCCGCAGATTGCCGACGTCATCGCGATTCAAAATCTATATGGCTCGGCCGGGACCACACGCACCGGTGACACCACCTATGGTGACAACAGCAATGCCGGCACCGCGTGGGAACACCTCACCACCTACAGCCGCTCGACAACTTACACCATTGTCGATGACGGCGGCGAAGATACAATCGACTTCAGCTCGAGCTACTACGATCAAATTCTCGACCTGCGGGAGGAATCGATCTCCAGCGTGCGCGGTGTGGACGGCAATCTGATGATCGCCCGCGGAACGGAAATCGAAAATGCGATCGGCGGCCGCGGTGACGACTATCTGGTCGCAAACGATCAGGACAATGTCCTGACCGGTGGCAGCGGAGCTGATGTCTTCTACTTCTTCACCAATGAGAGCCCGTCGGCCAACACCGATACGATCACCGATTTCCAGACCGGCACCGACATCATCGTCCTTGACGACGGACAAAGTGGTGTATCGATCAATTTCGATCTTCTGGATATCATTTCACTCGGCTCCGATACCAGCATCAACTTTGGCGATGACGAAATCATCCTTGAAAACGTCAGCGCGTCCACCGTTGATGCAAACGACTTCATGTTTGCCTGATTTCAGGAAGCAGCAGAGCCCGGCGATCTTCGCCGGGCTTCCCACCCGGTTGAGCCGCCGGAATGGCTGCCCGTGTTGCGACCTTATGAAAGGCTGCAAGGCGATACAGTTTCGCGTATAAGCACAACAAACGACGTGCGGCCTTTCCTCCTCCGGCCGCGAGTTTACGGAGGCTCGTTTGCGGCGCGCGACATACAAGTTGCTCGGAATTTTGTGTATTGGCGCAGGCGCGGTGGGCGCGGTCTTGCCGGTCTTGCCGACAACGATCTTTTTCATCCTCGCTGCGGGATGTTTTGCCCGGTCATCGCCGGAACTTGAGCGCCGCCTCCTGGCCCATCCGACATTTGGCCCCCCCGTCATCGCCTGGCGTGAAAATGGTGTAATCCCGCCAAAAGCCAAACTGCTGGCCATAACCGGCATGGCATTCGGATACACCCTGTTTTATCTGACCGCCACCCCCGGCATCTGGACGCTGGGACTTGTCAGCCTGTTCATGGCAGCGAGCGCCCTTTATGTCCTTACCCGGCCATCGTCTCCGCGACCGTCCCGGACAAACTAGGGCCCGTCGGCAGTCAGTGTGCGGCAAATAGGGCGCTCAGAACGGTTCGTTTCAGGAGAACAGACTTGGCGTCTATTCGCATCGTTTTTCTATGACAAGGGGTCTTTGATCCTGGTGAAACACATTCTCGATCAGGCGGCACGCTTGATAGATGTGTTTACCGTCCTACTGCTTGGACATGAATTGATCTCGGTTGGATGACTGCCCTGACAACGGATAAATCCATCGCATGTATAGCCTGCCGGTGCGCATCAAGCACTTTGTGCGAAATTCGCCGGCAAGCATGTATCAGGCTTGCTTTGGGTCGGTTCGCCCCACCCTCCATGAGTTACCGGCCGCTCGGGCCTTGCGGATTTCTTTTCCGCGTGCCGCCAAACAAAACCGATGCCACACTGACCCCTTGACTACACACTCTCCTGCCCGCCCGTCAAAATCCGGTTTTGTTTTTCCAAGCAATATGATGGTATTTTCAACCTCACGGAATTTTACTGTCAGATATGACTTAAATTCTTGCGCCGAATTCGCTTAGGATTTGCACGGAAGCAACACGGAGGTTGTACCATTGAAAACAATCCATTTTATTTCAGGTCTGCCCCGCTCCGGGTCGACCCTTTTATCCGCAATTCTTCGGCAGAACCCTCGGTTTCACGCAGGAATGTCGAGCCCGATCGCCACCTTGTTTCAAGGCATTGTCGCTCAGGTCTCCGCTGGCAGCGAATTGTCCTCCATGGTCACACCTGCCCAACGCGAATCCATTCTGAAAGGCCTGTTTTCCAACTACTATGCCGAGCGGGAACAGCCTGTGATTTTTGATACGAACCGCGGCTGGACAGCGGAATTGCCCGCGCTGATGACACTGTTCCCGAACGCCAAATTGATCTGTACAGTACGGAATGTCGCATGGGTTCTGGACAGTCTCGAAAGGCAGTTTCGCAGCAATGCTTTCGAGAACACGCGGCTGTTCAATACCCCCTCCGAGAGGGCAACGGTCTACACGCGCGTCGATGCGCTCGCCGGTTCGAATCGGCTGGTCGGCTATTCGTACCAGGCTCTTCGCGAGGCATGCTATGGCGAACAGGCCAGCCGGCTGGTGATTGTCGATTACGATCTCCTGACCGCAGCACCGGCCGAGGTCATCCGGCTCCTCTATGAATTTCTGGAAGAACCCGCATTCGAGCACGATTTTCAGAACGTGATCTATGATGCTCCGGAATTCGACAACCAGCTGGGCCTCGCTGGACTTCATCGGGTCCGCAGGGAGGTCAAGCCGCAAAAACGGCGAACCATTTTGCCTCCGGATCTGTTCGAGCGGTACGCCAACCTGTCATTTTGGCAAGATCTTCAAAACTGTGCTGCGTTCCGGATTGTGGCACAAGCGAGCAAGGAACCGTCGCGAACCGACATCACAAATCACACCTCATAAAACGCCATTCATGGAAAGTACCGGTCGTCTCAGCGCAGACCTTTGGTTCCGGCTGCCCAAACCGTCTTCCAAGGGGAAATGAGTTTGACGTTTCTGAATTGGCCGGGAAAGAGTTTTCCAGACACAAACCTGCCGCCTCACCCGGCCGTCTATCACATGCTCGATGTTGCGGCTGTTTCCGAGCGGTTGATGGCAGTCGCGCCTTTTGATCCCGAACTGAAACAAGCCTTCGCCCTCCTTATTGCGCTTCACGATCTGGGAAAGATAAGCGAGAGTTTTCGCGACATGCTCGCATATCGTAAAGTGCAGACGCTCAAGCATTGGGAGCTGAGCGAGGTGCTGCTTTTCGAGTTCGATGGTGAACTGGGCGCACGCTTGGGCGGTGAGCCATGGACGCGGCAGCAACTCTACGCAGCCGTTGCCGGGCATCATGGCCGCCCGTCGCAATTGCAACTTGGTGGCCTTTCGATCAAAGGGCGGCGTCACAAGGACTACTCGAATGCGCTGAAGGCCGTCGGTCACGGGCATGGCGATGCGCGCAAGGTGGTGTCGGCTTTCTGCGACTTGTGGGGGAATGCGTCCCTCGGCAGTTTCCCGCCCTTGGACGAAGCCGCTCGCGCGGCAAT
>NZ_SMMF01000732.1:0-6025 GCF_009711355.1 Roseibium sp. RKSG952 | reverse complement strand
TATTCGGGTTTTGGAGTGAGAGCGGTATACATCAAAAAAATTGCGACAGGGCCCATTCTGCGTTCGGCTCCAGCGGTCTGCGGGGCTCTCACCGGAAAGCAGGCGCCCGGTTGCAAGCCAGTGGGCGCAGTCCGGGCTGAGTTCCCTTTTTGCCCTTGCTTCGTATTCAGACACGTCATCGGCGGACAGCAGGTCTTTCCACCGTCCATTGGTGCCTTTGTTGATGAAAGTTTTGCCTCCTCCATGCCAGAGTTTGCCACCATATGGTGCGACCAGATCCGCGTTTTTTTTCATCCAGGAAAATCCGGAATGTTCGACAGCTTTGGAGATGACGGCTTCAGATTTATTCAATTCCAGGAAGCTGGAAATCTGATGTACCGATTTTTCAAGATCTTCCTTGAGATTGTTGTAATGCAGAAACATCACATTCGGTCTGTTTCGAACATTCCACCATGATCGTATATTCGCCCAGAATGGCCAGAAGGGATAGCCGTCACTTGCCATCCATTCCCGGAAAAAAATCACCGGATCCCGCTCCTCAGTAGCTGGTCGTGCTTTGGGTTGATGCCACGATTTTTCAATCGTTGAGTTTCCGATCAGTGAATTTTGGTTATTTCGTTTGGAGGCAATGTTGAACATGCTCCAGGCCACGTCTCTCCCGTCCCGTGCAATATAGATATATTTCATCCTGTCTGAGAAGCTCACGGCTTCGACGCGCGCATGTGTCTTAATGAAACGCCGGTGTTTTTGCGCTGCCAGAATATCAAGCTGTTCATCAAGCGGAAGATGTCTTCCACCCAGCATAACTGCCTTGTCTTGAAGGGCGATGGTCGGATCACCGTCAAAGATCAACTGACAGACGATCTGCTGGAGCCATGTGGTGCCGGACTTTCCGTGGCTGGCAATGACAATATCGTCGTCACGATAATCCAGCCGACTCCAAGCATGGGCGAGTCCACTTTCCCGTGTTTGAAAATCAAATTTTTCTGATTGACTGTCCGGGCGGTTTTCACTGCCGGGGATTTCCTCGGTCATGACAAATCCTTAATTTAAAAATTAATCTCTTCGTCTCTTCATGTCTGGATTAATTTTTTATTTTCAACAGGTGCAGTATTTTATTAGTTTTATCTGATAAAATATTACATTATTATTTATTTCAAATAAAATATTAATTAATATTTTTATAAAATTGTGCACTGAAGGGTTCGAGTCTCCAATTTATAAACTTGTTTGCAGGATTGATGCAACGATATGAGCTTCAGCTAAAATCTGTTCGAACTTGTCTGTTGTGATTGATGTTCACGAATTTTGTTAATTAGATCAGGAGTTCTTCAATGTGGACGCAACTTCAGAGAGGTTTCGACTTGCATGAAGAGCCGCCTTCAAATCTTGCGGACATGCTTGAACGAGCTGTGCCTGAGAATGCAGGGTGCAGATTCATTTTTGAAAGCGATGCCGGTACGGTTCGGAAGAGCTACGCCGATGTTTTCGAAGAGGCCCGTTGTCTTCGGAACCAATTGCACGCAGCCGGGCTGAACCGGGACAGGGTTGTTGTCGCGGTTCTGGACAGGGCGGAGGATTTCATTCCGCTTGCGTGGGCATGCCTGTCGGCCGGTATTCCCTTGTGTCCGGTAACTCCGAACAGTGCCGACAGATCCGGATGGGATCGGTTGGTCCGTTATCTTACCGATCTTTTCAATCATCCTGCAATCATGACACGCCGACAGTTGAACCGGATATTCGATCATCAAGAAGAGTTGCTAATCTTGGAGGATTTGCGGAGTTCTTCAGCTCCGTCTGATCTTACACTCAGCAGCCCGGTCAGGCGGGATGCCACGGCAATGCTCAGCCTGACCTCAGGGTCAACAGGATTGCCAAAGGCGGTGGTCCTTACGCATGGTATGATCCTGACTTCGCTTGCAGCATGCTTCCGGGAAAACGCTCTTAGTACGGGCGGAACCTATTTGAACTGGCTGTTGTTTGACCACATCGGAGCCTTCATGAACGGGCTGTTGCGGCCGGCCTATTCCGGGAGTAGCGTCGTCAATGTTCCGGCCGCGTCCGTTTTGTCAGACCCTGCTGCTTTCTGGCGCCTTGCAAGCGACTTCGGCGTATCGACATCATTTGTTCCGAATTTCATCCTGGCCCGAACTGTCGTTGATGCGGAAAAGCCCGACTTCGGGGAGCGTATGAACGGCGTTGACTTGAGCGCGATGCAGCATCTGACAGCTAGTGGTGAAGCGATTGTAAGCGATACGGTTCGAAAGACCCATGAGGTCCTTGCGCCCTATGGCTTGGCTGGCGACGCAATTTGGCCCTCATTCGGGATGACAGAGACTTGTACCGGTTGCATTTACAACAGGCACTTTTCCTCTGAAGGACAGTCAGAATTCGCGTCGGTAGGGTGGCCGATTGAAGATATGGAGCTTCGGATCGCTTGCGATCCAGATGAGAGCGACATCGGTGAACTTCAGTTACGGGGGCCGATGGTGTTCGGGGAGTATTACCGCAACCCCGAAGCCACACGGGAGGCGTTTACCGATGATGGCTGGTTCAGAACCGGCGATCTGGGTACCTACAGCGACAGCGAAGGGCTTCTGCTTGTCGGCAGAGCCAAGGACACGGTTATTGTAAACGGCAATAACTTCTCCTTGAAAGAGTTGGAAACGGCACTGGAAAAACTTGACGGGATCAAGCCTGGAACAGTCGCCGCATTTCCAACACGTAAAAGAGGGGGCGCGACGGAAGATCTTGTGGTCTTCTTCCACCCGTTAAACGGCAGGGATGGCATGTTCTCTCTGGCTCATACCGTTTCGTCGATCCAAAAGTTGACTGTTCTCAAGTGGGGGGTCCGGCCTGCACTCGCGTTGCCAGTGCCGGAACGTGTTCTGGTGCGATCAAGTCTTGGCAAGATCAAGCGTACGGACCTGCGCCGGAGACTGGAGGCCGGGGAGTTTTCTGCGCTCGTCCAAGAGGCATCTTCGATCACTCAACAATTGCTCGGCGAGGTTATCGCACCGCGCACCTCGACCGAAGAGGGTGTTTTGAAAATTATGTCCGAAGCGATCGGGCTCACTGAAGAAAGAATCGGCGTCCGGCGCAGTTTTTTCGACCTTGGTGGCACGTCTATCGAGTTCTTCCGTCTGCAGGCTCTGCTCAGGGAAAAGTTCACTGAAGCATCGGGCATTGGCCTTATCGATTTGATGCAAGAGCCGACTGCGGAGGCGATTGCCAAGCTAATCGAAGGGGGGACGGTAGGCAAGCGGCCCTACAACCCTCTGGTGCTTCTGCAGGGAAAGGGAGCGGGGCGTCCTGTTTTCTGCATTCATGACGGCATGGGAGACGTCATGGTCTTTTTGAACCTCTCCCAGTTTTTCTCCGGCGAGCGCCCTTTTTACGGAATACGTGCAAGGGGAATCGAGGAGGAGGAAGAACCCTTTGAGACTTTTGAAGAGCTGGTGATGGTGTATGCGGATGCCATTCGCCGGAAACAGGAAATCGGTCCCTATATCATAGCCGGATATTCCCTTGGTGCTCTGATCGCCTTTCTCGTCGGACAACGCCTTGAGGAGCTCGGGGAAGAGGTTGCGGTCATCGGCATCGCGGGTATTGTCGGGGCCGGGCATGAAGAGCCGCCGGATCTCGTTGACACTGCGGTTAAGTCTGCGTTTTTTCTGGGACTTTGTCGTGAAGACCAGATCACGGACATGGATGCGTTTTTACGTCTGAACCCTGATATCGATCCGATCGAGCATACGTTCCGGCATGCTTCACTCAAGCGACTTGAAGAGATTGGTCTTTGCAAGGATCACTTCGAAAGGATGGTTCGGGTGAGTTGCGCCCTGAAGTATTGCCAGATAAGGCACGCTGTCTCCGGGTCCGTTGGTCGAATGAGTGTTCTTTGCCCTGATACAGACTGGATCGAAAGTGAAGAAGTCATGGAGAGAGAATTTAGGCATTGTCAAAAGTATTCTCGATATCCTTTGAAATTCATAAAGGTTCCCGGTTCGCATAACTCCGTCATGAACGCTGAAAATATCAGTATATTTCAGGAGAAATTCAGAGAATATATTTATGATGTGAATTTTTAATGCTCTCAAATAATTTAAGCATAAAATATTTATTATATTTAATTTTATTATTTATATTTATATAATACTTATTAAATGAGTATTTTTCGAATTTTAAATATTAGGTGAAGCTCAGGCGAATTTGAAGCTATTTGGAAACCTCCATGAGAAAGGGTGTCGAAATGCTTGACTATGTTGTAATTGGTGCTGGCCCGGCTGGTGTGCAGCTTGCGTTTTTCATGGAAAAAGCCGGCAGGGACTATCTGGTGCTGGAACGTGGTCGGCAGGCCGGAACATTCTTTCAGACCTTTCCCCGTTCGCGGCAATTGATCTCCTACAACCGCCCGCCGGTGCCGTCCGATGATGCGGAAATCCAAATGCGGTTCGACTGGAATTCGCTTTTGACGGACGGCGATCCGGATGCGCCGAAATTCCGCAACTTCGATAAGGATTTCCTTCCCAAAGCTGACAATCTCGTGACTTATCTTGATGAGTTCACGAAGCAGTTTGATCTCAACATCAACTATGAAACAAGTGTTGTGAATGTCGCGAAATCGGATGACGTGTTTACAATCACCGACCAGAACGGAGCGACATACCAGACCCGAAACCTGATCATTGCGACAGGTGGTGTTCCCTATATTCCGGATATCAAGGGGATCGATCTTGCAACCGATGACTATTCGACAGTTTCGATGAACCCCGCAGATTATGAGGGGCAACGTGTGTTGATCATCGGCAAGGGTAATTCGGCATTCGAAGTCCTGAATGTCATTCAGAACCGGGCGATGATTTCAATCTTGATGAGCCCGACATCCCTGCGCCTCGCTTGGCAGACAAAGCACAGCGGGCATGCACGGTCCACGTTGATTGGCCCGCTGGATGCCTATCAGTTGAAAGCCATCAACTGTGTGATCCTTGACGCGGACATAAACGAAATCAGGCATAACGGATCGGAGCTTGAAGTCGATATCACGTATTCCCATGCGGAAGGTGACACCCAGACCGATTATTATGACAGGATCATCACCTGCACCGGTTTCAAGATCGACACGTCGATCTTTGATGATGACACCAAACCTGATTTGATCATTGATGATCGGTTCCCCGCTTTGACGAACACGTGGGAATCCGAGAATGTCGAAAATCTCTATTTCGCCGGGACCCTGACGCAGGGGATCGATTTTCAGAAGGCGGCAAGCACCTTCATTGGGGGGTTCAGGCATAACGCCCAGGCCTTGTTCAATGTTCTGGAGGAAAAGAACCATGACGTCGCAATGCCTCGGGAGAATCTTTCGGGAAACCCGGACGACATGGCAAGGCATATCGCCAAGAGACTGACGATGAGTTCGGCTCTCTTCTTCCAGTTTGACTTCCTTGCGGATGTTCTTGTCTATGAGAATGGCAAGTTTGAATATTACAGTGGCGTGATGATGGATTATGCGAAGGAGCGTTTTGCGAATTCGGAGTTGGTCATAATCATTTCCTTTCTTTGGGGGCAGCCCGACAACAACAATGTTTTGTCGTTCCAACGGCGCCCGACCAGAGAGGAGGCAGATGCCAGCGTTTTCGTGCATCCGATTTTAAGAGCCTACAGCTCAGGCGAGAAACAGGATGAGCAACATATTCTCGAAGACATCTACGGCTGTTACGTACCTGGATCCTTTGACCGGTTCTTTACAAAAAGCCATGGAGAAAAGCGACTGGGCGAATGGCATAACTATAATCAGGTAGATGTTATTCAGGAATTCGTCGAAAAGCGGATTGCGGCCTTGAGAAAAGACAGGGCAGCTTGAGCAGCTTACACTTTGTTGCACTTCGCGCTTGAAATCACCGGACAAATCGCGAAGCCCACTTATCACCGGGGCCATTCCCCCTGTACACGTCACAGTTTAGGATTGTGTCTGGCTATGTGAGTTGAATTATGCTTTCAGTTTGGATTCTTCGGTTAGCAA
>NZ_SMMF01000862.1:0-19618 GCF_009711355.1 Roseibium sp. RKSG952 | reverse complement strand
TGAATGGTCCGAGATTGTGGGGGCAGGTCACGCGAACGAAGGTCCAGAATATGGAACCGGCAACGATCCCGGCATTACGACTGGAATCGCATGGTTTGAAAGCTAGAATCCGAGCGCTTCCGCAAGCCTGGTACCCTCATATTTCCGCCATGGTTCAAGACTGCTTTGATAGAGTTTTTGCCGAACCTGATCATGAGAAGCGGTAAAGGCAGCCCTCTTGTTTTCGTGGAACGCCAGCACTTGCGCCTCCCAAGTCAGTTCCAGATAGTCCAGCACCCTGCGAGACTGCGCCTCGAGATCCAGAACCGTTTCCTCGTAATCGACATGCAAAATACGACCTGGAAACCTCTTCTCCCAGAATTGCATCATGTCTTCGTACTCAGTTCTGAACCAAGACAGATCGGAGACGGAGGCGCTGAAGGGCACATTATCAGAATATGGCAGCTTGAATATGGACAGATTACTCGCGCGCGCATCTCGTCGGCAATGGATCACCTTGGCATTTGGAAAAGCGGTGAAAATGTAACCTATATTTTTCCAGTTAAACAGGTTCTTGTCAGTAAATTTTATTTTGAAATCACATCCAGTTTTGACGAGCTGAATGTAGTTTTTTGCAAACCGCAATTTTTCATCCTGAGAATAGCCCACATATTCCTGCGCGAACGGCGTCGGAGTTGAACCGTAAGTCAATCTATTGAGGTAAGATACTTCACCTGCTCCCTCAATGCAGGTATGCGAACTCAAGATTTGCTCGATCAATGTCGATCCGCTGCGCGGCATGCCAACGATGAATATCGGCGCGCTTGTGGTTGAGGCAGTGCAGGCATTTGTACAATGATCGGGTGAAAATGCATTTTTTATACTTTTGTGTTTCTCGGCCAACTCGTCTCTTGAAAAGGATAAGACCTCCGACTTCAAGGCATTGGCGGCAACATAATACTCCGCCGCTCGATCGTAATCACCTGCCTTGTCATAGCTCACAGCCAGTCCAAATTTGAGATGAGCCTTGTCGTCAGTTGAAGTGCGACCAGTGTTTGCGGTGCTTTTGGCTCTCCGCGCCAGCATACCGTTTGGGTCAACTTTATCCGCATGGGCGAGCGCGGAAAACACCTTGGCCTCAAACTCCTCCTTGAGCAACGAACGGTAAAGCTTGATTGCCTCGCGCTTTCCTCCGAGCCGGGCAATTTGCTCGGAATACGCAAATCTAATTCCGCGCACATTCGGCGCAAGCGCCTTGACTTCAGCTAGCGCCGCCGCTGCCTTTGCAACGTTTTGATCATTTGCATAACATTCAGCCAGCTTGAGCCAACGCTTGGCGTTCTTCATGTCAAGTCGTATCGCAGCCATACAAACCTGCTGCGCTTCGAAATAGCGCAGTGTACCCAAAAGGACTTGAATAAGAATATCGTAGTATTGCAGGTCTGTATCGTGAGTTGCGACGCCTTGCTTCGCGATTTGGATGGCCCGTTCAACCATGCCGCACTCGAAAGCGGCATGGCACAGGATCGCGAAAATATCGGCGTTATCCGGAAGCTCGCGATGCAGCACTTCCAGTATCGGAACGGCTTCCGCAGACCTTTTCAAACTGCGCAAGTTGAGGGCCTTCAAATACCAAGCTGTCGGCGTTCTCTGACCCTCCGCTATCGCTGCCTCAACCAGCTCAAGACTGTTCTCATAACATTTGTCGTGAAAAAGGGTCGTTGCCACTTCTACTTTGTTTTGTGGCGGTTGCGCCTGTACCATACCGGACATGTTCAAACTCCAAACGGGCAAATGAATGCCAGAGGGCGCAGGTATCCCTGAACAGTACCGCCATGCACCATCTGACGCCGCAGTTGCGGATCGCTCTGACTTAAACAAACGACCGTATCAAGCTGCCCACCAGCAAGTTCCAGCCGTCGATCAAGATGAAAAACAGCGCCTTGAAGGGTAACGAGATCACAGTCGGGGGCAGCATCATCATCCCCATGGACATGGTGATGGTCGCCACGATCATGTCGATCACCAGAAAAGGCAGCGCGATCAAGAAGCCGATCTCGAAACCGCGCCTGAGCTCCGAGATCATGAAAGCCGGGATCAAGACCCGCAGCTCGACGTCCTCGGGGCTTGCTGCAGCCTGATCAGAAACCCGGCCAAAGGCCAGATCATCGAACAGCACAAGGTCCTGCTCCCGCACCTGCGACAGCATGAATTCATGGAACGGCTTGCTGATCCGGTCAAACGCTTCGGCCTCCGTGATCTCGTTGTTCATCAATGGCTGAACGCCGTCTTTCCACGCCTTGTCGAAGGTCGGCGCCATGACATAGAAGGTCATGAACAGCGCCAGCGAAATCAGGATCAGGTTCCCCGGGGTTGTCTGAAGACCGATCCCCGAGCGCAGAAACGAAAATGCAATGGTGAAACGGATGAAGCTTGTCACCATAATCAGGATGCCGGGCGCAAGCGACAAGACCGTCAGAAGCGCGATGATCTGAACCAGACGGCCGGAGGCACTTCCCTCGCCTTCCGGCAGGAGTTGTGACAAGTCAGGCACCTGAGCGTAGGCAGCACCGCCAAGCACTGCCAAAAATACAAAACCGAGTATTAGCCGCATTACTGGATCACCAGGGATTCCACGATCACTTCGACAACCTCACCGTCCGAGCGCAGTTGGGCACGGTCGTTCAGATCCTCACGCAGATGCTGCAGACCGACCGCTCCCTCGAGATGGCTGATCGACAGGGTCCGGACATAGGACAGGATGTCCTCCTCGATCCGGCCCTTCAGCACGGACAGGTCTCCCTCATATTCGTCCGACAGCACGATTGATGCCTGCACGCGCACCCAGGCATCCTTCGGCGCAGCAAGATTGGTCACGACCGGATCAAGTTTTCGAAGTCTCGCACTGGTATCGTATGTGAGTTCCAGAACCGGGTGGTTCCGGGCCCGGCGGTACTCCTCCGACAGGTTCTCCTTCGTGATCTGGACGGACTGCACTGCGACGAGCGCACCGGCCCCGACCGATATCAGCGTCAAAAGGAAAAAGCCCGACCAGAACCCGGACCGGTCGGCAGCAGTCTTCCGCTCGCCACTCACCGGCCCCGTTCCCGTTAGCCATTTGGCCATGGATATCCTCGTCAAATTAGAATGGCGTGATGATGTCGTAGACCTGCTGTCCCCAGCCCGGCTGCTGGACTTCCGAGATCCGGCCCCGCCCGCCATAGGAAATCCGGGCTTCCGCGATCTTGTCGTACTGGATCGTGTTGTTCGCCTCGATGTCGCGCGGGCGGACGATCCCCGCCACCTGAAGGATCCGCATTTCGTAGTTGACCCGAACCTCCTGCGAACCGGAAATCACCAGATTGCCGTTTGGCAGCCGATCCGAGACCACAGCCGCGACCGACAGCTCGATTTCCTCGCGCCGGTCAATTGCCCCCTCACCGTAGGAGGATGATGTGGTGTTTCCGCCGAGAGATCCATCTCCACTTGTCGAGCTGCCGTCCCAGCTACCCGACAAGCTGCCACTCAGGTCAATATCGGAAGTACGGCGCCGGTCCGAACTGTTTTCAAGATCGGCACGATCATTGATGGCGATCTGCACTGTCAGCACATCTCCCACCTTGCGCGCGCGGGGATCGGAAAAGAAGTCTTCGCGATCATTTACCCAGAGGGAGTTGTAATCCTTCTTGCCCCCTTGCCGGAATGTGTTGAGCGGATAGACCGCAGGCGGTTGCGCCGCGATACCGTAACCGACCGGCGTCATCGTCGGCGCCCGGCCGACATCTTCAAATTGACCGGCACATCCGCCCAGGATCAGAGCACAGCAAAGACCTGATATACGCACCATCAGAAACTCCGATCCTTGTCATTATCTGCAGAAAAACCGACCATGGACCTTGTCAATTGAGCCGCCCGGGCCGGATCCATTTCATCCAGGATTTGGCTGGCCGAGCGGGCTTTGAGTTTCAGAAGAACACCCGTCGCCGTTTCGTCATCACTGGTGGCGAGCTGGGCAGCCGCCGCCTCCGGTCGCATTTTGGCGATGATCGACACCACCTGCCCTTCAACTTCGGCCAGCAATTGTTCCCGGCGCTCGACCCAGCGCTCGAATTCCTCCTGCTTGCGGTTCAGCTCCTCGATCCGCTCACGCAGCTTTGCCTCCAGAGACACAAGCTTCCATGTCTGCCATTTGAGCCGGGCTTCGGCCGCCTTGTCGGCGGTGTTTTCGCAATAAAGGGCCGCATCCTGTTTGGGCGCATCCACGGCCGGCTTCGGTTGCGGCGATTGCGCGGCGAGCACCTGGGAGCCAAAGCCGAACAATGCGCCGGCGACAACAAGCCCCAACGCACTCTTCACCCCTCTTGAAAGACAACTCATGGACGCCTGTCCCCTTTTTCATTCCCGTGAGCATCCTGACCGGATGGCCTTGCGCGGAGCTGGAACGAAAAAGGCGCGGCCGAACCGGCCGCGCCTTTCAGGAACAAAACCGAAGACGGGATCGCTATTGAACCACCAGTTCCGCCTGCAGGGCACCGGCCGACTTGATGGCTTGCAGGATCGCTATAATCCCGGTCGGACGCAGACCGATCCTGTTCAGACCGCGCACCAGCGTGGGCAAGTCTGTCCCGCCGACAAACGCAAGCTGACCACCTGATTCCTGCGCATCAACAAAGGTACGCGGGACCACAACCGTCTCGCCATTCTGGGAGAACGGACCTGGTTGAGACACTTCGGGCGTTTCCGTAATGCGGACCGTCAGATTGCCGTGTGTAATTGCAACAGTGGATACCTGCACATCCCGGCCGATCACGACAGTACCGGTCCGCTCGTCAATCACCACCTTTGCCGTCTGATCAGGACGCACACGAAGCGATTCGATTTCGGAGATAAAGCGGGTCAGGCTGACATTGGCCGGCGGCGTCAGCTTGACCGACCGCAAGTCCTGCTCCCGGGCCGTATAGACGCCATAGCGCTCGCGGGTATACCGGTTGATCGCGTCGGCAACACGCACAGCCGTCTTGAAATCCGGATTACTCAACTCGAACACAAGACTTGGAATGTTCTGGAAGGTTGCGGGCAAATCCCGCTCAACCAGGGCGCCGTTCGGCACACGCCCGACTGTGGGAATACCTTGCGAAAGAGTTTCGGCAGCCCCCTGCTCCTGGAAACCGGACACGGCAACCGGTCCTTGTCCAACCGCATAGATTTGACCGTCGGCACCAAGCAAGGGTGTCGCCACCAATGTCCCGCCCGCAAGAGATGTCGCGTCGCCCAAAGAGGAAACGCTGACATCGATTTTGGAGCCCTTGGTGATGTAGGGTGGAAGTTCCGCAGTCACGACGACAGCCGCAACGTTTCGTGTCCGCAGCCGCGCGCCACGCACATTGACACCCAGACTGTCGAGCATCGACTGCAGCGATTGCTCGGTAAAGGGCGAATTGCGAAGACTGTCGCCCGACCCTTTCAGGCCAATCACCAGACCGTATCCGACGAGCTGGTTGTCCCGAACGCCTTTGAGCGAGGCAATATCCTTGATCCGCGCCATTCCGTTGGCCGGAAGCGCCATTCCCAGAGACAGGAGAATTGCAAGTAGAATACGCATGAGGTTAGTTCCCTGCACGGATCGTTCCGTCCTGCTGAACCACGCCGGTCACCACCAGGCCGCTGTCGATATTTCTGACCCGCACCACTTTGCCCGCCGTGCCGTTTTGCATCGGCTCAACCTGCATGATGATGGTGAGGCCCTTTTCCTGAAACACAAGCCTCGCAGGCTCGCCACGCCGCACCAGAAGCCTCGCCTCCACTGCGGTGACCGGAATGGGCTTGCCGGGAAAAAGCGTCCGGCGGGCCACCATGCCGTTGAGGCCATAACGATCCGTCATGACAGCAAATTGCTGTGCGGTTTGCGCCGGAAACCGGCGAATGATGACATTATCCATGGAGAGTTCATCGCCTGGATGAATTGTCACTTTGGGCGTCGGCAGATCAATTCCCGCAGCCAGCGCAGGCGCAACCATAGCGGCAACAGAGAGGCAGACACCGAGCGCAATGCGGGTGATGAACGCAATCATTTCCACCTCCCTGTCAGTGTCTAGCGAATACCGTTGGTAACTGTGCCGGCCATTTCATCGGCGGCCTTGATAACCTTGGAATTCATTTCGTAACCGCGTTGGGCAGTTATCAGGGCGGTGATTTCCTTGACCGGATCAACGTTGGAGGCTTCGGTGTAGCCCTGACGAATGATGCCGAAGCCGGGGTCTCCGGGAACACCGTTGATCGGCACGCCGGAGGCTTCCGTCTCGCGGAACAAATTGCTGCCGATCGGCTCCAGCCCGACATCATTGGCGAAGTTCACCAGCGACAGCTGGCCCAATTCACGCGGCGCCAGCTCACCATCCACCTGTGCGAACACCTGACCGGATTCATTGATCACGATGTCGATGGTGTTTTCCGGAAACACGATCGCGGGCTCCACCGGATAACCGTCGATTGTCACAAGGCGTCCGTCGGCATTCTTGTTGAAGGAGCCGGCACGGGTATAGATGATCTCGTCATCCGGTCCGGTGATTTCGAACCAGCCACGACCATCAAGGGCAACATCCAGCTGGTTGCCGGTGTTGGTGAGCGTGCCTTGTGTGTGCAGCTTTCGGATGCCGGCGGTTTTCACTCCCAGCCCCAATTGCGCTCCCTCGGGAACAGGATCCTCACCACCCCGATTGGGAACACCCTGCAACCGTTCCGCCTGGTACAACAGGTCGGAGAATTCCGCCTGCGCCCGCTTGAACGACGTGGTGTTCATGTTGGCAATATTGTTGGCGATCACTTCCACATTGAGCTGCTGCGCGCTCATTCCGGTTGCGGCGATAGCAAGGGCTTTCATGTCAAATTCTCCAAAGCGGCGAGGCGGTCAGCCCGGCCTCAAATCGTCATCCGGCTGATTTCCTGATAGGCGGCGACAACCTTGTCACGCACTGCGACAGCAGTCCTGAGACTCGCCTCCGCCGCCATGACGGCCTCGACCACCTGCTGTACGGATGCCTTGCCATCAACGCCGGCCAAGGCAGCTGCCTCACCTTCCTTCACGCGGCTGATTGCATCAGCGGAGACATTGGCCATGGCATCGGAAAAACTGACATCTCCGACATTCGCAGCCTCATTCACGCCAAGCCCGCCGAGTTCGGCGCCATGATTGACGTATCGGGTCTCGGATGTGGATTTCAAAAGACCATTCGAACTAGCGCTCAGCGCGGTAATCTCATCAATCATGATTATTCACTCAGCAAGCTGATGTGACGCATGACCATCTCGCGGGTCTGCGTCATGACCTTCAAATTGGCCTCGTAAGACCGGTTCGTTTCACGCATGTCCGCCATTTCGACGAGCATGTTTACATTCGGCATTTTGACAAATCCGTTTTCATCGGCTGCCGGATGGCCAGGCTCGTACTCGACGGTATAGGGTGCCTTGTCCGTGCCGATCTCCTTGACGCGGACCGTTTCGGCGCCGAGCGCACGCTGCATCTCACTTTCGAATGTAATCGTCTTGCGCGAATAGGGATCGGAACCAGCCACATCGCCGGTCGAGCGCGCATTGGCCAGATTTTCGGAAACAACGCGCATGCGCTCGGCCTGCGCCTGCAAGCCGGATGAAGCGATGTGCATGGTTGCGGTCAAGGGGTCAGCCATGGTTCTACCTCAAGGTTGCAAGATACATACGGTGAAACGATTTGGCGATGCTGGTGTTCAGCGAGTGCGAACGCGCCACCTCACCGCCTTTCATCATTTCCTGCTCAAGGCTGACGGAATTGCCGGAATGGGTAACCTGCCAGGTCCGCGCCTCTTCGACATCCCCGGTTCGCGGCATGTCCACGCCGGTGCCCATATGCCCGTCATGGGTCGCCGTCATCGCCAGATGCGTCTTGCTCATCACGGAGACAAACGGCTCGACATCCTTTGCGGCAAAACCGGGCGTGTTCGCATTCGCGATGTTCTGGGCGATCGCCGATTGACGGACCGACAACCATTCGTTGTTCTGAGAAATAAGTTTCGTCAGGAACACCGGTTCCATCTAAAGACCTCCAAGCGAAGTTGGTTCGCATACAGGACTAGAGCCGCAACCTTGTCCGAGGCTGTTGACTGCCGGAGGTCTTTGGTTGATGGCAACACAAGCCTTGGGCAAACTAATGGATGATAGGCTGTTGCGTCCAACCATCCCCAACGAGGTCAAAAACATGCCGAGCATTGCCTTGAAACCGCTCAGCGTCGCCCAGAATGAGCTGCTGGACGAACCGGGACGGCGCAAAAAGCCCGGAAAATGGGCTTGCAGCGGTTTGGCCGGTATCATGATCGCATTTGCGCCCCTCGCCGTGACCGCATCAGCTCAAGTCGTGGATTGTGATGCCTACGCACAAAACTACGCCAACTCCTATATAGGCGGCGGAGGCCAGGATCTGGACGTCGTGGATGGTGCCATGCAAGGCGCGGTCGCCGGTGGTGCATGGGAAGGGCCAAGCGGCGCACGGCGCGGTGCAATTGCCGGGGGTGCGTTGAGTGTTCTGGATAACCTCGGAGCCACGCCGGAGGGCTGGACTGCGCTCTATGACATGGCGTTTCGGATTTGCCGGCAGGAAACCTCGCGGGTCAATCACCATCCCCGCAGTCTCGGCGACCCGAGCGTGTCTCACCGGCCGGGACTGAACCGCGTCCAGCGGCCCATGCAACAGCCCCCGGCAGCGCTTGAACCGGCGCCCGGCTCCTTGGAGCCTGATGCGCCGGCACGATTTGATTAGGCTATGTCAGAGTTTAAACCGCTTCTTCGCGCCCCGCCCCGACGCGGGACCGGTGCGGCCCGTACAGGCACGCCAGTCCCAGGATCAAACCTGAAACCGTTGCAATCATACCGGCTGCACTGACAGCATTCTCCGAGCCAAACCACAACGGACCGTAGCCCGCGAAGACGTATCCAAGAACAGCAGACAGCATGGCAAAGGCAACACTCCAGAGCACCTGAATTTCCAACCGGTTGGTCATTAGCCGGGCCGCTGCGGGCGGGCATATGAACATCGCAATCACGATGATCGACCCGACCGCATCGAAGGCCGCAACAGCTGCAATGGCGGCAGCAACCACAAGGCCGAAACTGATTGCCGCAATCGGCAGACCCAGTGCCTGGGCGAAGCCCTCGTCAAACGTCGAGATCTTGAGCGGCCGCCAGAACACCACCGTCAGCACGGCCATGACAAGACAAACCGCCGCCATACGCCAAAGCTCGCCCGGCACAGCCGCCAGCGCCACCGGATCCAGCAAGGAGTGCCAGCCCCTGGCCTTGAACCAGATCAGGCTTTCCAGATTGCCCATGAGCGCGTGCTCGACATCCAGATGCACCGTTGAGGTATCTGTCTGCTCCAGAAGCAAGACACCACCGGCAAAAAGCGAGGTGAATACCACACCCATCGCGGCTCCCGGCTCGATACGCCCAAGCCGCTTGACCGCCTCGATCAAAACAACAGCGACGACGGCGGCACCCGCCGCCCCCAGAAGCATCGGCATGGCCGAAACCACGCCAGTGACCAGAAAGGCAACGACAATGCCCGGCAGAACGACATGGCTGATCGCGTCGCCGATCAGGGCCTGACGGCGCAGAACCAGAAAGTTCCCCGGCAATGCACACGCAATTGACGCAAAAATCCCGATCAGCAGGGGCGTCAGGGAGAACATGACAAACTCTTTTCCCATCAGACGGCTCCCTGCCCTGCAGCGGCAACCGGGCCGCCGATAATCCTGTCAAACTCCGCAATCTCGTCGCGTGTAAACACATCTTCAATCGGTGTAAGCCCGTCATACCGGCCTGTCAGACCTGCATCCTGATGCACTTCGCGCGCAACATCCCAACGTTTTTCGTCGCGCGCAATCTTGGCGGCCTGCGCCCGGCCCGAATCGGTTGCCACACCATCTGCGCGCAATAATCCCTGATTGCGCAGGACCCGCAGCGTCATGGGATCATGGATCGGTTCGCCCCGTGCAACTGCCAGCAACCCTTGACGCCAATGCACGCGCTTTTGAAACCGGTAGTGCCGGATCACGGCCGCAGCCACACCACGCGCCGGAGCAAAGAACAGCGAAGCCAGAAACAGGGCAGCACATACAAGTACAATGATCGGCCCGGTAGGCATGGCAGGCGCTGATGCCGAGATGGCCGCCCCGACATAGCCGGAAACCGCACCGATCACGCCAGCCGACCAGATTACCCGGTCGCTGCGCTCGGTCCAGAACCGGGCGGTCACGGACGGGATGATCAGCATGGCAACAATCAGGATCAGACCGACCAGCTTCAGGCCGATGACCGTCACCGCCATGACCAGGCCCATCATCATCAAATCGATCCGCCGGACATTCAGACCGGAGGCCGCCGCGTATTCCGCATCAAATGCAACGAGGGTCATCGGGCGGCGCATCAGGTAGGTGGCAAGCACGGCAAGGGTGCCGCCAATCGCGATCACGACCGCATCCTGAAACAGCATACCGGCGGTCGAACCGAGCAAAAAGCTCTCCAACCCTGCCTGCCGGCCTTGCGACATGGTCTGGATCACCGTCAAAAGCACAATGCCTGCGCCGAAGAAGACGGACAGCACGGCGCCGATCGCAGCATCTTCGGCAAGCCGGGTGCCACGCGCCATCCACTCAACCAGCAGCAGGCCAATCCAGGCGGTGAGCATGGAGCCTGCAAGCAAGCCGATCAGGTTCCGGCCATCCCCACCCAGAAGCACCATGACAATAAAGGCGATGCCAACACCGGGAAGGGTCGCGTGTGCAACCGCATCGGATACAAGCGCACGCTTGCGCAAGAACAGAAAGGTTCCGGCCGCCCCGGCCGCAAACCCGAGCAGGGCCGCCCCGATCCCGACAAGCGCGGCATTGTAACCGGCTCCCAGCATCAGGGCATTCACGAAGTCGCTCATGCGGCATCACCCGCGATATTGAGCTGATCGATATGGGCGGTTGCCAGCCGTCCGCCATAGGTGGCGTGCAGATTTTCGGCGGAAAACGCTTCCTTGACAGACCCTTCAGCAATCCGGCGCACATTGATCAGGAAGACATGATCAAAATAGGACTGGACGGTCGCCAAATCATGATGAACTGCGATCACCGCCTTCTTTTGCGCTTTCAGCGCTTTCAAAACATCGATGATGGCGCGCTCCGTCGCCGCATCAACACCGGCGAACGGTTCGTCCAGAAGATAAAGGTCCGCATTTTGTGCAAGTGCCCGGGCCAGGAACACACGCTGCTGCTGCCCCCCGGAAAGCTGACCGATCTGACGGTCTGAAAAGTCGGCCATTCCGACCCGGTCAAGACACTCCCGCGCCTGTGTCCGGTGCTTTCCGGTGAGACGGCCAAGAAGACCGACTGAGCGGTATAGCCCCATCAGAACCACATCGATTACCGTGGTCGGAAAGTCCCAGTCGACACTTGCCCGCTGAGGCACATAGGCAATCCGGTCACGGGCCTTTGCGAGCGGCTTGCCGAACACGGTGACATCGCCGGACAAACGCGGGATCACCCCCAAAGACGCCTTCAGCATGGTGGATTTACCTGCCCCGTTCGGGCCGATGATCGCAGTCATTGCCTCCGGTTGAAAAGTCGCATCCACAGAGAAGACAGCCGGCTTCTGCCCGTAGGAGACAGTCATCCCCCGGATTGCGAGCGGCGCGTCCTCCAAAGAAACTACCGGGCGCGGAATGCGGCCATCTTCGGCCGCAAGCTCCAGTTTTCCGGTCATGGACATGGGCGCTCCCATCAGTTCAACAATCCCTGCATGCCCTGTTTCGGCGCTTGACCGCCGAGCGCCCCGGCAATGGTCGTGGCATTGTGGTCAATCATGCCGACATAGGTCCCTTCATAGGTTCCGTCTTCACCCATTGCATCGGAAAACAGTTCGCCGCCGATCTTCACATCATGCCCCTTCGCAGCGGCCCCTTCGATCAGAGCCCGAATATTGCGATCAGATACCGAGCTTTCGACGAACACGGCCTGCACGTTGCGCTCGACCAGTTCGTCAACCAGCTGCGCAATACGCTGCAAACCGGCTTCACTTTCTGTCGAAATGCCCTGAATGCCCAAAACCTCAAAACCATAGGCCGAGCCAAAATAATTGAAGGCATCATGCGAGGTCACAAGCATGCGTTCTTCCGCCGGAACGGAAGCCAGGACTTCGGTAGTGTAGGTTGCCAGACGTGTCAGATCCGCAAGGTGCGCGTCCGCATTGGCCCGAAACACGTCTTCGCTTTCGGGCTGGGTCGCGATCAGGGCATCGCGCACATTCAGGACAACCCGGGACCAGAGATTCGGGTTCATCCAGACATGCGGATCGTATTTGTCGTCATAGTCGTCATGGCTGATGAGGAGATTTCTGGGCAACCCGTCCGCGACCGGCACGACATTTCCCTCTTCCGACAGTCCCGTCATGAAGTCTTCCATCTGGGCTTCCAGATAAAGACCGTGCCACAGAACGAGATCCGCGTTGGCCATGGAAACGATATCCGTCCGGGTCTGGCGGTAGGCATGCGGATCAACGCCCGGCCCCATCAATCCTTTCACCTCGACGAGATCCCCCCCGACCTGACGCGCAGCGTCGGCAATCATGCCGGTGGTCGCAACAATGTCCAGCTTGTCAGCCGCAAAGGTCTGGCTGCCCGGCAAAACCATTGCCAAGGCTGTTGCAATTCCGAGAAGTGTGCGCCGCGTGATCATGTGTTCCTGTTCCTCCGAACGACTCAAATTTCCACTCTCGAAATTGCTAATGCAAATGACTTGCAACTGTCAACTTTATTGCGACTAATTTGCAATAGCATGAATGAAGGCTGACCCGGAAGCGAGGCACATAGGGCACCAAACACCCTGGAAAAGCGCTGCCATCTGTCAGGTCAGGGAAATCAGCACATCACAAATTTGGCCGGGATCGTAAAAGGGATCGGACGTCTCGGACACAAGGTCTCCCCAGATCGGCATGATCCCGCGTTCCAAGAGCCGGGCACTGACACTCTTATTACTTTCGCCCGTCTTTTCGTCCAAGACGACGAAATTCAGAAGATCCGGAACTGGGCACTTCGGTCCGGCATCCTGCCGCATGGCGTCCACCAGCTTGTCGACCTTGCCGATAACATCCAGATCTGCAGCTTCCGGATCATGGCCAAGGCTTGGAATATAAACTTTGGGGACTTTTCTGCCCGCAATTGCCGAACCGACACCAGCCGGAAGAAGGTTGGCGAGAACACTTGAATAAAAGCTGCCCGGCGGAAAACAGATCAGGTCGGCCGTTTGGACCAGATTGGCGTTTCGATCACTGAAAATCGCGGATGCAGGGGCAAGACGGCTTGCATCGCCGTTCAGGAAGATCCGGCGGATCGGGGACGGCAAGGGAGCATGCTCTTTACCGGTGATAAGATGCTGACCAATGATGCGGGATCCATTGTCCAGTTCCGCACCCAGGTGCAAATTGTCGTCGACAACGGCCCGCACTATGCCGCGAACCCCGACAAGCTTGGCTACCAGAAAAATGATCGGCTCCAGCTGATGCTGCTGGCTGAGATAGCCACCAGCGAGGATCAGATTGCCGACACTCGCTCCGCTCAAGTCGAAATCATCCGGCTTTGCGTCCCGAAAAACAGTCAGCTGATTGACGATCAGCGACCGCATGGGCTGTTCGATGGCGGAGACGAGCGGATGTGTTCCCCCCACGAGTCCATCGAGTTCGGACAGGAGCAAGTCCGGGCGGATTCCTTTTTCGAAACGATGGGTAAACAGCCTGAAAATATCAGGATGCCCGAGCACCGTCTCGTCGGCAAGCGCCATCAGCCTGCTTCTGAGGTCCCCGATGGCCGGCATGTCAAAGGCCTTGCGCAGCGCTTGCGAACTGCCGCCGGAATCAAATGGCGTCACCAGATGAACCGAATTGTGCGTGTAGCGCTTGAGCGATTGCGCAATCCCGTTCAAAGCGGTTCCCCCGCTAAAAAACAGCAGGCGCGGTCCTAGTTCAGGTTCACTCAAGCTCCGCTCGATCCGCAATTGATCGGGCAAGGATACGCTTCTGGTTACAGATATTTCCGGCAAGGGTACTCTCGGCTGGTCTTGTCACAAATGGATAAAACGAGATGTATTCGCACTCTGTCACAAAATCCTTATGACATGGAAAACAAAGGCCTGTCCCGCGGCCCCATACATTCTTCCATCGCTGCCGCATGGCCAGTGCATCAGGACCGGCATCAAACCGAATGTCTACGATCTTCCAACCGGCCCCTGAAACGGGCATCCTTTCTGCAAGCGATCTGACACCACGAGGCACAAGAGACATGACACTTCAGCCGAAAGATTGCCACAAGCCCGCAAATGGCGGGTACTGGCGGGCGGTTTGCGCGGGCGCCTTCGCGGTCGGCCTGGCAGCGTTTGCACCAACAAACGCCATTGCCTGCGCTGACGAAGACCAGTGCCTGCCGCGCTTGCTTGGTGCGAGTGTCTATGTGCCAGCCTATTCGCAGGTGAGCCTGTATAAGGGCAACCGGCTGCTGACGGCTGCGACACTCGTCGTCCACAATGTCGACCCCGATACCCCGCTCACATTGTCTTCGGTCGAGTACTACAATCATTCCGGAGAAAGGCTGAAGGCCTTTCTAGACAAGCCGGTAACCCTGGCACCGTTGTCGTCCGCCGACTATCTGGTGCCGGTCAACGACCAGGCTGGCGGTGTGGGGGCGAACTTCGTGCTCAAGTGGACCTCGGAAACCCCTGCCCTTCCACCGATATCGGAAACAGTCATGGTCGGAGGCTCGGGCACACAGGCTTTCAGCTTTACATCGCGTGGACGAATGATCGCACAAAGCCCGGCAAGCGCCCCGCAATGACCTGAAATTCGCACTGAAGAAGCTTTGCAGCCGGGCAACAATCGGCCAAAACCCAATCGGTTTGTGTTTGCCTTAACTCGGCGGCATACTCAGTGGCACGGGCCAGTAGAGCCAGGTCCGTGTGTGTCGCTGCTGAGAGCTGGAGCACCAAATGACCCTGGTTCCGACTGTAAAATCATATCCAGGAGCCATCCTGGTAGCCGCCGCACTCTCGGCAATTATGCCTGGCACGGCGCATGCCGAACCAAACACGGCAGCCAATGATCTGTGCTCGAAAGAAGGCCTTATGCGCCTTGTGCCACAATTCCGCAGCGACGACGGGACTTTCAAGGTTCCTGATCCGACAACAGATCTGGACGCATTTCTCGCCGCCCAGCAAGGCCTGTCCAATGCAATCGAAATGATTTTGACGCAGGCAAATATGGCAGCTGACCCGTATCGCGCGGCAATTGATCGCCATGACCCGCTGACATTCGGGCGTGAGTGGCGCGCTGCAGAGATTGGCATTCAGACCGATGGACACACCATCCGTTTTGCAGACCCCGCATTTGCAGCCTATGGCGGTCAATCCTTTCTGGAAGGACTGAGCCCGATCGGCGAAACACAGGGCGTTTTCTATTCCATCGAGATCGAAGGACGCCATCCCGCCCTGATATATCCGATGCCAACAGCTCTTCCTTGCGTGAACCGGCTGATCCTGGCAGCAGGCAACACGGTTGGCTCGTGGCCAATGCCAACCTACGCCCTTGGTTCCGGATCGGGCGAAGATGCGTTCCTGATCGTGAACATTTGCCAGGATCTTGGCACCACGGCCCCGATGGATACCACGAAGCCTGCCACCTTGCGTTCAAACGCAATGCTGATTGTTGCGTTTCAGTGGGCAGATACAGAAGATATGGCGCGTTTCAGAACCGGCCAAAAAACCCATCGGCACGGGCAACATCCAAAATAGCCCGGCACTCTGGCTCAGGCTCCTTCAACGAAGCATGTATTCTTTTCGAGCCACCGACAATTGCCGGTGGCTGGACCGGAAACATGGAGCCGCTAGGCCGCCCGGCCGCCCTTGCGCGGGAGCTTCCAGTTTGGCCTCGGGAAATGGCAGGTATATCCGTTTGGGTATCGCTCCAGATAATCCTGGTGCTCCGGTTCTGCTTCCCAGAAATCACCAACCGGCGAAACTGCCGTGACAACGCGGCCCGGCCACAGTCCGGATGCATTGACATCGTCAATGGTCTCCAGTGCCACCTGCTTCTGCGCCTCGCCGACATAGAATATCTCGGACCGGTAGGACAGGCCTACGTCATTTCCCTGGCGGTGGAGGGTGGTTGGATCGTGAATCTGGAAAAAGAACTCGAGAAGGTACCGGTAGCTGATCACCTCCGGGTCAAACCAGATCTCGATCCCTTCCGCGTGCGAACCGTGGTTCCGGTAGGTGGCATTGGCCACCTCCCCTCCTGTGTAACCAACGCGCGTCGAGAGAATGCCGGGAAGCTTTCGGATCAAGTCCTGCATCCCCCAGAAACATCCTCCAGCCAAAACTGCGCGCTCTCTTGCGTCCGGCATTGCGCCTTCTCCCTTTGTCATTTTAAACAAGCAGCTGCAATCACACATATGGCAGCCATTGCAGTGAAGCCCCAATTCCCGTCTGATAGATGGAGCCGGCACCGGCAATCGGCAACTGCAATGACGTTTTTCCCAGTCAGTGAGCAGCTAACCGGATTCGGAAATTGAACTATTCGAGCATGTTGTTGCCAGCATTAAAATCCAATCAGCTTTATCGCTCATTCACACTTCTCAGTAAGCGTATAAAGTGGTCCAGCAGCGCTTTAAAAATACATAAATTGACTATTGGAAATCAAATTCCTCTACACAGACGACTAAACAATATTTACCTTGCGTTATTTTTTAAGATTTAATCAAATATAATTTGCAATATTTACATATCTCCATCAAAGGTAGAAGCAACATTACCAAATTGTGGGTTTTTTTGGGCATTATTTAGGCCTGAAGAGCCTGAAAAAGGTAACTTTTTCGTAATGTTTCCGCCTTTTTTTTCTGAATATTTTCATCGTGGGGACGGGGTAATTCTCACGGAGTATTATTATGAGCGGAACTTTCGAGGATTTTCTGTCGGATCTTCTCGCTTTTGAATCTGGCTGGGACCGAGACCGCTACGACCAAGGCATTATTCAGGACTGGCAGCTCGACGAGTGGGCTGGCGGGTCTGTTCAAGACTTTTTTCCCCAGTACAGCAGCTGGGGTGATCTGAGCGATGCAGAATGGCAGTCCATGGCATACCGGTCGACAAACGCCTTCGGCTTTGTCGGATACCAGTTTGGCGAAGCGCTCCTGATCGATCTCGGCTACTACGACGATGATGTCTATTATCTGAACGGGGCTGACACGAACACGTGGGATGGCACCTGGACGGGCAAGAACGGGGTCAATTCCCTCGAAGACTTCATGACAGGGGAAGCGCAGGACGTCGCCATCCAGGAGGCCTTTGGCTACAACCTCGGCATCATAGAAGAAGGCCTGGCTGCCGAGGGCTATACGATCGACGACTTTATCGGCACAACGATGACCTACACGGCATCGGACGGCACGCAGACCGATGTAACCGTTACACTGACGGGCATTCTGGCGTCTGCCCACCTGCGCGGATCGCCTGCGGTCGTGGAGCTGTTCTTGAACGGCACCTTGTCCAATGACGAATTCGGCACGTCGATCCTGCAATACATGGACCAGTTCGGCGGATACGACTCGCCGGACGCCGATGAACTGATCACCTATTTCGAGGATCGGCTAACCGGGGACGAAGGCCTGAACGGTTCCGAGTCCGGCTCCGGATCTGAGGGGAGCGCGGGTGTCGATGCCGACAGTGCGACAGTCACAATTGACTGGAACTGGGGCACCCACCAGACCGTTACCGATTTCGACCCGTCTTCGGACACGGTCTACATCGGATGGTTCACGTCAGACCATATCGACGTCACCGAAACGGCTGCCGGCGTGGTCTTCTCTATTCCGTCCAACGATCAAAGCGTAACGCTTCAGGGCATTTCCCTTGATGATCTGTCGGCCGGAAACTTCACGATCCTCGACAGCTCGGCATCTGCCGAGATCCTTGCACTCGTCGGGGACGGCACCTCGGACGGGACCAACAACGAAACCGATACCGGTGCTGATGCCGGTGACGGCGCAAACGACGACAACACGCCGGACGATACGACCGGCAACTCCGACACGAACCCGGACGACGATCAATCCGACGACACATCGGATGATACGGGCGAAGACCCCGTCGCCGACACCCCGGCCGACGACAGTGCGGACGGTGGAAACAACTCTAATACTGGAGGAAACACTGTGGACAGCCCAATTATCGGCGCTTACTTCCCTGAATGGGGCGTTTACGGCATTGACTACAATGTCGCGGACATCCCGGCAGACAATCTGACCCACCTGTTCTATGCCTTTACCCAGATCGACGACAACGGCAACATCCAGCTGTTCGACGAGTGGGCCGCAACCGGTATTGCCTTTGGGGCAGACGAAAGCGTTGACGGCGTCGCGGACATTGGCGGCCAGGACCTCTATGGCAACTTCAACCAGCTGCGCGAGCTCAAGGAAGCCAATCCCGACCTCAGCATCATGCTGTCAATCGGTGGCTGGACGTTGTCCGACAACTTCTCGACCGTCCTTGCAACCGAACAGGGCCGCGAGAACTTCGCAAACTCGGTGGTGGAGTTCCTGCAGGAATATCCGTTCTTCGACGGCGTCGACATTGACTGGGAATACCCCGGTGGCGGCGGCCTTGCCGGCAATGCAACGAGCCCGGATGACGGTGAAAACTACGCGCTCGCGCTCGCCGAAGTCCGCGAAGCCCTCGATGGCCTGGAAGCAGAAACCGGCCGCGATTATCAGATGTCAGTGGCAGCGCCTGCCGGCTTCGACAAGATCGAGAACTTCAACGCCGAAGGCCTTGAGCCCTATCTCGATTTCTTCAACGTCATGACCTACGACTACTACGGCAGCACGTGGGAAACCAACACGACCGGCCACAACGCTCCGTTCTATGATCAGACCGGCGCAAACATCGATCCGGCAACCGGTGCCTCCTACGACATCGAATCCACGATCCAGCTCTATCTGGACGCTGGCGTTCCGGCTGAAAAGCTGGTCATGGGCGCACCGATGTACTCCTATGCCTGGTCCGGCGTGGATGCCGCCAGTGCCGAGGAAGCTGTCGGCGCGAGCGCGTCCGGAGCCTTCTCCGGTACCGTAGAGTTCGGCAAGTACCACTACAAGGAACTGGCCGAATGGCTGGAGGATCCGAACAGCGGCTGGAAGCTCTACTGGGACGACGATGCGCAGGCAGCCTTTGTCTGGAACGAGGCACAGCAGATCTTCGGCACCATTGAAACCCCGGCCACCGTCGCACTGAAGTCCGAATGGGCACAGGATCTGGGTCTCGGCGGCATGTTCTTCTGGGATCTGTCGAACGACACCGACGATGCCGAAAGCCTGATCAATGCCGCTTACGAAAGCTGGGTCGAAGAGACGTCTTTCGAAGACATCGCAAATGCATCCCAGCTGGAATTTGAACAGGTTATCGGCGGAGACGGCGAGTTCAGCTCTCTCGTTGACGGTTCCACGCCTGACAATTCGACCGGCAACGACGACGCTGCGGATGACAGCGACGACACCGCAGATGACAGCGACGACACCGCGGACGACAGCGAC
>NZ_SMMF01000793.1:0-9577 GCF_009711355.1 Roseibium sp. RKSG952 | reverse complement strand
TTGCCGCGCGAGCGGCTTCGTCCAAGGTCCTGAGGTTCGCGATCATTCGAATAAAACCCGCCGGATATTCCCGGCGGGTTTTTCATTTGGCCTTAGCCCTCATAATTGTCCGCGACAAAACGGTCGAGCAAACGCACGCCGAAACCGGAAGCCCAACCTGTGTTGATTTCGGTCTTGGGAGCGCCCATCGCCGTGCCTGCGATGTCGAGATGCGCCCAAGGCACATCATTGACGAAACGCTGCAGAAACTGGGCCGCCGTGATTGACCCGGCCGAGCGGCCGCCAATGTTCTTGACATCGGCATTCGGGGTGTCGATCAGCTTGTCGTAGTCTTTCGACAGCGGCAGCCGCCAGACGAGCTCCTCGGTGGACTGGCCCGCAGCGGTGAGCTGCTCCGCGATACCGTCATTGTTTGTGAACAGGCCGGCATTGTGGTTTCCGAGCGCAATGATCACCGCACCTGTGAGGGTCGCGAGGTCGATCATCAAGGCCGGCTTGAACCGCTCCTGAGTGTACCAGAGGGCATCAGCCAGCACCAAACGGCCTTCGGCGTCGGTGTTCAGGATTTCGATGGTTGTTCCCGACATCGCCGTCACGATATCGCCCGGCCGCTGTGCATTGCCGTCAGGCATGTTTTCAACAAGCCCGATCACGCCAACGGCATTGACCTTGGCCTTGCGCCCGGCAAGAGCATGCATCAAACCGGTGACGGTTGCCGCACCGCCCATATCCCCTTTCATCTCGTCCATGCCGGCGCCCGGCTTGATCGAAATTCCGCCCGTGTCGAAAACAACGCCCTTGCCGACAAAGGCAAGCGGCTTGTCGTCTTTCTTGCCGCCATTCCAGCGCATGATCGCCAGCTGAGCCGGACGCACAGACCCTTGCGCCACTCCCAGCAAAGCGTTCATCTTCAGCTTCTTCATCTCCTTTTCGCCGAGGATTTCAACCTCGACACCGAGTTTTTCAAGCTGAGCGGCTTTTTTGGCGAATTCGACCGGCCCGAGCATATTGGCAGGCTCGTTGACCAGATCGCGCGCGAGGCAAACACCATCGGAAATCGCGGCGTCGGCCTCCCAAGCTTTTTTGGCAGCCTTGGCATCTTCAATGGCAATGTCGATCTTGACCGGCTTGTCCTTGCCCTTGTCGGCGTCATCCTCAACCGGGGCCTTGGTCTTGTAGGTATCGAAATTGTAAGCCGCAAGCTTAATGCCAAGGGCAAATGCGCTTGCTTTATGGCTGAGCGCCTCAACCACCGTTGCCGGTTCGAACACAATGCTCGCCTGCTCCGCTTTTGCCGACTTGAGCGCCGCCATCACGGTGCCGCCCAGTTTGGTCCAGCCATTTTGATCCATGTCTGCTGCCGAACCTATGCCAACAACGATGAGGCGATCTACCTCAAGGCCTGCAGGTGCGATCAGGTCAAGGTGGGAACCCTTTTTCCCCTTGAAACCCGCGACCTTGGCAGCCCGCTCGATCCCGCCGGTCACGCCATTGACAAACTCGGCGGACAATTCACCGAAGGCGAGGTCTTCCCCGGCAAAAACAACGGCTGTTCCGGACTTCGGGGTGGCAAGCTTGCCAAACGAAAGTTTGGGAAGTTGTGACATGGGTTATCCCTTGTATTTTTTTCAGATCTTGCCCGATAATGGGCTGGCGGGTTGGCCGATGGCTGTTTGGAAACCATTCGGCACGATGACGGGAACATGGCGCTTTCTGCAAGCACGGGCAAGCGCTACTATGTTCATGAAAGATTAACCACGCTTATTGAGGCCCCGTTCACTAAAATCCGTGCATTTGGATGCGTGACGCTATAAAAGCGGGCGCCTTGATAGAAACTCTGCGGTGAGTATGAAAACCCTCGAGCGCTACATAATCCGGCGATCGGTCTATGTCTTTACCTTGACCATTGCGGCTCTGACCGGCGTTGTCTGGGCGACGCAGGCGCTCCGCCAGCTCGATCTTGTAACGTCCAAAGGTCAGACAGTCGTCCAGTTCATTGGCATCACCATGCTGGCGGTACCGTTCCTGATCGCCATCGTTGCCCCATTCGCATTGATGATCGCACTGGTGCTGGTTCTGAATGCCCTGTCAGGTGACAGCGAACTGATCGTGATTGATGCAACTGGCGGCTCCCGTTTCCTCGTGCTGAAGCCGATCCTGATTTTTGCAACCGCAGTGCTTTTGCTGACGGCCAGCATGTCACTCTATTTTGCGCCCAAGGGATTGGCAGACCTGAGGCAGGAGATCACCCGGGTCCGGGCAGACCTTGTCGCAAATATCGTCAAGCCGGGTCGCTTCATCACAGTGGACCAGGGCCTGACCTTTTATATCCAGAACCGCTCGGGAACCGGCGAACTGGAAGGTCTGCTGATGCACGATTCCCGGGATCCCGACACCACCTTCACCTATCAGGCAGAGCGCGGCCATATTGAAGAAGTCGGCAACCGGACACTGCTTTTGATGCAGGACGGAACCATTCAGCGCCGCCCGAAAAGAAGCGATGACATATCCATCGTCCGCTTCCAGTCCTATGCATTTGACTTGTCAAACCTGACACCAAAAGCGTCAGAACCTGTCTACAAGGCTTCGGAGCGCTCAACCTGGAACCTCCTGCACCCTGGCAAACACGACGCCTACGCCCTTCAGCACCCGGACAAACTTGCCACCGAGCTGAACGAACGGTTCTCAGGACCACTTTACAGCCTCGCCTTCGCGCTGATTGTCTTCGCCTTTCTTGGAAAGGCCCGGACAACCAGGCAAAGCCGCGGGCTTGCGGTGGTGGGGGCCATTTCCTGCTGCATCGCGCTTCGGACCGCTGGGTTTGCGGTCACCGCGATCACGGGCGAAAACCTTGGTTTGCTCGCCTTTCTTTATGTGGTCCCCGTCTTCGGCATGGTGGCGGCCGGTTATTTCATCATGCGGACCACGCCTGGGGCAACATCGCGGGCATTCCAGAAGTTCGGCGAATGGGTCGAAGACCGCTATCAAGCAATATCGGACCGCTTGACCGGCCGCTCGTCAACGGGAGCATCATAGTCCATGCTGCTTGGCCGTACCCTCGCCCTATATTTTTCAGGTCGTTTCCTGAAGGCGATTATCGGACTGTTTTTGCTCGCAACGGTCCTGATCTATCTGTTTGACGTTCTCGAACTGATCCGCCGGGGCGGTGACCAGCAGGGGTTCTCCGTCATGCGGGTCGCCGCTATCTCTGCCCTGCGCGTCCCGCTATTGATGGAACAGGTTATCCCCTTCACAGTCCTGTTTGGCTCGATCGCAGCCTTCGTGAGCCTCAGCCGGGCTCTTGAACTGGTGGTTACCCGGGCAGCCGGGATTTCCGTCTGGCAGTTTTCGGCCCCGGCCCTTGCGGTCGGGATTGGGATCGGCATCCTCTCCATCACGGTCTACAATCCTGCTGCTGTCTGGCTGCAGCACAAGTCGCACGAGGCATCAACGGGCCTTTTTGGTGCGGACGAAAGCTTCCTGACGCAGACCTCCGGCGACATTTGGCTCACGCAAGACGGTCTTGACGGCAAATCCGTCCTGCTCGCCAAGCAAATGTCCGACAGCGGAACGCGTCTGCAAGGTGTCACGATCTTTGCCTTCGACAAGCAGGGCAGCTTCCGCGAACGCGTAGAAGCCAAGAGCGCCTCCCTCGGCAACAAAATCTGGAATCTTGACGATGCGGTAGTCTATACGACCGGGCGTGATCCACAACATTATCGCAAATATGAGCTGAGCACGTTTCTGACGCCGACCGAAGTCCGTGAAAGTATCGGGGCACCCGAGACAATCTCGTTCTGGAAGCTGCCCGACTTCATAGAACTGGCGCATAACGCCGGATTGCCCGCCTATCGATACGCTCTTCAATATCAAACCCTTCTCGCCCGCCCCATTCTTTTGGCTGCCATGGTACTCATCGCGGCGTCGGTTTCATTGAAGGTGTCCCGGTTTGGCGGTCTTGGCGGAATGATTCTGGGTGGAATCATTGCCGGCTTCGTGCTTTACGTACTTTCGGAGCTGGCGGAGGATCTCGGTGGTGCAGGCATTGTCCCACCGATCGTTGCTGCGTGGGCACCTGGAATATTTGGAGTACTTATGGGTTTGACCATCCTGCTCAATCAGGAAGACGGGTGAACGGGGAACATGGCTGGTTTTCGTTTCCTGTTGTCCACGACCGCACTGACCCGTGCCGCATTCAGCCGGCGCGCGCTTGCTGCTGCAATTCTTTCGGTTCCAAGTCTCGGCGGGCTGCCCGCCACGATCGTTCAAGCGCAGGAAAATATCCAAGAAGCGCTGGTCGGCCAGGTCGATCCGAATGCCAACCTTCTGCTTGAAGCCAACCAGGTTGTGTATGACTTCGACAATGATGTCATTCATGCCGTTGGCGATGTTCAGGTCTATTATGACGGCTATACCGTTCAGGCCCATCGGATCACATTCGACCGCAAGCAGGACACGCTTGTCGCCAACGGCAATGTAATCTTCACGGATCCTCTTGGAGATGTTGTCCGCACCAGCTCCATGACCTTGTCAGAGGATCTGAAGAACGGTTTTGCGAAGTCCCTGCAGCTCGACACGCCGCAAAGAACCCGGTTCATAGCTGAAGAGGCCACCCGCAAAGACGGCAACGTGACGACATTCACGAACGGAATGTACACGGTCTATACAGAACCCACGACGCCGCCGAACAAACCGCCGCTTTGGAGCATCAGCTCTGCCAAGATTATTCACAATCAGCAAGAACGGACGATCTACTTCGAGGACGCGGCTCTGGAGTTTTTCG
This sequence comes from Roseibium sp. RKSG952, assembly GCF_009711355.1. Lineage (NCBI taxonomy): Bacteria > Pseudomonadati > Pseudomonadota > Alphaproteobacteria > Hyphomicrobiales > Stappiaceae > Roseibium > Roseibium sp. RKSG952. The sequence goes on along the minus strand of NZ_SMMF01000793.1, from coordinate 4,794 downwards.
GCAAACCGATCGCACATGTCCCATATTTCAAGCTTCCGGACCCTACGGTCAAACGGAAATCAGGCTTTCTGACCCCCACGGGCGTCAGTTCCACGAACCTGGGCGTCGGCGTCAATGTACCTTATTACTGGGCCCTTGATCCGTACTACGACCTGCTGACGACCGTCAGCCCCTTGAGCGAACAAGGTGTCTTGCCGGAAGCCGCCTTCCGTCAAAAAATGGTCAACGGCCAATATGAGTTGTACGCAGCCGGGATCATACAGGCACAGCCAGGCAAATTTTCCGGCACAAGCGGCGATCAACGCGGCCGCGGCGCGATCAAGTCGGTCGGCGAATTCCGTCTTGCACCGCACTGGAAAATCGGCTGGGATGCCACCTTGAAGAGTGACCGGACATTTCTCGAAGACTATGATTTCGTTGGCTTTGATGACAATGACGAAACCTCGGAAATCTATCTGAAGGGCAGCACAACCCGCAACGACTTCACAATCCGCGCATATGCTTTCCAGATCTCGCAGGAAGACTACACGGACAGTGACTTCGATGCGGCAGGCTTTTCTCCGGTCGGGAGCGACTTGCAAGAAAAGCAGCCCCTGGTGCACCCGGTGGTCGACTATGACTATGTGTTTGATAATCCGGTCGCAGGCGGGGAGTTGTCGCTTACAAGCAACTTCTATTCACTGACTCGATCCGAAACCGATGCCTTCGAGTTTAACGGCAACGATCGCTTTCGTGGCGTCGCGGGCACGTTTTCCCGTCTAACCCTCGAAGCGGACTGGCGCCGGACCTATATCGACCCGCTCGGTCAGACATGGATGCCTTTCGCCTATGCCCGCGGCGACCTCTTCTCGATTGAGTCATCAGATGATGACGTAACAGCACTGGCTGGCGAATCCTTTGTTGCCAGAACGACGCCAGCAATCGGCCTCGAATACAGATACCCGTTTATTGCCACTTTCCAGGGCGGAAACCAGTTTTTCGAACCCGTCGCGCAGGTCGTCGCACGACCGAACGAAAAGGATATCGGCGAACTTCCGAACGAAGACGCCCAGAGCATCGTCTTCGACACGACAACGCTGTTCGATTACGACAAGTTTTCCGGCTTCGACCGGGCCGAAGGCGGTACGCGTTTGAATGTGGGCTTCAACTACAAGCTCCAGCTGGACAGCGGGTACTATTTCACCACCTTGGTGGGACGCTCCTACCAGATAGCCGGCGAAAACTCCTACGAAGTGGTGGACATTCTCGGAGCCACTCTGGATTCTGGTCTGGAGACCACCGCCTCCGACTATGTCGGAAGCCTCTATTTCAACACGATCCATGGCATCCAGGTCGGTGCGCAGGGACGGTTCGACACCGACGACCTCGCAGTCAACCGTCTTCAGGTTCAAGCCTCCGGAACATATGGACCGGTCGTGTCGACACTTGCCTACGCGTTTCTGGACGCCCAGCCCGATGTCGGCATTGACGATCCGCGAGAGGAAATTGTCGGCGCCGCCAGCCTGCGCCTTGAAGACAATTGGCGCGTGTTCGGCTCCATGCGTTACGATATCGAAAACTCGGATCTGGTGCAGGACGGTGTCGGCATCGGGTATGACGACGAAGGATTTTCCTTGTCCATCTCCTATGCGGAAGACCGCAGCCGGTTTGACGGATCGGATGTTGACCGGACACTCTACTTGCGGATCGGCCTGAGAACGATCGGAAACACGCAAGTCTCGTCAGGCGTCGGGGACTAAACACTCCCGATGCACCTACGCCACAAGTTCGCAGCCCCCGAATTGAAACGTGATCACGCCTGGTTTGAGTTTCTTGGCGACTTGTGCGACATCAAAAGCGGCGTGCCCAAACCGACACCCGAAACGACTTGAGACAGCCGGAAACTGGAAAACATGCGGATAACGATCGCTTCCCTTGCACTCAGCCTGCTCTGTGTTTTTGCCATACCGACACAATCCGTTGCACAAGGTGCGATCGAAGTCATTGTCAATGACGAACCGATCACGTCCTACGACATATCCCAGCGCGCCAAGCTGATCCGGTTGACCCAACGCAAGTCGAATGCTGTTTCCCGCCGGGAAGCAGAACAGGAGCTGATTGACGAAGTCCTGCAGCAGGCCGAGGCAAAACGGCTCGGCGTTTCGATTTCCCAGTCACAGGTTGACGGCGCTTTTGGCAACATCGCAAGGGGCGTCAAGCTTTCACCCGGCCAGCTGTCCACTGCATTGCGCCAGAATGGCGTCAACCCGCAGACCCTGAAAGACCGCCTGAAGGCCCAGCTTGCCTGGCAGCAGACGGTGCGCCGGCGGTTCCAGGCCACCATCGAGATTTCGGAAAGCGATGTCATCGCGGCACTTCGCAAGATGGATGGCGCCAAGAAAAGCACCAGTGTCGAATATGACCTGCAGCAGGTCATCGTCGTCGTCCCGAAAAAGTCCTCCAACAGCTTCCGGAACCAGCGTTTGCGTGAAAGCCGCGAAATCCGGTCCAAGTTCAACAGCTGCGAAACCGCCGGAGCGCTCTTCGGCCAGTATCGTGAGGTTGTGTTGCGTCCGGTAGGCCGCCGCCTGGAAACCGAACTGCCGGGCGTCATGCGGGAATCGGTCGAGGGGGTCGAGCCCGGGCGGCTGACGGAACCGCAGAAGACCGAGCGCGGCTATGAAATGCTGGCCGTGTGCGGAAAGCGGGAAATCGCCTCGGATGTGGCTGCACGGACAGAAATCGAGAACGAATTGCGCGCCCGCGAAGGCGAACAGCTGTCACGCCGCTACATCATGGACCTGCGCCGCAGCGCCACGATCATTCAACGTTAAGACCCGATGCTCTCCTCCAAGAAGCCGCTCGCGGTCACCTGCGGCGAACCGGCAGGTATCGGCCCTGATTTAACCCTTTTGGCGTGGGCGCAACGCAAGCCGCTTGATCTGCCGCCGTTTTATGTCCGCTCCGACCCGGGGCTTCTCAGCCGCCGGGCGCAACGCCTCGGTCTGGATATGCCGATCCACACCTGCCATCCGGAAGACGCACGCGGCATATTCAAGAGTGCCCTGCCCGTGGTCCTGACCGGCCAGCCGATGGATGACCGGCCGGGCGAGGAACAGGCCCAGACCGCAAAGACCGTGATCAGCTCGATCGAGCTTGCCGTCGAAGATGTGGCCGAAGGACGTGCATCGGCTGTCGTCACAAATCCGATCAACAAGGCAGCGCTATACGAAGCCGGTTTCAATCATCCGGGCCATACCGAGTTTCTGGGCGCGCTGGCATCCAGATACTGGCCGGAGCGCCCCGCATCACCGGTCATGATGATCGCAGGACCGTCCCTGATGGTGGTGCCCGTCACGATCCACATTCCGCTGAAGGACGTCCCGTCGAGGCTGACGGCAGACCTGATCATTGAAACGGCACGCATTGCGGCAGAAGACCTCAAGACCCGGTTTGGCATTGCCGAGCCGCGTCTGGCCTTTTGCGGACTGAATCCCCACGCAGGCGAGGATGGCAAGATCGGACAGGAAGATCGCAGCATCATTGCTCCGGCCGTGGCCCGGCTTCGCGCCGAGGGGCTGGATGCGCGCGGGCCCATGCCCGCGGATACGATGTTTCATGCCGAGGCCCGCAAGACCTATGACTGTGCCTTCGGCATGTATCATGATCAGGTACTTGTTCCGGCAAAGACCATCGGCTTCGATGACAGTGTCAATGTCACGCTCGGGCTGCCGTTTGTGCGCACCTCTCCCGACCACGGGACCGCCTACGGAATTGCCGGAACGGGCGAGGCCCGGGTCGACAGTTTTGCCGCCGCCCTGCGCATGGCCGGTGTCCTGTCCAATCCGGGATCCGTCTGATGGCCCAAATCGATGATCTGCCGCCCCTGCGTGAGGTGATCGCGGCCCATGGTCTTGACGCAAAGAAGTCGCTTGGCCAGAATTTCCTGCTCGACCTGAACCTGACGTCACGAATTGCCCGCACCGCCGGGGACCTGACCGGGCATACGGTTTTGGAGATCGGACCGGGCCCGGGCGGCTTGACGCGCGCCCTGCTCGCCAATGGCGCCCGGAAAGTCGTTGCGATCGAAAAGGATACGCGCTGCCTTGCAGCCCTTGCCGAGATTGCCGCGCATTATCCGGGGCGTCTTGAGGTGATTGAGGGCGACGCGCTCGATATCGACCCTGTGGCTGCAACCGGGGGCGGCCCGGTCAAGATCGCCGCCAATCTGCCCTACAATGTCGGCACCCAACTTCTTCTCAACTGGATCACGGTTGCGGACTGGCCGCCATTCTGGAGCTCGCTGACACTGATGTTCCAGAAGGAAGTCGGATCCAGAATCGTGGCAAAACAGGGCGACAAGGCCTATGGCCGGCTCGGGGTGCTTGCAGGATGGCGCAGCCATGCCGCCATGGCGTTCGACCTGAGCCCGAAGGCCTTCACGCCGCCACCGAAGGTGACCTCGACGGTTGTCCATGTCACTCCCAGACAAGCGCCCGCCCCTTGTGATCTGGCAGCCCTTGAAAAGGTCACCGCCGCAGCCTTCGGCCAACGCCGGAAGATGCTGCGCTCAAGCCTGAAGACGCTGGGGGGGGATACGGAAGCCTTGTTGGGAAAGGCGGACATCAAACCCACCGCCCGCGCCGAGGAAATCGATGTCGACGGCTTCGTCCGCCTCGCCAACACCTATTCTGCAACCGTCTGAGGCTGGACCACCTGCCTAACGCTTTCGCGCGTCAGAACGGCCGATTTGGAATGACGGCTATTGGTGGGAGTTATGTCTGGACTTCAACGTAGATAGATTGAGTATAATTA
>NZ_SMMF01000851.1:0-17553 GCF_009711355.1 Roseibium sp. RKSG952 | reverse complement strand
AGAAAGCCGTTCTGCCGTCGAACGGTCGAAGAGTTGAGAGGCAAAAGACATACGACCTTCCAGGCCTGCCTTCGTCTCGGCGAGGACAACGGCCATATCAACCTGCGCCGTTTCGATATCACCTGATCGGTATCCGACCGCCGTGACATCCTCCAGCTGAAGAGAGGCACCCCAGTCAGGCAGGTTTTGAAGGGTAAACATCACTTGGACGATCGGCGAATTGCTCATGGATCGGGTTGGAGAGACGGCATCCACGACCGCTTCAAATGGAACCGCATCATGACTGACAGCGTCGAGAATGGCAGCACGATTAACCGTCAACTGATCCAGAAAACGGCGCTCAAGGGCCATCTGGCTGCGCAATGGAACGGTATTGACGAAATATCCGCAGAGATTCTCAAGCTCTTGTGCCGGTCGCCCGCCTACAGCTGTCCCGATCACGATATCGTTGCCCGCCCCGACACGCGCTAGCAGGACCGCAAGCGTCGTTTCAATGACCATGAACAGGGTTGCACCATTTCCAAGCGCTATCTCTTGCAACTTGTCCAGATAGGGTCGTTCCAGACAAATCGGCACCACGCGTCCCGAATAGTCGAACACCTCAGGACGAGGACGATCCAGCGGAAGATCCATGACATTCGGTATGCCCGCCAATTCCTGCTTCCACCACTCCTTTTCGAGCTGCATTTTACTGCTGGAAAGCGTTTTTCGCTGCCACGCGGCATAGTCTGCGTACTGGATCGGCAATTTCGGCAAGTCCGCAGGCACTCCTGTAAGAGCCTCACGATAAAGCGCCCCAAGCTCTTTCAGAGCCACACCAATCGACCACCCATCGAAAATAATATGATGCCCACCGATGATGAGAATGTGAGCCACCTCCGATAGGCGGATCAAATGCGCACGAAACAATGGTCCATTCTTAAAATCGAAGCGTTTCTGGGCCAACGATCGGACACGTGCTTTTAGATCCTCCGGAGAGAAATCCGTTCCGTCTTCGACGACAAGCCCAAAGGTGTCTGCACTATGCTGGCGAACCACTTGATACGGCGTCCCGTCCTCACTTGACGCAAAAACCGTCCGCAGACCCTCTTGCCGGGCAACCAGCTTCGCAAGAGCCTTGTCCAAGGCGCCAGGGTCGAGAGGCCCGTCCAAACGGAACGCACCTTCCACATGGTAGGCTCCACCAGCTCGGTCATCCAACTGATCCAGAAACCAGAGCCGTTCCTGTTGATAGGAGGGAGGCAGCGGCTTATCGCGCCCGACGGCGATAAGCGGCACCTCACCATCGCTGCTGGCAGCCGCGTCAATGCGCACAGAAAGATCGGCAACCGTCGGACTTTCGAGGATTTCCCGCACCAAAAGGCTCTTGTTCAAACTTGCCTTTATTCTCGCAACCAGCCGAATGGCGCTCAGCGAATTACCGCCCAGTTCGAAGAAGTTGTCCAACCGCCCGACGCGCTCTACGCGCAAAAGTTCGGCGAACGCATCGGACACCACCTTCTCAATCCCGTTCTGCGGCGCTTGATACGCCGTCTGAACGATTGCTCCTTCCGCAGCCGGGAGAGCTTTGCTGTCGGTCTTTCCGGAAGGCGTCAACGGCATGTGGGAAATCGTGATAAATCGCGACGGCACCATATGCACCGGCAGTGTTTCCTTGAGCCGGGCTTTCAATGCACCGAGATCGAAGAAGTCCTCCGACCGCAAAATCTCGACTTCCCGGTCGCTCTTGATCGAACGGGGGCTACTCCCGTACCCGCCTGTCACTGTTACACTCGACGAACTGTTAGGCACCAAATAGGCAACCAGTTCGCTGTCTACCGTTGTGTCTCCGGCCCCCTTGCGGGCCAGTACAACCGCTTGCTCCACAGTGTCATCTGCAGCCAAGACTGCCTCGATCTCACCCAGCTCAACACGCATGCCTCGAATTTTGACCTGCGTGTCAATTCGGCCGAGGTACTCGATGCTCCCGTCCGGTAACCAGCGAACCAGATCACCGGTTCGATACACCCGCGCACCTGGAACATTCGAGAATGGATCGGCGACAAATTTCTCAGCAGTCAATCCAGGCCGGCCCGTATAGCCGCGGGTGACCTGTTCTCCGCCAATCACAAGCTCGCCAAACACTCCCACAGGCACCGGATTGAAATGCCTATCCACAATATAGGCAGTCGTGTTTTCAATCGGGGACCCGATCGGAACAGTTCGTTTATACAAACCCTTCCGGAGCGGCTGCATTACTGAATTGACGACAGCTTCGGTCGGCCCGTAGGCATTGAGCAACTTCTTGACCTTGCCGCCAAGCTCATCCGCCAACCCAGGATCGACAACTTCAGACCCGATAAACAGCGTGAGCTCGGGGGAGTCTGGAATACCTTCGGCAAACATCAAACGTGCAACAGACGGTGTTAGCTCCATGAATGTCGGGCGAACCTTCTTGAACAGGCCTTGCACATAGTCGTCGGACCCAAGACGATTACGGTCTGCCAACACCAATTTGGCCCCGTGCACAAGTGGCAAGCAGAAATCCTGTAGGGAAACGTCGAATACGCTCGACGTAACCGATAGAACGACATCCGCAGCGCTCAGCGGTGCGAGTGACGAAATCGCAAACAAAAAATTCCGGAATTCCTTGTGATCGATCAGAACGCCTTTTGGCTTACCGGTCGATCCGGAAGTGTAAATAGTGTAAGCAAGATTGTCTGGGAAAAGCGGATGGAGCCGCTCGTCTGCTTTAATCGGATACGGAGATACCGCAGTCAAACGCTCTTCGGTATCCTTTCCGTATATGATCGTTGTTCTATCGTCATTCTCGGTCAGCAAAGCCTTACGCTCTGCGGCCCGCGTATTGGCAAGGACAACAGGAACGGAAGCGTCATCTAGCAAGAATGCTATTCTCTCTTCAGGATAATCCGGGTCGATGGGCATATATGCCCCGCCGGCCTTGAAAACAGCGAGCATACTGACGATCAACTCAATTGATCGATCTAAACACACCCCAACGATCGTTTCAGGACCAACACCCCGGTCGATCAGCACTCTGGCGAGGCGGTTCGATTGTGCGTCAAGTTCCTCGTATGACACCTGTTTTTTGCCTTCGGCAACTGCAATTCCTTTGGGCCACTTGGCGACGGATTCTGAAAAGAGGTCAACGAATGTCTTTTCCCGTGGGTGTTGTTGTGCAGTCGCATTAAAACCCCGGACAACCTGAGAATAATCTGCATCACCCAGAAGCGGTATATCGTGCAGAAGTATCGAAGGCGCGTTTCCAACATAATCAAGAACTTGCTTAAAAGCTCTCACAAGGCGCTGAATAGTCTGTTGTTCGAACAGGGCCTTGGAAAACACAACAGTACCGCTGATTTCACTGCCGTTGTCTTCCAGATCCATCATGAGTTCAAAAACAGAATGCTGCCCCCCATCAATCGGGAATGGCTCAACACTTAGCATGTCAGGGAGTGTATGAGAGCGCGTCTCATGTTCAGGAGAGCAAAGATTAAAAGCAACCTGCAGGAGTGGCTCATGGCGCATTGATCTGGGAGGATCAACCGCCTCAAGCACAGCGGCATATGGAACAACGCCGTGGGTATAAGCGTCCAGCACATCGGCGCGATTGGATGCCAGCTGATCTTGAAAACTGCGTCCCAAATCGACCGTACTTCGAATGGCGATCAAATTCTCAAATGGCCCGCACACCGCACAAGTATCATTCGATCCCCGGCCAGAAACATGCGTACCCATAACGACATCCGGCCCTGCCCCCAGCCGAGCCAGAAGCAGCGAAAATGCTGTTTGAAGAATAACAAACATGGACGTGTCCGTCTCATGCGCGATTCCCCTTAACCGGGTTGTAGTTTGCTTCGGCAACTTCAAGCCAACAAAACTGCTGACATACTCCGCGTTTTCCGGACGAGGGCGATCAAATGGAAGGGAGATAGCGGCCGGGACACCTGCCAGTTGCCACTTCCACCACTTTAAAGCGCCGGTCAGATCGGCTCCCAAACCGGCTCGTGATTGTGCCTTTATAAATTCAGAATAAAGCTCGTGGCCCTCAGCTGTCTTTATCTCGATCTTGCGGAGAAGAGAAACGTAGCGCGCAAACAGATCCTGCATCAGCAGCGCCAATGAAGCATTGTCAAGCACCGCAGAATGGGCACAAAATACCAGAACACCGTCGTTCTTACCTGATGCCAAATGCCAGCCGCGAAACAGTGGCCCCGTTTCAAGGTCGAACGGCTGGTCCAAGAGGGACCGTACCCGGTCCTTTACCTCGGAATTGGTATTTCCGGCCAAATCCTCGGTTTTCAAGGATATTCGCGTTTCGGATACTGGCCCTACAGACTGATAGGGGCCTGTTTCCTCATCACTTTTGAAAACCACGCGCAAGGCGTCGTGTTTTTCGACCAGCTGATCGAACGCCGACCGGAGAACATCAACGTCAATCTCTCCATTAACCCGCCAAACCTTCGCAACATGAAAACCGGCTTCTGTCGTTTGGTCCAGCCGGTTAAGAAACCACAGACGTTCCTGATTGAGTGTGAGCGGGAGTCGCTCTGCAACATGAACTTGTTTGTTTGAGGCGGCGTCCTTCTTAAAACGGGAGAACGGATTTTTCGTGCCCTGACCATGCATCTTGTTCATGCCACTGCCCTCAGTACGCGTTTGGCAGCGCCCAAACCAAACACTTCATCAAATTCATCTGCCAAGTCTTCATTGGCCCGCAACATTTCAATCGCGTCCGCATCCGGCGGACTGGAGCTGAGCGATTCCAGTCTTTCAGCTAGTTTGCAGACCGTCGGATTTTCAAAGACGTCACGCACCACAATCGGCTTTTCTGTGTCTGCCACCAGCCGGGCAATCAGCCGCACCGCACTTAACGAATGGCCGCCAAGTTCAAAGAAACTGTCTTCCCTACCAAGACGGTCAACCTGCAACAGCTCAGCTATAACCTTGGCTACAAGCTCTTCGGTTGGCGTGGCTGGCGGTTGATACTCCGCCCGCGCCATGGCACCGTCGACTTCAGGAAGCACCTTCCGGTTGACTTTTCCTGACGGCGTAAGCGGGAGACGTGCCAGCCCGACGAAATTGCCCGGAACCATGTGCTCGGGAAGCGTTTCAAGAAGAGCATCTCGAACTTGACGGATTTGAGACGAGGTCAGTGTTCCAGAGTTCGGATTGTTGGCCATTGTCCATTCGCCGGCTTGATGCGCCCGAAAGCCACTATATCCAGCAAGCGACCGCGGCTCCGTCGCGAAGACCAAATCAAAGCAACCGGGTTTGGAACATGATTGAACCAAAAGTGCACGGTTAAACTTGCTTGCCAAAGCTTCGCATGCGTCCAAGGTAACTCCATCGGTCTGGCCTGGAGCGGAGCGTTCCCGTCGTACTGCAGCCCCCGGATCAAGCCTGCGCCAATTCGCAAGTGCTTCCGCGAGCCTTGTGTCTTCAACCTCCTTAACACCAATATTTTTGCCGGAAGCATCCGAAAGAGCTGCTTCTTTGGCAAAATAGTCTTCGATAGACCTGAGGCTCTTGCCCTCCAGCCACAAAATGTCGTCGTCAAGATGACGCTTGGACGTCCGGTCTTTCAGAAGCACCACATCGTATCGAAACAAACCCATTTCGGTCGGATGTTTATCGATCCGAGGTGAAACGGCGGCATGGTCCAAATCACCATGGGCCTCCGCAAAGCGCTGAAACCAGGCAGGGTCCAGTGTCAACTCGTTTTCCCGGGCCATCGAGACCAGCAGCTGGCCCTGCAAAGACGCCGGATCGGTTGATGCCTGGCTTCGGCTAACCGCTACATGAGCGTGAAAACACTCCAACAATCTAAAGTCGCGCACATCGCCAACATATATCGCCCCACCTTTTGCCAATCGTGGTAGGGCCGCATTCAGGACATCGTGAAGGTATCCTGCACTCGGAAAGTACTGAATTACCGAGTTCAGAATGATCAAGTCGAAGGGGCCGTCGGGCATCTTATCGGATTCATCGGCCCTCGCTTCGATCAATTCGACATGTGCCAGATCTTCTCGGCTGCTTATCGTGGAACGGCATGTCGAAAGAGCCGCGCAGCTAAAATCAGCTCCAACATAACGTTCCGCTGACGGTGCAAGTCCGGACATGAGCAGGCCCGTCCCGCAACCTATCTCCAGAACACGCTGGTGAGGCAAGAACTTTAGCCGGTCCAACGTATTGGACCTCCACTCCTTCATCGCTTCAAGGGAATAAGCCTCGCCCGTGAAGCTGCTGTTCCAACCAATGAAATTCAGACCCGTTTCCTCATCGGACACACTCTCATCATAGGTGGTCTCATACAGGTCCTTCCAGGATTGCACTTGTGCATCAGCGTTGTCCTGCATCGGCTCTGGCAGGGACCCCGGGTCGGTGACCACGTAGGCGACCAGTGTTTCCTTGCCTCCACCGTCTTTTGCGGAGCGGGCCGATACAACGGCTTGAGCAATCCCGTCTTGAGCCGACAACGCAGCTTCAATTTCACCAAGCTCGACGCGCATGCCACGTATTTTCACCTGGCTGTCAATCCGCCCCATGAACTCAAGCAATCCATCCGCACGCCATTTGGCCAGGTCCCCGGTTCGATAGAGACGCGCGCCGGCCGTTCGGGAAAATGGGTCCGCGACGAAGCGCTGCGCTGTTAGCCCGGAACGGCCAAGATACCCCCGGCATAGTCCCTCACCGCCGACATACATTTCACCCGGCACCCCTATAGGGGCCAATTGCATATGTTGATCCAGCACATAAACACGCTGATCAGGGATCGGAACACCGATCACACTCGCACCGGCGGTTGCCAATCCCTCCTTGACCGGCTGATACGTCACATGCACGGTTGTCTCCGTTATCCCGTACATGTTCACGAGTTCTGGGCGGCTGTCCCCGAAACGGTCAAACCAAGGCTGAAGGGTCCTGGGTTCCAGTGCCTCTCCGCCAAAAATCACGAGCCTGAGCGCAGGCATGCCCATACCGCGATCTAGCGCCACTTGGGACATGTTGCCAAAGGCGGTCGGAGTTTGGTTCAAGACCGAAACGTTGTTGTCCTGAACCAGTTCCGCAAATGCTTCCGGCGACCTTGCTACATGGCGCGGAACGACTACAAGGCGTCCACCTGTACTGAGACAGCCCCAAATTTCCCAAACAGAAAAGTCGAACGCATATGAATGGAAGAAGGTCCAGACGTCTTCCCGCCCGAAGCCGTACCAATCCTGCGTAGCCCGCAAGAGCCGGACCACATTATGATGCGCGATCGGACTGCCTTTGGGCGTTCCGGTAGAGCCGGAGGTGTAAATGATATAGGCGAGCGAGTCAGGGCCGACCGGCAGTGTCCTTTCATCATCGCCAATCGGAAGCTCGCTTTGTTCAGAGACCGCCTGCAGTGTATCGGCTCGATCCAGGGCAACAAGCTCGACCGCATCGCTGTGGGCAATATGTACCAAACCTGGATTAGAAATGCCGTATGTCACCAACAACTTGGCACCGGCATCCTTGATCATCAGCGCCAGCCGGTCTTCGGGATAGTCGGGATCCAGAGGCAGATACGCACCACCAGCCTTCAAGATTGCAAGTAGCGTCACTATCAGTTCACAGGATCGTTCTGCACAGACACCGACTACTGTCTCTGGCCCGACATTTTTGCCAATCAGGTAACGGGCCAGCCGGTTCGTCTCGGCCTCAAGCTGGGCATAGGTCAAATAGCGGTCCGGACCAGTTACTGCAATTGCTGTTGGTTGCACCTGACACTGCCGCGCGACAAGATCCGAGATCGTTGCATCCCGCGGATAGAATACATCTACGTTGTTGAACCCTTCAGTCAGAACATCTCGTTCATGTTGTCCGGTTAGAGGTATATCAATGAGGACTGTTTCTGGAACGTCGGCAACTACCTCTAGTATCCGGACGTACATACTGGCCAAGCGCGTTACGGTTTCTGCATCGAAAACCTGGGAAGAATAGGCAAGCAAGCCCGACAAGCCTCGTGATGTTTCCATCAAATCGAGGGACAGTTCGAATTTTGCAGTTTCAGCCTTGACGGCTTGCAAAAGCGGTTCAGCCTGGACACCTTCCAGATTGAAGCTTTTCCCTGCATCTGGAAGATTTTGCAGAACACATGTCGCTTGCACCAGGGGCGGACACCCCAAGGTCCGGTCGGTCACAACCTTGTCGACAACCAACTCGAATGGAGTGTTGGGGTGTGCAAAGGCATCCAAAATCGCCCCGCGTGCCACATTGAGCTGTTCAGAGAAGGTCCTTTGAAGGTCTAACCGGTTTCGAATGGCGACTGTGTTCACAAAGAAGCCGCAAAGCCCCTCGAGTTCTTGCCGCGGACGGCCAGCAACGGCCGTTCCAATCGCAAAATCCTCGCCTGCACCCAAACGTGAAAGCATTGTAGCAAATGCCGTTTCAAGAATCATGAAGAGCGTTGCCCCGTTCTGCACTCCAAGCTTCTTGAGTTTATTGAGTGTCCTGTTCGGCACACTCAGCCGGACCATGTCCCCCTTGAAGTCCATGACTTCCGGGCGCGGCCTGTCGAATGGCAACTCGATTGCTGTCGGCAGCCCGGAAAGCTCATCCTTCCACCAGGCAATTTCCCGATCGAGTTGCGCACCGGAAAACGTGTTGCGCTGCCAACTTGCGTAATCTGCATACTGGATGGGAAGTTCAGGAAGGTTGGAGGGCGCTCCACTCTTCGCTTCATGGTAAAGTGCGCCAAGCTCTTTAAACAGCAACCAGTGAGACCAACCGTCAAGAATGATGTGGTGTCCACCCGTAATCAGCACATGTTCTTCGTCTGAAAGACGGAGAATACTGGACCGGAACAATGGGCCGGTTTCGAGATTGAACGGCCTTGCCAGCAACGAAGCTATGCGTTCTTCCAATTGGCTTTCAGTTTGTCCCGAACAATCCTCCAGTTCGGCCGTAAAGCCACTTTCACCCACCGGCCGTATGATTTGACATGGAGTTCCCTGACCATGATCCACAAAGACAGTTCGAAGTTCCTCATGGCGGTCAACAAGCGCGAAAAGCGCAGCCCTCAGAGCATTGACATCCAACGGTCCCTTGAGCCGAAAAGCCCCTTCAGTATGATAAGCTGCTCCTGCCCTGCTATCCAGCCGATCAAGAAACCACAATCGCTCCTGCTGATAGGACAGTGGAAGAGGTTGGGAGCGATTGACGCACACAATTGGTGTGTCGTCAGCCACGGTTTGTGCGGCATCAATCCTAACGCTCAATCCTGCTACTGTCGGAGCTTCGAAGACGTGCCGGACGACGACTGCCTTTCCGGTTAGGGTTTGCAAACGAGCCACCAACCGCAAAGCACTGAGCGAGTGGCCACCGAGCTCGAAAAAGCTGTCATGCCGGCCAACCGGGCTGCATCCCAGCAGTTCCGCAAATACTTCGGCAACCACCATTTCGGTGTTTGTGATTGGCTGCTCATAGGGTTGATGCGCCAAAGAAACCTGAACATTTGGAAGTCCCTTCCGGTCGATCTTCCCCGAGGCTGTCATAGGCAGGCGTGACAAGGCGACGAAGCCAGTCGGCACCATGTGTTCCGGCAACTCCTGCCTTAGCCTTTGTCTCAGCGCAGCGTGATCAAAACACTCCTCGACCGGCAGCACAACAACGCTTGATCGATCTTCGCTCGACAGGTTCTGGACACCTTTTTCAAGCGCTTGCGCAATTTGTTCATCAGAAACCAACTCGGGAACCAAGAATGCCGTCAATTGGGGACTATCTACATCACTGTCGGGTTCTACGATCGCACGGGCGATCCCGTCGATACTGGCAAGTGCGCCCTCGATTTCCTCAAGTTCGACGCGCATTCCCCGGATCTTGACCTGATTATCTATGCGCCCGAGGAATTCGAGACTTCCGTCAGCCTTCCAGCGTGCAAGGTCACCGGACCGATAAATCCGCATGCCCGGAGCATCACAAAATGGATCAGCAATGAACTTCTCTGCGGTAAGTCCAGGTTTCCCTGCATAGCCTCTGGAAACCTGCCCGCCGCCGATGAACAGCTCTCCCGGCACCCCAGTTGGTGCCGGTTCGAGATAGGGATCAAGGACATATACCCGGGTGCCGATGATCGGGGATCCGATCGGTATTCCCTGATCGCTGTCAATGTCATTAAACAGGACAGAAGTGACGTTACAGGTCCCCTCTGTTGGCCCATATCCAAGACGCAGTTCCGCATTTTTCATCAGGGACTGAGCTCGTTCGCTCAAGTGCGCCGAGAGCGGTGCACCTCCGCAATAAACGAACTCAATCCGCGACAACCATGCATCATCCGCGACATCAAGAATAGCCTCCAGAAGCAAGGGAGTGCCGACGAATGCAGTCGCCTTCACAGCGGCAAGCTGGCTGAAATCACAACGTAATACATTCTCCGGGAAGCAATGCAGCGAACCTCCGCGCGCAAGCGGCAACAGGAGCTCCCGAATACCCATGTCAAAGCCGATGGTGGTGGACATGAGCATTGCAGGGGCATCAATGTATTGTGTCGCGGAGCATAGCCAGGAGATATACCGGGAGATGTTGGAGACGCTGACCATCACCCCCTTGGGCTTGCCTGTGGATCCGGAAGTGTAAATAATGTAGGCAATCCGGTCTTCAGATGTTTTTGCCGGCTGATCACAGGCCTCCAGAGGGGTGTCCTCATACTCTGAAAGCAGACCCTGCGTTTGCGGCTCATCCAATACCAAAGTGTCAACGTCGGCCTGAACGAACAGGCTACCATTCGAAGCCTGAACCTCACGATTGGTCACGATAATCTGGGCGCCGGCGTCGTTGAGCATGAAACTCAAACGTTCGATAGGATAATCTGGATCGAGTGGAAGATAAGCGCCCCCAGCCTTGAGGGTAGCCAGCATCGCAATAATCAGGGATGATGATCTTGCCAGACACACGGCCACTGGCCGCTCAGGACAAACACCAAGCTTGATAAAGTGCCGCGCCAAGCGGTTTGACTTGGTGTCTAGATCGCGGAAGGTCAGTTGCAACTTGCCATCATGCACAGCCATTCGATCCGGGGTAGACCGGACCTGTTCCGCAAAACGATCGAGAAACGCCACTTCTTTCAGCGGTTCTATTTCATCGGAATTGAAATCGGACAGGAGTCTTTTGCGTTCTGTTTCTTGAAGAACCGAAGTGATACCAACCTTGACGCCGGGTTCCTTGGCGATCTGTTCCAGGAAACGTGTAAACATCCCGGCAATTCGCTCGGCTGTTGCCAGTTCAAAAACTTGCAAGGAGTAGATCAAGCGTCCGATTAACCCATTTGGCGTTTCTTCGAGATCAAGCCCAAGCTCAGTCCGGGCCGTCCCGCGATGCGGGAGCTCGAAATGAGTCACGTCAGTACCGCCAAAACTCAGCCCCTGCCCGCTGTCAGGCGTGTTTTGAAGAAGAAGCATCACCTGCATTAATGGTGGATGGCTAAGAGACCGCACGGGCGAAACCGCATCGACAACAGTCTCGAAGGGCAGATATCCGTGGGAAAGGGCATTGAGCGTCTCGGACCGTGTTGCCCTGAGTTGATCCAGAAAACTGTTTTCAAGGTCGACGCGGTTGCGCAGAGCTACGGTGTTCACGAAATAGCCAGCAAGCCCCTCCACTTCATGGCGAGGGCGCCCTGCCACCGCAGTTCCGATGACAATATCGTTTCCTGCACCAAGGCGTGCCAAGACGCATGCAAAAGCAGCTTCAAGAACCATGAACAAGGTTGCATCGTTGCTTTGAGCAAGCCGTTTAAGTGACCTGGTCAGATCCTTGGAGACATGCAGCCGAACGGCACCGCCGCTGAAGTCCATGGTTTCCGGCCTGGGCCGGTCGAATGGCAATGAAATCGCATCAGGGATGCCTTCCAGGTGTGCCTTCCACCACGCATTTTCACTGCGCAGTCTGGTGTCGGAAAGCTCAGACCTTTGCCAAATCGCATAATCGGGATACTGAACCGGCAGGCTGGAGAGGTTAGCCGGCTTTCCACCCCGCGCTTCGGCATAGAGCGCCGCCAGCTCCTTGACAATAATGCCGATTGACCAACCGTCCAGAACCGAGTGGTGACCGCCAATCAACAAGATGTGCCTGTCGGCTGACTGCCGGATCACATGGGCCCGGAACAGCGGCCCCTGCTCAAGATCAAATTTGCGACCCAGCAGTTTAGAAACATGGGCTTTCAGTTGCGTGTCCCTAAAAGAAGAACCGTCTTCAACAACGAGGCCCCAACGTTCGACAGGTGGAGGCAGGATTACCTGAAAAGGCATGCCCGCTTCATCAACCGCAAAGACGGTGCGCAACGCCTCGTGGCGTGCGACCAGTCTGGCCAAGGCAAAATCCAGAGCTGTCGGATCGAAATCGCCGTCGAGTTGGAATGCGCCCTCAATGTGGTAGGCAAAGCCGGCGCGGTTGTCGATCCGATCGAGGAACCACATCCGCTCCTGCTGATAGGAAAGCGGAATGAATTGCGACCGGTCAACCGGCACCAGTGGAACCGTCTTGATCTCTGCTTTGCGACTGTCAATGAGCGCGGCCAATTCGGCGACCGTTGGACTTTCAAAAATATCCCGGGCACCGACCGCCTTTCCAGTCGCTGCCACCATACGTGTTGCAAACCGCACAGCACTGAGGGAGTTTCCGCCAAGAACAAAGAATTCATCGTGCCGGCCAATTTCTTCCGTCCCGAGAAGTTCTGCGAAAGCCGAAGCGACCAACCTCTCGGTATCGCTTTCGGGTGGCTCGAATTTCGCCCTGGCCACATCGCCTTCCACTTGAGGAAGCGCGTTTCTGTCGACCTTTCCGGATGGGGTCATCGGCAAATGCGAGATCCCGATGAAACGGACCGGCACCATATGATCCGGGAGCTCGCGCGCCAATTCCGTTCTGAGCCCCCCGATATCCAACAGGCCCTCCAGGGAAAGTACGCCAACCCCTGCGAAGTCAGTATCCGCTGCCGTTTGCCCGGCCGAAACAAGAGTAGCGCGACCTGTCACCTCAGCAGTCCCAGGCAATACGACATAGGCGACCAATATCGCGCCCGTATCTGTATTGGTCCCGGATTTGCGCAGAGCAACAACAGCGTGAGAAATACCCGGTTGCCGCATCAGCGCAGCTTCGATTTCACCGAGTTCGACCCGCATTCCGCGGATTTTGGTTTGTGTATCAATACGCCCGAGGTATTCAAGTGTTCCATCAGGACGCCAGCGGGCCAAATCACCGGTCCGGTACAATCGGCTTCCCTGATTTCCTGAAAAGGGGTCGGCGACAAAACGTTCAGCGGTCAGATCCGATCTCTTGAGATAGCCACGGCATAACCCGGCACCACCGACAAACATCTCTCCTGGCACACCGACTGGCACCGGCTCCAGATGCGCATCAAGAACATAAACGCATAAATCCTGAATCGGCATGCCGATCCCGCTGGCACCGGATTTCAATGACTCCCGCGTCAGTTGAGCCCAGGTCACATGCACGGTTGTTTCGGTAATTCCGTACATATTCACTAGTTTTGGCTGAGCGTCCCCGAACCTGTCAAACCAGGGTTTAAGCTTGCGCGGCTCTAGAGCTTCACCGCCAAAAATCACCAGCCGGAGATCGGGGAACAAAAACTCATTCTCTAGAGCAACCCGTGTTAGTCCATCAAAGGCCGTGGGTGTCTGGTTCAGGACTGTTACACCGGCCTGTTGAAGAAGTGAGGCAAAAGCCTCTGGTGTACGGGCGACAGTTCGTGGAACGATGACGGCTTTACCGCCAGTGCACAACGCTCCCCACATTTCCCAGACGGAGAAATCAAAAGCACAGGAATGGAAACAAGACCAAACGTCGTCTTGCCCAAACTGGAAACGCTCCTCCGTCGCTTTC
This sequence comes from Roseibium sp. RKSG952, assembly GCF_009711355.1. Classification (NCBI taxonomy): domain Bacteria; kingdom Pseudomonadati; phylum Pseudomonadota; class Alphaproteobacteria; order Hyphomicrobiales; family Stappiaceae; genus Roseibium; species Roseibium sp. RKSG952. The sequence continues at coordinate 3,687 of NZ_SMMF01000851.1, read as the reverse complement.
AAAAGCCTAACCACATTGTGATGAGGTAACAGGCTCCCTTTCGGTCGGCCGGTCGATCCCGAAGTATAGATCAGATAGGCGAGTGACTGAGGATTTAACGGCGCCAAGCGCTCATTATCATTCAGTGTCTGAGGCGTATGTTCGGCAATAGCAACAGCTACCGCAGGATCGCTCAATATGATCGATTTGCGCATGGGGTTTGCGCTTAATACAGGAAGTGCCGTTTCCTGCTTCCTGTTCATGATCACCCATTTTGCACCGGCATCTTCGAGCATAAGGTCGAGCCGATCCTGCGGATAATCAGGATCGAGCGGAAGATAAGCACCTCCAGCCTTCATAATCGCCAATAGTGCAATGACAAGCTCAGGTGATCGGTCAAGACACACACCGACCGGGGCCTCAAAACCTATTCCCAATCCTATGAGATACCGGGCAAGGCGGTTCGAAGCGTCATCAAGATCTCGATAAGTTATCTGTCGTTCACGGTCGATAATCGCCGTCGAACTTGGGTTGAGGTTGACCTGTTTTTGAAACAAATCGACAATTGTGAGGTCTTCTGGAAATTCGACCACGCCCGAATTAAAGCCGCTTGTGACTTGGGCCTTGTCTCTGTCACTCATGATTGGCAGGTCAACGACACATGTTTCGGGTCTACCGGCAACGTGATCCAGTAACCGTTTCAACATCATTGCTATTTTTTCAGCTGTTTGGCGCTCAAATAGCTGTTTCCTAAAGTACAGTCTCCCTGAAAGATTATGTTTGTCTTCATAAAACTTAAAAACAAGATCATGAGTTGACCGCCAGATATCTATACCCTTCAACGGCTCCAGTTGCGCGTTGCCAAGCATCAGTTTCTTGCCACTGTCATCCGCTTTACGTACATCCAGAAGCACTTGGGCCAAAGGGACGTGGTTCAACGTAAGCACTGGAACAATGGTCTCAAACGGAACAATTTCGTGTGCGAAAGCATTTTGGACTACCCGCCGGGTAGATTGAACCTGTTGCAGGAAGGTCTGTTCAATATTGATACGATTGCGAATTACGACAGTATTCGAGAAATTTCCACAAACCCCGGCAAGTTCCTTCCGCATCCTGCTGCTCGCAGAAGTTCCGATGGCGATGTCGTTGCCCGCGCCAATCCGCGACAGGAGCGATGCAAGTGCGGTCTCAAGGACCATAAACAAGGTTGCGCCGTGTTTATCAGCAAGTGCCCTCAGCGCTGTCGCTGTTTCTGTATTCACCGAAAACGGGACAACATCGCAGGAAGGGTCCGCAATCTGCCCACGCGATCTGTCGAATGGCAAAGAGATGACTTCGGGCAATCCCACCAGCTCATCACGCCACCAAGACTTATTGGCTTCAAATTCATCCCCCACCAGAGACTTCCGTTGCCAGGAGGCGTAGTCGGCATATTGCAGCGATAGGCTGTCGCGCCCCGCATCATCAGAATTGATTAGTGCAGACAGCTCAAGCAAGAGCTTACCCAGTGACCGTTCTCCCAGAACAATCTGGTGACTGGCTATGACCAGAATACTCAGCGCTTCAGAAGACTGAAGTAGCGAGACCCGGAACAACGGGCCGTTCGCGAGATCCACCGGCTCTTGCAGAAGGTCTTCCACCCGTCGCCCAAGTGCGGCTTCACTCAATTGGCCTACGTCTTCTACTCTAAAGGCAACGCCTACCGCTTCCGTCGACCTGATGATCTGACAGAGATCCCCCTGGTCATTTTCGTAGAAGACCGTTCGCAATACTTCATGACGATCAACAAGGCTCAGGAATGCCTTGCGCAAAATAGCGGTATTCAATGAACCATTTACCCGGTAGGCCGAGCCAATCAGGTGTGCCTCTTGCGCCCTTTTGTCCTGACGCTCCAGGCGCCACAGCCGTTCTTGCTGGAAGGAGAGCGGAACCGGTAAAGTCCGGTCGACTGGATCAATCTTGGCTCTCGTCAGACCACTGCCTCTTGCCTCCAGGCGCTCTGCTAAAGCTTCGACGGTCGGGCATTCAAAAACATCCTTCAGCGCAACCTGTTTCCCGGTAGCGCTTTCAAGCCGCGAAGCCAATTGCACTGCAATGAGTGAATTCCCCCCCAGTTCGAAGAAGCTGTCCTTGCTGCCGACTTGTCCGGCACCCAAAAGGTCGGAGATTGTCGCGGCAACGCGGATTTCCGCTTCTCCGGAAGGCGCTTGATATTCTGCACGCGCAAGAGCTCCGGAAATCGTCGGCAATGCTTTGCGGTTTACTTTCCCCGAAGCTGTTAGAGGTATCCTAGAGATGCCGATATAGCTGATCGGAACCATGTGCTCCGGCAGATACTCGGAGAGAGCCTGCCGGATTTGGCGGATTTGGTTCGGTTTCAGGTTACCGCCATTCGGCACATTGCTTCGGGTATCGTTGTTGAGCCAAATATGAGCCGGGAACTGTATTTCAGAGAGTTTTGAGCCCGGCTCGCCGAAAACAACATTCAAATAGCCAGCTTTATCTGAAAGAAGAATATACAACTCAAGATCGTATCTCTTAGCCAGTTCCAAAAGACTATCCAGTGTCACTGAATATTCTCTTCGCTCGGCTGTCAGCCGATTAGTTTTTTCCGCAACTGGCGAAACCTTGCGCCAATTTTCCAATGACGGATTCAGCCTTGTGTCCGGAAACCCGGAAATGACAGTAAATGGCGTGCGTGTTGTCTTCAGTATCTCGGCGATTTGTGATAACGGCGCGACGCTTTTCAGATCACACGGGGCCCAGCTGCAAGCAAATGCGGGTACTTTTTCCAGATCTTCTTTTGAGAGAATGACGTCGTATCGATAAAGTGCCATCTCGGACATGTGCCTGTCCAGACGCGGAGCCATGATCAAGTGTTCAATTACAGATTCTTTTTTTACAAAATCAGCAAACCAGGCCGGGTTGACGGTGAGTTCTTCTTCACGGGCAACGGATGCCAAAACCTGGCCTTCAAGTGTTTCCGGTTTTACACCATGCTGGCGCTGCATGGCGACATCGCTATGAAAGCATTCAAGAAGCCTTGAATCACGAACGTCGCCGACAAAAATGGAACCTCCATCGGCCAAACGACCGGAAAGTGCTGATAGAACCTTTGCGAGATAAGCCGCATTGGGGAAATACTGAATGACAGAATTCAAAACAATGAGATCAAATGGCCCTTCGGGAATTCTCGTGTAATCATCTGCCCGGGCTTCTATCAATTCGACATGATTGAGAGGCTGGCGCTCGGACATCAACTGCTTGCAAGCATCAAGCGCGCTGGGGCTGATATCTGTTGCAACATATCGGCTGGTACCGATTGCAAGATCCGCAAGGATCAGTCCCGTTCCGCAACCGACTTCAAGCACCCGGTCATGAGGTAGATCGACCAGCCGATTGACTGTGTTTGCCCGCCACTCGGTCATGACTTCAAGCGGATAGGCCTCACCTGTAAAACTGCTGTTCCAGCTGGCGTAATCCAAACCGCTCTCAGGGTCGCGCAGTTCCTTTTCATATGCCGTTTCGTAAAGATCCTGCCAGCTTTCGACGTGACTTAAATCTCCCTCACCCGAAAATTCCTCCTGGTCAGGGTCTGTCACGATATAGCCGACGAGCTGTGTCTCACCAGCGTTGGCACTATCCCCCTTACGGGCAGACACAACAGCCTTGGCAATACCGTCTTGCCGGGCGAGTGCCTCCTCAATC
>NZ_SMMF01000347.1:0-675 GCF_009711355.1 Roseibium sp. RKSG952 | reverse complement strand
CCGGTCATCCCGCAGAGGTCGATTGCCTGTCGACATGAACTGTATCTCCGTAGTACGGCAATAGTGATCGTCATTATTTGTCAAACCATCATATTGGTTCAGCCGTCTCCGGAGACAAGAGCGACTGCGTGTGTGGTTGACTGCCGATAGGCCTTTGATGGATCCAATGTGCATCGGGCCTGAAACGAGCCGATCGCGTTTGTCGTTACATAGCGTATGAAAATAGGCTGTATCGGGGCTTCTGTGATGTCACGGGCGCGCAGTACGGCGTTCCTTCCGCAATAGTGATTGTTGTTGGAGTGGCGAGCAAATACCCTTGCCGAATGTTGGAGGTCGTGCATTAGCGGCTCGCAGGTGTCGTGATCGAAAACCTGAGCTATGCGGAGTTCATCCCGTGCTATGACCGCCCGGACACGCTGTTTTACTGCGACCCGCCCTATTATGACTGCGAGAGCGACTATGGCGAGGGGCTGTTTGCCAAGTGCGATTTCGAGACGCTGGTGCAGTTGATGCGGCAGGCGAGCGGCAAGGTGCTCCTGTCGATCAATGACAAACCCGCCGTGCGCGAGATCTTCACGGGGCTGACACAAAAGCCGGTGACGGTGACCTATTCGGTGGCGGAAAAATCACCGGCCCAATTCGGAAAACGTGAGCGTCCGGCGAACCCGACCTGCC
>NZ_SMMF01000880.1:0-27022 GCF_009711355.1 Roseibium sp. RKSG952 | reverse complement strand
CCCTCGGGACGCCCTTTTTCGTTTTTGCCTGAGCCAACAGGCGAAAGAAATAGTTATCCGCTTCAGTCCGATTTTTCGTAAGTCAGATTGCCGCCCATTATCGTGTAAAGAACGTCGACGTTAGAGATCGCTGTCGGCTCGATCTCGAATAGGTTTTGATCCAGCACTACGATGTCGGCTTTCTTACCAACCTCGAGGCTGCCGATCTGGTCATCCATACCCATTCCTCTGGCGGCGTTGATGGTATGAGCTTCCAATGCGAGCTGTAGCGGCATTCTGGCCTCATCACCTCCCAGTGGCGGGACATCTGAGCGGCCAGGCAACTGGCGTGTTACCCCTGCCTCAATGGCCGCTAGAGGGCGATATTCGGATACATATCCTGAGACAGGCCAGTCTGAGCCAAATGAAAAGACTCCGCCACCAGCCACTACTTTGTTGACGGGATACATGGCCTGAACGCGATCTTCACCCAGACGCGTGGTCGAAACGGACTGCAACAGTGGATCGAAGGTCATCCAAGCCCCGGTCGTGTCATAGATGACACCAAGTTCTCCGAACCGGGTGTAGTCATCCGGGTGGATCAAAGTGCCGTGCGTGATTTTGTGCGCGCGTTCGCGGTCAGGGTTGACCTCAATAGCGGCCTCAATGGCGTCCAAAAGAGTTCGTACAGCCAGATCTCCGAAGCAGTGGCAGGTAACGTTAAAACCAGCTGCATCGGCGCGGATGACCGCGTCCTTGACCAGTCTCACTGGAATGATCGGTTCAGCCACCAATTCGGGTTTATCGGCATATGGGTCCACATAGAGCGCATTCCATTTGTCGTCTCCACCGTCCATATTGATTTTCAGATAGCTTGCTTTAACCAAATCAGAGTTAAATCGGTCGCTAAGTTCCTGCGTACCGGGAAGAGGATCAATCGTCCCATCATTCCAATAGTAGGAGCCGATGAAACGAATTGGTAGCTCTCCGTTTTTCTCGAAATCGGCCATCATCTGAAAGCCTTCTTCCTGGCTCATGCCCTGAATGCCATGGTCATGGACTGCTGTGATTCCTGCTGCAGCGAAACGCTGCAGCCAATTTGAAACACCCTCGGACATGAATTCGGGGTTCACATCAACAAGCGAAGTCAAAACCTGCATTTGCGCAGGTATTTCAATTATCCAACCTGTTGGATTTCCCTCGTCGTCGCGTTCAAAGAACGAAAATCCGGGTGCTGTGTCAGGCGTGTTCCTGTCGATACCGGCCATTTCCAGCGCTTTGGAGTTGACCCAGGCCGCGTGACCATCGATGGCCCATAAGTAGACCGGCCGATCAGCTTCGATTTCATCAAGCATGGCGGCGGTCGGGTTGCCATCTGTCCAGGGATTGAAGCGGACCCCATAGCCAAGAATTATATCGTCCTTGTTGGTTTCGACTTCTTTACGGATACGGTCAAACAACTCGTCTTTGTCATCCGTCTGCAAGTCCACGCCAAGCATGATCAACCCGCCTGCAGCCGCATGGATATGTCCATCCACGAAGCCGGGCAGGGCCATTTTTCCCTTTAGGTCAATGACCTCTGTGCCAATACCGATAACATCTTTTAACCCGGTGGAATCACCTACATAAACGATCTCTCCGCCTTCGATGCCGATAGCGGTTGCAATGCTTCCGCTTGCGTCCATTGTATGGATCTCGCCGTTGATCAGGGCGTAGTCCGCTGTCGGATTGCTGCGATTGGACTGAGCCTGAGCATGGGTCGTAGCGGCAAGAAGCGCCATTGCCGAAGCGAGTAGTTTGTTCATCAATACCTCCCCCAAGATAAATCATTTGAATATGATGATATAGAATTTGTTGGAAAATACGAAGGCTATGCAAACTTTCGCTTGGGATTGACCTCGACACATCGTTTTCAATTGGAAGTGCCTCCCTGACTTCGAACCGGTCGCGCTACTTCTTCGGACGCCAAAACTGGGAGGTTTTTTGTGTCGGTAATCGTATCAAACTTAGGCTAACTACGATTGGGTGACCGCCACGACCGAGCCTGGATTTCAGACCTCAACTATCTCTTCCCCGCAGTTCGAATAGATGCCTAAACTTGCAATAGCGAAATAGAAACGCGTGAATACGCGCATATAGCGGGTGAGGTGGAGACATGGTGGGACTGGACCTGTTGGTCAATGCGGCGAACATTTTCTATCTCATATCCTATTCGGTAAGAGACATCTTCTGGCTACGGGTCCTGTCCGTTATCGGTGCGCTGATATTGCTGCCCTACTACTACCTGCAAAGCAGTCCGTTATGGGCACCGATTGGCTGGAACCTGTTTTTCACAGCGATCAATATTTATTGGATCATCCGCCTTCTGCTTGAACGCCGTCCGGTTGCTTTCAGTGACACCGAAAGACATCTGTACAACATCGCCCTTAGGAACTTTTCTGAGCGGGATGCATACAACCTGCTGAGAATGGGAGTTTCCGAAATCGTCCCAACAGGTGAAGTGCTGCTTGCAGAGGGAGAGCATGTTCATAGCCTGGTATTGACTGTCGACGGGGAGTTTAGTGTTGAGATGAATGGTGAACCGGTGGACCAGCTTGGCGAGGGTCGGTTTCTGGGCGGCACCGCGTTTCTAAGCAATGACCAGGATTTTGTGGCTCCGGTATCCGTAAAGGCAACCAAACCCGCACGTGTCATCCGCTGGGACCTGACTAAACTGAATATGGAACTTGAGAAAAAACCCGATCTGGAGATTTCAATCGAAGCAAGCCTTGGCCTTGAGATTTCGCGCTTTCTGCAGACGGCACGATTGCAAATTCCGTGAAGGTACGCGGGGATCAGCTCACTGGGTGATTTCTGAATAGTATCCCAGCTAAGCATGCGATTGGTAGCGGGCGCCAAGTCCGGCAACTCATTATCTTCAAAATCCTTTTTCTTGTCGCAATGAATTGCTAAGTGAGTTTTGAACTTTATGACAAGCCGATATGCAATGATCTATTCTTTCAAGAGTTTTACCCAGTTTTCAGGCGCGGTTTTGCTTGGGCTGACGACGATGATCAGCGATGTTGCGTCCAAGCCTTTGCTCACGAATTCTCAATCGACCTACGCTTCGGCCTGCATCGAGCAGAGTGATACGCCCGAAAGGCTGATCGAGATCTGTCAACTCGGTCTTGAGGAAGCTGGGTCGTCTGATGCGCAGCGTATCGAGATGCTGGATCGGATGGCTTGGGCCTATGTTGATGTCGATGATCTTGATCGCGCTCACGATGTCTTTGATCAGATTCTGACAATCGATCCCAATGCAGAACCGGGCCTGCAAGGGCAGGGCTGGGTTTTGTATCTGTTGGATGATTACCCCGCGGCGGTTGAGCTCTTTCGGCAGGCCGTATTGCGAAAGCCCAATGCTCAAAACATGGCGGGGCTTGCTTCCAGTCAACATTGGGCCGGACAGATTGAGATTGATGAGTTCGAAAACTATATGCGCGCCTCACTGGCGCTGGATCCGGAATACCCTTGGGGTATGCGCGAACTGGCATGGGTGCTTGCGTATGACGGTCAATACGACAAGTCGCATGAACTGTTCACATCGGCACTGGAAATCAATGATGCCGATGCAAATGCAAAATATGGTCTGGCCTATGTCCTTTCCGAGAGACAACAGTGGGATGATGCGCTTGATCACGTGAACCGAGCACTAGAATTGGATGAGGAGTTTATTTCTGCCCGGTCCCGGCGATCACTCATATTGTTGATGCTGGATCGCCCGAAACAGGCGCTTAAGGATGCGGATGCTGTAATCGAAGCCCGACCTGACGATTCAGATGGTTATGTACGACGTGCGCGGGCTCTTTCGGCTCTGGGTCGTCGTTCCGAGGCGCATAAGGTGTTGGACGAGGCAAAGTCCCGCGCCGGTGAAAGTGGATATCTGGTGTATTGGCAGGCAAGCCTGCTTGCGGATGACGCAGAGTTCGATGCAGCACTGGCGCTTATTCGTCGCGGCGTTGAAATGGATGGAGCCGACCACTTCGATCATCGATTGCATGCTGAAATCGCGCTGGAACTCGATAAAATCCCCGAAGCGCGAGACGCAATTGACCGCTCTTTGGCGCTGGGTCCCAGTGATTCTTTCGGACAGTTCATCAATGCAATGATTCTGATCGAAGAAGAGAACTTTGTACAAGCCGAGGAAATTTTTGACGGCGCGATCGATGCGGGACTATCTGAAGAGTATCTGGAAGATTTCATGTCGGCACTGATTTCACATGGCCGCTTCATGCAGGCGATCAAGATGCGGGTACGTTATAGCTGATCACATCGGTTGACGGTTGGCCGACTACCAACTGTACTATGGCGTTCTAGTGCCTCGGTTCGAGACTCAGCTTTTCCTTGCGAAAATCCATTCTGTCGCACAGGCTGGATCATAATTTGAACCAGCATTTCCCAAAGGTGGTGTCAGCACAGGCATGATTGCGCATCTGGAGCACATTTTTTTAAACGTCTTCAACATCATCCTGCCGGTTCTGATTTGTGTCGGGGTTGGATACACGCTGGCGCTGATCAAGGCCCCTTTCGACACCAAGGTCGTGAACGATCTGATATCCCGCGTCGGTTTTCCGACACTTGTCATCTCGCATATTTCAACGGCCCAGATCGATGGCGGCACGTTTATAACAGTGGTTGGTGCCGCCGCAGTAGCGGTCGCGGGTTTCGCCGTGCTGAGCCTCATTGCTTTGCGGCTGCTGGGGTATTCCATTGCTGCATTTCTGGGGCCGCTGATGCACGGCAATGTCGGTAGCATCGGGTTGCCCGTCACTTTGTTGGCGTTTGGCGATGCCGGGATGGCGTATGCGATGGGATTCGTCGTGGTGATCCTGCTCAGCATGTTCACGGTGGGTATCTGGATTCCGTCGGGAACCATATCGGTCAGAGCTGTGCTGACATCTCCGGTCATCTATGCTGCACTAATCGCTTTGGGGCTGGTCCTGACCGGCACACATTTACCCAAGCCGATAGAGTCGAGCTTTGACATTTTGGGTGGGCTTGCGATCCCGATGTTGTTGCTGACAATGGGGCATACGCTTGCATCGTTTCAGGTCAGAGATGTGAAGCAGGCAGGACTGCTGACGATTCTGCATTTATGTATCGCAGGATCTGTGGCGGTGGCTGTAGTGTGGGCGTTTGGATTTACCGGCACCGAACGTGGCGTGGTGATCCTGTGTTGTCTTATGCCTTCCTCGGTCGCGAACTACCTGTTCGCGGATCAGTACCAGCCCGACAAAGCACCGGATGTAGCGGGCTACATTCTGGTATCGACTCTGGCGACGTTAGTCGTTCTGCCCTTGGCGCTGACCTATTGGGTCTGAATATTAGCCAACTGGTTTCCAGGGTTCTCGACCAACCATCTGATCTGCCTCGGCGGTGATCCGGTTCATGTGGTCTTCAAGGCTCTGGCGCAGCTCTTCAATCTGTTCTTCGGTAGCTTTGCGCGGCACGGCATCGGTCCACTCACGACACAGAAACACCCCTTCATTTCGCCAGGGGCGGGGCATCAACAGTCGGTCCCAGGTACCTGCTTCGCGCCCATGGCGGGCAGAGTAGGTGATACCAAAAACGCGTTTGCCCGATGTGCGCGCCCAGATGAGCGGAACGGTCGACGATATGCGCTCTGGGCCCCTTGGACCATCTGCGGCAATCCCGATCGAGATACCTTGCTTCATCTTGCCAAGCACTTCTCGCGACAGGGCCACGTGGCGTTTGTGACTGGACATCGCGATCGTATCCATTCCGAACAATCGCTGAACCCGTCCTACCATGCTGCCAGCGCGTGCAGCCGAAGTGATCGAGCAGATGCGCCCTTTGTCCAAAGGAAAGAAATAGGGGGACTGCGCCAAACGCTGATGCCACAAAACGACAATGACCGGTTCACCGCTTTCTGCGAGTTGATCAAGCTCTTCATAGCCAATCCGCTGCCAGCGCGTATTGCGGTGCACCAGACGGATGTAGCCCGCGATGCGCCGAGCAACCCAATTCAGAAAGGTTTCGCTGTCTGCGATCTTTTTGCGGAAGCTCACGTGAGGTGTCCCTGTTGTTGGCCGAACCTTGTCTTATAGGACTGCGCGTCATGCGCAACTTTTTTGTCTGTTGGGGAACTGCGAAGGAATCTAAAAAAGGCTCTTGAGTCCTCCGCGCCGCTGGCATATCTGGAGCACACCATAGGGGTATAGCTCAGTTGGTAGAGCGACGGTCTCCAAAACCGTAGGTCGCGGGTTCGAACCCTGCTGCCCCTGCCATTCCTCCAAACGTCGATTGTTTGTTCTGCTCGCACAAGTGCACAGCAGTTAATATATGCGTCAGACGGTTAGCACCGGTCGAGATTTCCACTTTTTTCGCATCCGTCGTATCCTGTTGATTATTGCTTTGCTTCAGCAACCAATGGACGCGTGCACAATTCATGAGAGTGTTGTTCAAACAAAGTCTTGTAGTTTTCTGGGGGCTCTGGTGGGCAATTGCCTTTCTGACAGACTTCGTGGGCGGTTTGGAAATGTTGGGTTTCACCTCTACGCCATGGTTTGATGGCCAGAACTACCCGTTCCTGAAACAGACGCTGGCGCCGTTCGGGGCCACTACCGCGATCGATATCGCGCTGTTCGTGGGAATTATCCTTTGGGCGCTGGTATCGACCCTGTTGTTCTCCTTTGCAATTTTAACACCCTATTCCCGCAAGGAGCTTTGGCTCAAACGCGTGGATTATGCATTCATCGTTTCGTTGGGGCTGTGGCTTGCATTCTTTTGGGCAGACCAGGTGGTCATGAAGTTCGATCTTGAACAAAATCACATGGTTCAGGGTGGGTTTCAGCTGTTGTGTTATCTGACAATTCACCTTCTTCCGGATGATCATCCGGGCTGACGGTTCCTGATCCAGCGCTGGGGCATGAAAGTTGTTTCCCTTGTTCTGGTCGCGTAATCGCGGTTTCCTCTCTGGTTTGAATGGAATAATGTCGGCCGAAACCTCAGCGGGCGGATGGAGCTACATGTCGCGTTTCGATGGATACTTCCTGCGGCAACTACTGGTGCTGTTTGGTTTCTTCACGCTGGTTCTGGTCGGAGTCTTCTGGATCACACGATCGGTCAGTTTGTTTGACCGCGTGATCAGCGGTGGTCAGTCAGCGATGGTGTTTTTGGAGTTCACCGCTCTGACGCTACCGACACTGATCCGAACAGTTATGCCGATGGCCGTGTTCGCAGCCGCAGTGTATGCCACTAACCGGTTGAGCCGCGAAAGTGAAATGACCGTAATGCTCGCGACTGGTTCCAGTCCTTGGCGGCTTGCACGCGCGGTTTTCATATTCGGTTTGATTGCAGGACTGATGATGGCTGCCATCAGTGTCTTTTTGCGCCCCGCTTCGGTTGATCAATTGGAACGACGACAGGCCGAAGTGGCCGGAGATGTGACCGCGCAGCTTTTGAACGAAGGCGAGTTTCTGCATCCGGCTCCGGGCGTTACCGTGTATATCGGGCAAATCGACTTGGATGGAACGCTGCACGAGGTTTTCGTTTCCGACCGGCGCGATGATGCCAATCCGGTAAGTTACTCAAGCACGACAGCGTATCTCGTTAACAATGACGCTGGAATTCATCTGGTTATGGTTGATGGCGTTGCTTTGCGCCTGAACGAGCAAGACAAAACCCTGTCTTCAACTCTGTTCGAAGATGCGTCGTACGACATTTCTGAGTTAACCAGCAGCGGCGACATGGCCCATCGCAGTCTTGAGGCTATTCCAACGGTGGAATTTATCGAAGATATCGAAGCCGCTTCAGCTACTTATGGATTTACACACGGACAGTTGGTCGAAGAGTTACATCAACGATTTTCCTGGATTGCTATCTGTATCACTGTCGCATTGGTCGGGTATTCAACGCTGATGTTGGGAAGTTTTTCCCGCTTTGGTCTTTGGCCTCAGATTTTCGGTGCGTTTACAATTCTGATTGTTTTAGAGGGCGTACGTGGATTCGTTGCACCCATCGTGATTGATGATCCAAAACTCTGGCCAATACTTTATGGACCTGGAATCATGGGAATTATGATTTCTTGCCTATTCCTGTTGGTTGCCGGACGGCCATTGATCCGTCAGCGAAATCGTCAGGATGTGGCTGTTCCATCTCCAGTTTGAGACTAACCTCGCAGATACGTAAGACAGGTCAGGATATCATCGAAATAGGTGTGTTGTTCGCTCGCAGGTCGTGCGACCAGATAGAGTGGAAGCTTTAAATCTGGTTCGTTTGGAACGATAATGAGTTCGCCGGCACGGATACGGCTCTCGATGACGTAATCTGGAAAGTACCCCCGACCACCCCTTTGAAGCAGATACCGTAGCGCCATCATACAATTTCCCAGAAAGATCGATTGGCCCGATGCTTGTCTAAGACTTGTGCGAATGTGCTCCTGATAAACATCTCCCAGCTCCAGGTTCACAAACACCGGATCGTCATATGCTGCTGAGTTGTTAGGGGCTTCAACCAGCGTCAATCTTTCGGCGGGCAATTCATGAAAGATGACGCGTGTGTCAGACGGTTTTTCATGGGTCAGCGCTGCATCCAGAACATGGGTTGCGACAGCTTCGGTCATGTTCAGATTGTGGTCGTAGTTCAAAGTTAGAAGCAACTTGCCGAATTGCTTCTCAAACTGCACAGCGAGGTCCACAAGCAGAGGATCCCAAACACTTAGCTGCGCACCTAAACGCAAGGCTATTCGGTTTTGGCTCTGCGCTGGCAGATCGCGTGATGCAAAGGACCAAAGCGACAGCATCTGTTCCGCATATGGCTGGAATTGTTGACCAAATTCCGTAAGTGAAGTTTTACCTGCCCCTCGGGTAAACAGCTTTCGTCCAGTCGCTTCTTCAATCAGGCGGATACGGGCGCTCACGGCGGTTTGGGTCACGTTCAGCTTTCTGGCCGCTGCGTGAAAACCACCTTGTTCGGCAACGCATAGAAATGTCTCAAGGGCTTTGATCTGCATGCGAAAGTATTTTTTCATCGAATTGATAAAATCAATTCATTTTTTCATCCAATTTGGCTTCGCTAAACTGAGGGCAGGTCATTAGCCAAAGGACGCGCCATGCTGGACAAGAGCCACAAACCCACCTGGACCAGTTTCGAAGAAGCCACCAAGGCCGATTGGGATGCTGTGATGGAGTATGAAGAGGCGTATAATGCCGCCCTTCCGGATCGGATTCTCGACGCCATTCGTTCGCTGGATGAAGAGTGGACGCCCTATCCGGTGAACCGCTATCAGCACAGCCTGCAGGCCGCGACCCGTGCCTATGAGGACGGTGCCGACGAGGAATTGGTCGTCGCGGCGTTGATACACGACACAGGAGACATTCTATCGCCCTACAACCACGGCGAGTTATCCGCTGCGATGATGAAACCTTATGTAACCGAAAAGACTTATTGGATTCTCAAGCACCACTGCGTGTTCCAAGGCTACTACTACAATCACCATCTGGGCGGAGATCGTAACGCACGCGACAAGTACCGCGACAGCCCTCATTGGGAGGATTGCCGTCATTTCTGTCATGAATACGACCAGAAGGCTTTCGATCCGGAATATCCGACCAAGCCGCTGGAGTTTTTTGAGCCCATGCTGCGCCGTGTCCTGAACAAAGGCGAGGGGCATATGGAACTGAACGAAACGTCCGAAGGTTAACAGGCCGCCATCAACCGATAGACGATCTGTGCGGCAGTAAAGTCCCAGGCGGCATTGCCGTCCGGGGCTAACTCAACCACGTCGAAGCCCACACATTTGCGGCCCTTGAGCGCGTGTTCGACTAGCCGCAGCGCCTGGTAATAGCCTAACCCGCCTGGCACTGGCGTGCCGGTGGCAGGCATTTGCGAGGGGTCCAGCCCGTCGACGTCAAAGCTGACATAGACCAGCTCGGGGAAATCCTCGGGCAGGTCAACAGCGTGGATATTTCCGGTTACAAGTTCTTCGGCGTCTACGTGGAATACGTGGTTTTTCAGGCGGCTTTTTGCTTCTTCAGTCGAAAAGGCGCGCACACCGAATTGGGCCAGTTTGATACCTTCCTCGGCCAGCAGGTGCATGACTGAGGCGTGGCTGTGTTTCTCGCCCTGATATGCGTCGCGCAAGTCGGCATGTGCATCGATCTGGACGATTCCGATTGGTTGCCCCAATGCGCGCGCCACTCCCATGACGGCGCCGTAGCTGAGTGAGTGCTCTCCACCCAGAGTGACCGGTATCTTGCCCGCTCGAACCGCGGCTTCGGTGCGCTGGGACAGGCGGGCCATTATCTCGGGTAGCGAGGCGTCGCAATCGACTGGATCTTCGGTGAAAATGCCCTCAACACATGGCTCAGCATGGCCGGTGATGCGTTCCAGCTCGTTGCTGGCCTCGATGATTGCTGCAGGGCCTTTGGCCGTGCCCGAGCCGTAGGACACTGTGCGCTCCAGCGGCACCGGGATCACACGGAATCGGGCGTCTTCGGTGCGTTCGGATACAGCCAGTTCACTGTCGAGGAAAATGCTCATGAGAGTCGGTCCTTAAAATCGTCGTAGCCGAACTGTTTGATGATCTTCAGTTCGTCCGTTTCGCTGTTCCAAAGCGCGATTGTGGGCAGGGGAACGCCGTTGAACGTGTTGGTCTTGACCATCGAGTAATGCGCCTGATCAAGGAAGGCAAAGCGCTGGCCGATCTCCAACGGATCCTCCCACGTGTAGTCGCCAATCACATCACCGGCCAGACAGGAGGGACCGCCCAGACGGTAGGTGTGGCCAGCCTCGGCTTCATCCATCAAAGCAGGACGATAGGGAGCCTCGATCACGTCGGGCATGTGGCAGGTGGCAGAGATATCGGTGATGGCGAGGTTCATACCGTTGGTGGGCAGGTCGAGGATTTCTCCGACCAGAATGCCCGCATCCAGCGCCACCGCCTCTCCGGGTTCGAGATAGACGTCGATGCCGTATTTTTCGCGGATGTCTTTGATGAACTTCACCAGCCCGTCGCGGTCGTAATCGTCGCGGGTGATGTGGTGGCCGCCGCCGAAGTTCAGCCATTTGAGCTGGCCAAGGAAGGGTTTGAGTTTGGGTTCGACCGCTTCCCATGTCCGCTGCAAGGGTTGGAACCCCTGTTCGCAGAGCGTGTGCATATGCAGCCCATCAACGCCGGTCAGGGCCTCTGCCGTCAGCTGGCTGACCGGTGTCCCCAGGCGCGAACACGGCGCGCAGGGGTCGTATTTGGGAATTTCCCCCTCGGAATGTTCCGGGTTGATGCGCAGACCAACCTGAACGCCTGCGGCTTGCGCCTTGGCGAGGAAGCGGTCCTTTTGCGCTGGCGAGTTGAAGATGATGTGGTCGGACAGCGAAAGGATATCATCCATGTCAGCGTCCTTGTACCCGGCGCAAAAGGTTGCGACCTCGCCGCCGTATTCTTCGCGCCCCAGACGCGCCTCGTAGATGCCGCTGGCGCAGGTGCCACCGAGGTGCTGGCGGATGAGCGGGGCAAGCGAAAACATCGAGAACGCCTTGAGGGCACTGAGCACATGCGCACCGGACCGGGTTCCGATATCGGAGAGAATGGTCAGATTCCGCTCGACGGCCTTTTCATCGACCACGAAGCAGGGGCTCGGCACGCGGCTCAGGTCAAAAGTGCGAAAGGCTCCGGCGTCGCCCGCCTGCGTGGTCATCATGTCGGACATAACCGGCGTCTCCGTATTGACGAGGGGCCGGGGTCTCCCCCGAACCCTGAAGTGTTTTAGCCAGATGAAACTAGCGGATCAGAACTCGACCGGGCCGTCGAGTTCGCGGACCTGCCACGGCAGGCCGTGTTCGTTCAGCATGTCCATGAAGTCATCCGGGTCGAGCTGTTCCATATTCCACACGCCGGGTTCGTTCCAGTTGCCTTTCAGAACCTGCGCTGCACCGATCATGGCGGGGACACCGGTTGTGTAGCTAACCGCTTGTGATCCAACCTCCGCGTAACATTCCTCGTGGTCGCAGATATTGTAGATGTAATAGGTCTTCTCGCCCGAGCCATCCTTGGCCTGACCCGTGGCGATATCGCCGATACAGGCCTTGCCCTTGGTTTCCGCACCCAGATCACCGGGATCAGGCAGCAAGGTTTTCAGAAACTGGATCGGGATGATCTCCTTGCCGTCATGCATTACCGGGTCGATGCGGGTCATGCCGACATTTTCCAACACTTTGGCGTGGGTGATGTAGGCGTCGCCGAAGGTCATCCAGAAGCGGGCGCGTTCGATCTCCGGGAAGTGGGTCGAGAGCGACTCCAGTTCCTCGTGATACATCAGGTACATGTTTTTTTGGCCAATCGCGGGGAAGTCGAACTCGACCTTATGGGTCATGGCGGGGGAGTGTTTCCATTCGCCGTTTTCCCAGTGGCGCACCTCGGCCAGCACTTCGCGCAGGTTGATCTCGGGGTTGAAGTTGGTGGCGAATTCCTGATCGTTCGAGCCGCCATTGGCGTCCAGAACGTCGATCTGGCGAATAGTGTCCAGCTTGTGCTTCTTGAGCCATTTGGCAAACACGCTGGTCACGCCCGGATCGAAACCCGAGCCGAGGATGGCGGTCAGGCCGGCCTCTTTGAACCGCTCTTGATAGGCCCACTGCCAGTGGTATTCGAACTTGGCTTCATCCTCGGGCTCATAGTTCGCGGTGTCGAGGTAGTGGATCCCGGCCTCAAGACATGCATCCATCAGCACCAGATCCTGATAAGGCAGGGCAAGGTTCACAAGGATTTCGGCGCCGGTTTCCTTGATCAGTTTGACCGTATCCTCGACCTTGTAGGCATCTAGCTCGGCGGTCGCGATATCAACGCCCACGCGTTCTTTCACCGCCTTGGCGATGGCGTCGCATTTCGATTTTGTGCGGCTGGCCAGAGTGATTTCGGTAAAGATGTCCGAATTCATCGCCATCTTGTGCACTGCGGCGTGGGATACGCCGCCCGCGCCGACAACCAGTGTTTTGCCAGTAAATGAACCCATGGGGGTGATCTCCTCTCATAGGGGGTTATTCATAATAGGTGTAGCCATTGATCGAGTCGCGATAGGCGCTCATCAGGGTTTTGCGGTCTTTGGCTTTCAGAGTACCGGTCGAGATCGCCTCGTCCACCATTTTGCGGAAGGCGGCGACACAGTCGTTGGGGTCGAACTCGACATAGGACAGGACCTGACTGATGGTGTCGCCCTCTTGCTCGTGCAGCAGGTCAAATCCGCCATCTGCGCGCAAGTCGATGGTCACGACGTTGGTGTCACCGAACAGGTTGTGCAGATCGCCCAGCGTTTCCTGATAGGCGCCGACGAAGAAGACGCCCATGTAGTATTCGTCTTCTTCGGGCAGTGAATGCACCGGCAGACTAGGTGAAACACCGTCGGCCAGAATGAACCGGTCGATTTTACCATCGCTGTCGCAGGTGATGTCAGACAAGACAGCGCGTCGGTCGGGCTTTTGGTTCAGGCCCTGCAGCGGCACGATCGGGTGCAGCTGGTCGATGGCCCAGACGTCTGGCAAAGACTGAAACAGTGAGAAGTTGCAGTGATAGATGTCGGCCACTTTCTCAAGCTGATCGTCGACATCCGTTTCCAGATCATCACTTGCCGCCAGTGCCTTGAGGCGGGCCATTAGCGACAGGTAGATTCGCTCGGCGCGGGCCATCTGGCGCAGATCAACATAGCCGCGGCGGAACAGGGCACGAAGTTCATTGCGATAAAAAGTGGCGTCGTTCCAGCATTCCTGCAGTCGATCTTTACTGAGGTATCCGTGCACGGCTGCTAAATCTGAGACCATATGATGGTCGTCCGCCTCAACTTCTGGACCGTTTGGAGCATCGTACAAAGTGCTTTCCAGCACATTGAACACCAGCATTGAAGACGTGGCGACCACGGCGCGGCCGCTTTCAGTGACTAGCGTTGGGTGGCTAACTTCAGCCTCATCCATCGCGTAGGCCACGGTTTCCACCACATTGGCGCAGTATTCCTCGACCGTGTAGTTGATAGAATTCTCAGCCGCTTTCTTTTCACCCGTATAATCCACACCCATACCACCACCGAGGTCCAGATGGGTCAGCGGGACACCCTCGCGCGTCAGTTCGGTGTAATAGCGACAGGCTTCGCCCACGGCGCGGCGCACATCGTTGACGTCCTGCACCTGAGAGCCCAGATGCGAATGCTGAAGCTTCAGACAATGCAGTAGCCCGGCCTCTTTCAGCTTGTCGACCGTTGCGACAAGTTGATCGGTGTTCATCCCAAAGGCGGACCGGTCGCCCGAGCTTTCCTCCCACTTGCCGCTGATCTGGTTGGTCAGTTTCACCCGCACACCGATCAGGGGCTCGATGCCTAGTTCTTTGTAAACTTCGATCACCGTGTCAGCCTCTTTCGGGCTTTCCAGAACGATGACCGTATTGAATCCGATCTTGCGGCTGAGGATGGCAAGCTGGATGAACTCGGCATCCTTGACGCCGTTGCAGACGATCAGCGCTTCGCTGGCTAGACGGTGCGCCAGGGCAATCACCAGTTCGGGTTTGGATCCTGCTTCGAGACCGTAGTTGTACTTCTTGCCAAACTCGACGATCCGATCGACGACCTGCGCCTGCTGGTTCACTTTGATCGGGAAGACACCGCGATAGCTGCCCCCGTAACCAGTGCGTGCTATTGCGTCGGCAAAGCTCTCATTGATATGCGCGATTTCGTGCTCCAGATAAGAGCTGATCCGCAGGATCATCGGTGATTTGATGCCGCGCTGATCCAGATCGTTTAATATACCGGGCAGGCTGATAGCCTCTGCCTCAGGCGCCAGCGGATTTCGCAATCCGATCTCGCCATCCTCTGTCACCTCGATGAGGCCTTTACCCCACCTTTCAACTCCATAAACGGAATGCGGCGCAACAGTCGAATGTTTCAATCAGGTCATCCTCAGGAATCAGGCGGTCAGTTTCGCGCCCGCCAATACGGCAGCCGCTTGATTCTTCCAAGTGTAATCTATGTGTTGCCTTTTTGGGGGAGTTATACGGCGGTGCTTACCGGAACCAGATGATTGTCCCACTGACAAGGAGCGGTTGCCCGAGTTTCAGCCCCATATGTCGCCAGACGTCCCACGTCGCCGTTTCCGGTCGTGTAAATCAGACCGGTTGGCCCGGAACTCAGACCACAGACATCTTGCAGTGCAAACGCGCCGGTAAATGCACCACTTGTCGTGTCAAAGCAATGCAGGGCATTACCGCGTGGACAGGTGATGGCGACGGTCCGGCCGTCGCTGGAAAACCCTACGCTGCCCGCGTAACCCTGCAGAGTGTTTTGTGCGTCATCGGGCGCAGACAGAAGCTTGGGCTCATCTCCTCTGAAATGTAGTCCCAGAAGCGGGGGATGTTGCGTTTTGTTGCCTTGCCACTGCATGGCGAACGCCACGAGCCCATCCTGTCGAAGTGCCAAATGGCGGATCGAATTCTTGTGCAACGCAGCTGGCAATTGCACCTGCTCAAGCACCTGTCCGTTCAGGTCGCAATAGGTCAAGTTCGGCTGCATTGTGGGCAGGTTCAGTTTAGAACGCCCGGTATCGGGGTGGGTCTCAATGCCACCATTGGCAATTGCGAGAGAAGCGCCATCCGGCATCAGCGCCATGTCGTGAGGACCTATTCCACCAGAGGAAAAGGAACCCAGTCGCACATAGCCATTTGCCGCGTCCCAGATCCCGATCATCCCTTCACCGGCTTCATAGTCGTTCTCGGTAGTAAAAAGCAGTGCCCCGTTTCGCGAATACACTCCGTGGCCATAAAAGTGGTGCCCTTCCGGGGCGGAAAGTCTGGCGATTTCTGTTCCGGTTGAACAATCAATGACCAACGCGAAAGTGCCGGGGCGGCGTGCAAAAGCAACGGCTTGCGCATGTATCGGGTGCGCCGCGGCGGCATGCCCACGATCAGGCAGCGGCAGGCTGAAAAGGATCGACCCGTCCGCATTCAAGCCAACTAACCTGTACGATCCGTCCGGAAACAACGCAGCTGACAGAAAATCAGGGGTGCCGACTGCGGACCATCCCGGAACAGGTGCCAGACTGGCAGCTGCAAGACCTGCAAGAAAGTGACGCCTGCTGGTCATCGCGATCAATCCCCGTCGAGCGAGTTGAAACCGGCGTTGATGCCCAGAGTTGGGCCAAGCTCGGTTACCGCTATTTGGCGAATATCGTTGATCGATTGCTGCAAGGCCTCAAGCCTGAACCGGCCTTGCGGTGTTGCGACATCTGCAAAAGCTGGATCTTCCAGCGACTGTACGCGATCTATGCTTTTTGAAAATGCCGCATCCAAATCTGCTGCGATTTCAGGATGATCGAAGGACAGTCGGGCAGCCAGGTCGCGCAGAGCGATCAAAGACAGTTCGACATGACGCTGAGAGCGCTCGGAACGATGTGCTTCGGCTCGGTTTGGGCGGGGCTTGTCGAAAGTACCCATGGGGCGACCCAACCGAGTGTCGGCAGTAAATTGCAGGCCTGTGAGCAGAGCCTTGTACAGTTCCTGCATTGCCTCATCGCCATCGCGATAGGGGCTGTCTTCGCCGGGTTGTGTCAGCTTTGGTGCATAGCTTTGCCAGTCGACATTAATCGCGTCGGCATTCCGGTCGATATCGGCGGCAATGGCCTGAATAAGACTGCAGCGATATTCTGCGCTGCCCTGTTCTTCGAAGGCTGGATCGTACAAGAGCCGTTCCAGTGCAAAGAATCCGCGCCCGGCGATTGATTGTTCCGCAAAGGCATCGGGATCCTGCACTGAGGCGTCTTCGCTGGCGATCATCTTGGATAGAGCCTTGGGGGTGAATCCCTTTGTGTCTGGCCAAAAGGCCAACGCAAAGGCGCGGTCATCGGTTTCTGAAGGGCCGAAACGCAGGTGGCTCGCCGAAATCCAGGCATCAAACGCGGTGCCATAGACTTCACGTAAAGCAGTTGATGAAGGCACGCAATCAGACTGCGCAGTGTTAACCAGTGCTTGGGTCGCTTCAGAAAGTTCAGCAAATCGAGGCAGGACATGCGTCTCTGTCACGTCCAACAAGATTGGGCCCCGATCCTGAGCAAACGCGGTAAGTGGTATCAGCAACGCGGTGGCAAAAACAGTGGTGCGCATGGGATCAAAGGCTCTCCAGAAAGCGGATCAGGGCGTCGCGGTCGGCTTTAGGCATGGACACAACGGTATCGCGAGCTGCCTGAGCCTCGCCTCCATGCCAAAGGATCGCCTCAAGTAAAGAACGGGCACGGCCATCATGTAAAAACTGAGTGTGGCCCGAGACACGCTCTGTCAGACCAACACCCCAAAGTGGAGGCGTGCGCCATTCACGCCCCGTAGCCCGGGCCTCGGGGCGGTTATCGGCGAGGCCGTCACCCATGTCGTGCAGCAACAGGTCGGTGTATGGCCAGATCAATTGGAAACTGTGTTCGGGGCGATCCTGCATTCTGTGGGTGACAAATGACGGGACATGGCAGGAAGCACAGCCGCTGGTGTGGAACACCTCTTTACCGTGCAAAACCTCAGGATCATCGGTGTCCCGACGCGCCGGAACGCCTAGATTGCGGCTGTAGAATGCAACAAGGTCCATACCTTGCTGATCGATTTCGAAACCGCGCACATCGTTGTCCCCGTGGGGCGCCTCAATGCAGTTGGTCTGGGCCGGTGTGCAATCGCCTGCAGGGGCGGGGTAAAGAGGGGTGGAAATCCCGATATCGCCGGAAAAGGCGGCAGAGGATTGCTCCATCACCGTGGGCATTCCTGCCTTGTGACCGAAACGGCCCATCATGGGTTGGTCAAATTCAACCGACCAGACGATGTTGGGGCGCCCCGAAATGCCATCGCCATCCACGTCGTCTGGATCAGCGTTGGCCAGCAAATCCTCGACAGGGATGGACTCGAGTAAACCCAGTCCGATCATCTGCGGCGCGACCCGCGGGCTGAGCATCGCTTCGGGATGCAAAGGGCCGTAGCCCAGATCAGCGGCCGTATAGGTGGGGTTGCGCAGGGAAACGACCTCACCTTCGGATAGTTCGACGGGGATTTCTTCGTAGGTTATGTCCAATCGGTATTCGGCGGGATGACCGGCAAGCGCAAAATCCTGCATCTGGCCGCCATAGTTCGGGTCGGGCAGGGTGGCGATGTAGTCTTCGATTTCCGCCGGGGCATCTTCAGGCGAGCCGGGAATAGACACGCGCAAAAACATCGAGATCGCGTTGTCGTCAGCATTGGCTGGTGTATGACCTCGGCCATCCTTGATGTGGCATCGTTGGCACGAGCGTGCGTTATACAACGGGCCCAAACCGTCTGAGGCCAGTGTCGATGAGGGAGACGAGACCCATATTTTCTTGAACAGCCCGTTTCCGACTCTGAAGTCCAGTTCCTGTTCGAAACTAATATTGCCTGATGGCAAAGAGAACGCATCCGCATCGGTCCGCACGCGGACCGTCGCTGCTCCGGCGCTCAGATCTTCAAACCGTTGCGGGGTCGAAAAATCCTGTGGCGCTGCAGTAACCGCTTCGATCCGCAAGCGTTCATCTTCGGTTCGGGGAGTTATGTTGAGGTGAGGGTCCTGCAGCTCGGAAGCGAGCACCTGAGTGGCCCCCAGCAAGGTAATCGGCAGGACGGCGAGGTTGGTCTTTCTCGCCCAGTTTAGACGCGTTGAACTGCACATAGTTGGCTTAGCCAATCCTTTCATACAGATCGAGCTGAGTTTCGACAAAGCCGATATGGTCCCCTTTGGTGGACACAGCCTTTCGAACAGTGGCATCGATACATAGTCACCGGCTTCCCGGCAGTATTCGCGCGTTTCCTTTATGGATGCTCTTGCCTGAGCTCGTTCGCAAGATTGCATCCCATTGTTTCCTCTGGTGTATTCCCGATCCCTATCGCGTCAAGCTTGCGGAAGTCGGGATGGGCCTAAAAAAATTTGATTTATTGGATCAACCTGACCGCTTTCCCATTTCATTGACGATTGGTTCATAGTGCCTTTGACCAGTGGCCAGTCTTCCTGCGGGCGGTCGCGCAACCAATGCTGGTTGCCCCGGATCAATTCATGCCGCCGCGATTTGTTTGGATTTGCGACGCACTTTGGATCGCTTTTCAGCGACATTCACTTGTGTTCCATCCGCACTCAGCATGCGTAGCTGCATTGGAACTTCCAGATTGTCACTAGAGCGCATCGTGTCCAGAAACAGAGGCATACAGCCCCCACAATCTGCCGATTTTCCAAGGGCGTGATAGACTTTACCCGGCGTGATGATGGCCTGCGGATCAGCCGTTCGCATCCAATCAATTGCGGCGCGAATTTCGGTGTCCGAGATATTGGTGCAGTGGCATACGATCATAGCGACTCGACCGGTTGGCTGATTTCTTACTCAAATAGTAAGTTATTTGTTGGCCGTCCAGAAAGAAAGAGCACTTCTTTGTGATCCGGAGGCTTGGAAGCGCAGGTTTTTGCCTGCGCTTCCGATCGGCTGGGTGTTAAAGCCTGCGAGGGGATTAGTGGAACACGGCGTCCGGGTTATCCAGGCTGTCAGAGCCTTCGAACTCGATCTGATCCAGCTCGAGTATGGCGACGATACGCTCGATGGTCTTGGTTTGATCAACCAGACCGTTAACGCCACCCATGATCAACGCTTCTCCACCAGCATTGCCTGCTTCCAGCATCTGGTCATAGGCAAAGCCAGCTTCGGCCGTGGATTTCAAACGACCCAGAGCTTGCATGGTGTTCGACAGTTTCGCCTTCATTTCAATGTCCAGCGCGGGGTCAGCTGCAACGACCAGATCCGACAGGGATGCGCCCTGAACCGGGGTGCCGTCGATGCGAACATAGTTGCCGAGATAGACGTTCTGAATGCCCAGGCCATCATAGTAGTGGCTGTTGTGGGTGTTGTCCGAGAAGCAATCATGCTCTTCTTCCGGATCATTCAGCATCAGACCCAGGCGCATGCGTTCGCCTGCCTGCTCACCATAAGACAACGAGCCCATACCAGTCAGGATTGCGCTGACGCCTGCATCTTCGTTTTCTGTAAGAGCAGCGCGTGCGTCACCACCTTCCTGCCATTGCGCAGCCATCCACTCGAGATCGCTGACCAGCAGATCGGTCGCTGCGCTCAGGTACTGGGCACGACGGTCGCAATTGCCGCCGGTGCAGTCATCACCCTGCGCGAAGTCTGTCCAGGGGCGGTTACCTGCGCCTGCACCGTGGCCGTTCATGTCCTGGCCCCACAGCAGGAATTCGATTGCGTGGTAGCCGGTCGCAACGTTTGCTTCGATGCCGTCTGCCTCATGCAGGGTATCTGCCAGCAGCTCGGGCGTAATTTCGGCCGCATCAACGGTTTCGCCTGACAGCTCGAAGCTGGGGTTTGCGATAACGTTCAGGACGGCGAATTCGTTTTCGTCAGTTGCACCGCCATAGGCAGCATCGACATAGTCAATCAGGCCTTCATCCAGCGGCCAGGCGTTCACTTTACCTTCCCAATCGTCGACGATGGCATTGCCGAAACGATAAACCTCGGTTTGCTGATAAGGAACGCGCGCGGCAACCCATGCGGCACGGGCGGCATTCAGGTTGGCGTCCGACGGCTCGGCGATCAACGCCGCCACAGCGGCCTGAAGGGATTTGGCGGCAATCAGGCTGTCATCATATTTGGCTTCGGCGATGTTTGCGTAGGTGTTCAGCACATCGGCTTTCGAGGGGGCATCGCCTGCGGATGCGGCGGTTGCAATGCACAGTGTCAGGGCACTTGTCGCAGTAAATAGCTTAATCATGACGTATGATCTTTCCTGTCAGAAACGATATTCTTTGGGCGCTCGACTAAGGGCGCCTGCGCGAGTTTTCTGAGTGAATTAGTCGGTTAAGTCAACCTGAGTTTTATTGTCGGGAATAATGTCGCACTTGATACACAACGGTTTTTTCTTCAGGCAATGACGTGTAATCCGTTTGCAGTTTGAAGGTCCGCTGCCAGGTTTGAAAACCTGAACTCGCCATGAGTTGCCTAAATCCGGCTACCCATATTCGGTGAGGGATAGGTCAGCGCGCAATCATTGCGCGACTTCGCAAAGCAGCTAAAATGATGCATGTGATTCTTGGTTTTGTGTTGATCCGGTTATGAAACGTGCGGTTCTGGCTTTACTCCTATGCCCCGGGGGCCTAATTGCCCAGGAAGCACGGCCAATGGAACAACACACCCATGGTTCTGGTTTTCTGAGCATTTCGGTTGCCGGAGCGGAATTCACCTTATCTCTTGCGGTTCCAGGCACTGATATCGTCGGTTTCGAGCATCCTGCTGCTGATGACGAAGATCGCGCATTAGTTGCGGTGGCGATATCGGATTTGACTAACCCTCTGGAGCTGTTTGTCGTACCGGAGGAGGCTGGATGTTTTGCTGTATCGGCGAACGTGACACTGGTTGACGGTGCACACAGTCATGATGGTGAAGGCGCGGCGGACAACCAGGAGCAAGGCGATGCAGTTTCTTCAACCTCTGAAGAGACGACCGAGCCTCACACGGAATTTCAGGCTGAGTACTTAATTCGATGCCAGGACCCCGATGCAGTTGATGACGTGCGTTTCGATTATTTTGAAAGGTTCGAGAACGCAGAAGAACTGGTAATTGAAGTGCAATCGATCCAAGGCGAACGCTCATTCAGCGTGGCGCGTGAGACGCCACTGGCAAATCTGGCTGGTATGTTTTGATCTAGTTGAAGCAGGGTCTCAGCGCAGCCAGCTCTCAACCCACTAAACTCTACCCATCCGAGAATTTTGACGAATAAAAATATGCAATCGCCTGGGTTCGGTTTTTAACCGAGAGTTTCTCGTAAATATTGGACAGATGAAATTTCACTGTATTGGTTGAAATCTGCAGTTCCTTTGACAGATCGCGATTGGACAAACCTTTGGCCAGCGCTTCAAGGATTGCGCGTTCTTTACGCGACAAGCTCTGAATCGGATCCTGTTGCATCTTACGAACATCGATGAATGGAAAAACCATTTTGCCAGCGGCGACATCGGCGCACGTCTCCAGCAAAACCTCGACCTCGCCGGACCGCGGGGCGAACCCTGCTGCGCCAGCTTGCATAGCCAGGCGCGGTATGTCCCCGGCTTCATCGCCATAGACAACAAACCGTGGCGCATTTTCCTGCTCGCGGATCACTTCGATCAGCTTTGCTGCGCCCAGTACCGGCAGGTTCCAGGCAACAACACAGACCTGTACCGGAACCCGGATAACAGCGCCCAGAAACCCTTCGGCTGTAGCTGATGTCGCGACCAAAGAGAATCGCGGGTCGCGTTCAAAGATCTCTGACATCGCAGACAGGACCAACGGGTTGTTGTCCGCCAGCACGATATCGATCGGAGTGTCAGGATTTGCAGACATTTGAATTCACGCCTATTTTTTCCAAAAACTACCCATTTAGGTGGGTTATTTTGCGGTATACTTCGGTATTCTTACACAAATGGGTAGGTTTTAACCTATCCATTTAGGTTTGCTAAAGCAGTAGTAAGCTACGTTGCGCACTGCATCAAGCATCGGTTTTCTGTCCACCAACGCGATGTATGGGACCTGTTTCGATCCCATAGTTGAGGAGGATCGCCGATGACATTTCAAATCTATCCGCCTTTGGAGATTCCCGAGACGTTGGCCGCTGGCCCGGGACCAGGGAATACCGACGCTCGTGTTCTGCAAGCTTTCGCCAATGCTGGTGTCGCTGATCACATGCAGGGCGATGTTCTGCGCGGGATGCTTGAATGCAAACTGATGTTGCGCGAAATCTGGGGCACAAAGAACACCTACACGTTCGGTGTTGCCGGAACCGGTTGGAGTGCCCTGGACACAATGTTCTCGGCCGTCATGCCGGGCGACAAGGTGGTTGCTTTTGCCAATGGCACCTTTTCAGGCATTGATGCGCTGACGCTCAGGATCAAAGCTGCCACCTCGCAGGAGCACGCGGCCAATCCGCTTGATCCCAAGGCTGCGAGCGTCGTTGTTGTCGAGGTGCCTCATGGGGAACCGGTGACGGGTGACATCGTCGAAAAGGCGCTTGCCCAACACAAACCCAAGTGGGCCTTCATGGCACATTGGGAAACTGGCTCGGGCCGCATCAACGACCTGCGCGGATTTTCGGATGCTTGCGAGCGCCACGACGCAATGGGATTGGTCGACGCGGTTTCGTCGCTTGGCGTGGATAGCTTTTCGATCGATGACTATCCCGGAGTCGCAGGCTGGGCATCCTGCCCACAGAAGGGCTTGTGCTGCCTGCCGCTGACTTATGCGCCCGTCAGCTTTACCGACGCGTACATCGAGTCGCTGAAATCAAGCGGTGCCTACAGCTATGTCCATAATCCGATCTTCGAGGCGCGCCATTGGGGTGTGGTCAACGGTCAGGATGTGGAGAAAGGCACCTATCACCGCACCCATTCCGGCTATGCAGTCGCCGCATTCCACGAAGCGTTGCGTCTGACCTTGCAGGAAGGCCTTGTCAAACGTTCGCTTGCGTACCGGACACATGAAAAGGTTCTGCGTGACGCCGTTGTTGAAATGGGCTGTGAAGTTACGTCCGACATGCCCAGCCTCGTAGTTCTAAACCTGCCACCAGAACTGGCCGGGCGTGAAATGGAACTGGTTCAGAACTGCCGTGCTCGTGGTTTCGGCATCTGGCCCACGCTCAGCGAACCGGTACAGGTGCGGATCGGTATCTTGAATCAGCTAAATCGTCAGTCCGTCAGCCGCATAATCCGGCTGTTTGCCGAAGCTCTGCGCGAGCTTGGCGGACAGGTCGATCACGAAGCAATCGAAGCACTGTTGGAAAGCCGTTACGGCACCTCAATCGCGGCCTAAACCGGAGCAAGCAGATGGATATTCATGAATATCAGGCCAAGGAAATTCTCTCGAATTTCGGCGTCGATGTACCATCAGGGGCCTTGGCTTACAGCCCCGAACAAGCGGCCTACCGGGCGCGCGAACTTGGTGGCGACAAGTGGATTGTCAAGGCTCAGGTCCATGCGGGTGGGCGCGGCAAAGCTGGCGGCGTCAAACTGTGCAACACGGAAAGCGAAATCTACGAAGCCTGTGATGATCTGTTCGGTCGCAAGCTGGTAACACATCAAACCGGCCCCGAAGGCAAAGGCATTTACCGCGTTTACGTTGAGGCTGCGGTCCCGATTGATCGCGAGATCTATCTTGGTTTTGTTCTGGACCGGTCCAGCCAGCGCGTGATGATCGTTGCCTCGTCCGAAGGCGGAATGGAGATCGAAGAGATTTCTGCTGAACGCCCCGACAGCATCGTACGATCAATCGTTGAGCCTGCGGTTGGTTTGCAGGAATTTCAGGCGCGTGAAATTGCGTTCAATCTTGGCCTGGAACCACGATTGATCCAGCAGATGGTTCGCACATTGCAAGGGTGCTACGCTGCTTTTAGTGATCTGGATGCAACCATGGTCGAGATCAATCCTCTGGTGATCACCGGTGATGATCGCGTGCTGGCGCTGGATGCGAAGATGAGCTTTGACGACAACGCTCTGTTCCGCCATCCGCAAATCGCCGAACTGCGCGACAAAAGCCAGGAAGATCCACGTGAGAGCCGCGCTGCGGATCGAGGCCTGTCCTATGTTGGGCTCGAAGGAAACATCGGCTGTATCGTCAACGGTGCCGGTCTTGCCATGGCGACGATGGATACGATCAAGCTGGCAGGCGGTGAACCGGCCAATTTCCTTGATATCGGCGGAGGTGCATCCCCTGAACGTGTGGCCAAGGCATTTCGCCTGGTTCTGTCCGACAGCAATGTGCAGGCGGTGTTGGTCAATATCTTTGCCGGAATTAATCGCTGCGATTGGGTGGCAGAAGGTGTCGTGCAGGCCCTGCGCGAACTGCAGATCGATATCCCGGTGGTGGTGCGACTTGCCGGAACAAATGTCGAAGAAGGGCAGAAAATTCTGGCCAAATCCGGGCTTCCAATCATTCGGGCAACCACTCTGATGCAGGCTGCCGAAAGGGCTGTTGGCGCCTGGCAGAACGATCTTTCTCAAGGCACCAAGATGAGGGCTGTGTAATGAGCATTCTTCTCGATCGCGACAGCCGCGTTATCGTTCAGGGTATCACCGGACGCATGGCGCGCTTCCATACCAAGGACATGCTGGAGTACGGCACCAATGTTGTGGGCGGTGTGGTTCCGGGCAAAGGCGGAGAAACCGTTGAAGGTGTCCCGGTTTTCGACACCGTCAAACAGGCTGTCGAAGCCACCGGTGCAGATGCCAGCCTGGTTTTTGTACCTCCGCCATTTGCCGCGGATTCGATCATGGAAGCGGCGGATGCAGGTATTCGCTACTGTGTCTGCATCACAGACGGCATCCCGGCGCAGGATATGATCCGGGTCAAGCGCTACATGTACCGTTACCCCAAGGAGAAGCGTATGGTCCTGACCGGACCGAATTGCGCGGGAACCATCAGCCCGGGCAAGGCGCTGTTGGGCATTATGCCCGGTCATATTTATCTGCCCGGGAATGTCGGGATCATTGGGCGCTCAGGCACGCTGGGATACGAGGCTGCGGCACAGCTCAAAGAGCGTGGCATCGGTGTTTCAACCAGCGTCGGTATTGGCGGTGATCCGATCAATGGTTCCTCGTTCCGCGATATCTTAGAGCGTTTCGAAAAAGACGAGGACACAGCAATCATTGCCATGATCGGTGAGATTGGTGGGCCGCAGGAGGCGGAGGCCGCCGAATATATCCGGGACCACGTCTCCAAACCGGTTGTGGCTTATGTGGCAGGTCTGACTGCGCCCAAAGGCCGGACGATGGGGCATGCGGGTGCGATCATCTCGGCCTTTGGTGAAAGTGCTTCTGAAAAGGTTGAGATCCTTTCTGCAGCAGGTGTAACCGTTGCGGAAAATCCGGCTGTGATTGGCGAAACAATCGCTCGCGTTATGGGAAAGGCTGCGTGATGGTAAAGCCTTCGGTCCTTGTAACCCGTCGCTGGCCTGCTGCCGTCGAGGCGCAGTTGGCCGAAAACTACAATGCCGTGCTCAACACCGGGGACAAACCCATGTCTCCGGCTGAGATCCGCGATGCGCTGAATCACTATGATGCGGTGCTTCCCACCGTCACCGACACCCTGAATGCCGAGGCTTTGGATGTGCCTGCCGCGCAGACCAAGATCCTTGCCAATTATGGAGTTGGCTACAGCCATATCTGCGAGCCTTCGGCCCGCGAGTTGGGCATGACCGTGACCAACACACCCGATGTGTTGTCTGAATGCACAGCTGATCTTGCCATGACCTTGTTGTTGATGGTCGCCCGCCGTGCCGGTGAAGGCGAGCGGGAGCTGCGCGCCGGGAATTGGTCGGGTTGGCGTCCGACCCATCTGGTTGGCACCAAGGTTAGCGGCAAAACCCTTGGTATCATCGGCTTTGGTCGTATCGGTCAGGAAATGGCCCGCCGTGCCCATCATGGGTTCGGTATGAATATCGTGGTGCAAAATCGCAGCCGTGTGTCGCCCGAGGTGCTTCAGCAATGCAATGCTACTCAGGTCGATTCTGTGGACGAGTTGCTGCCGCAATGCGACTTCGTCTCGCTACACTGCCCGGGCGGAGCTGCAAATCGTCATCTGATCAACTCTCGTCGTCTCGACCTCATGAAACCCGGTGCCTTCCTGATCAACACCGCGCGTGGCGAAGTTATTGATGAATTCGCGCTGATCCAGGCACTGATGTTCGATGTCATTGGCGGAGCTGCACTTGATGTGTTTGATGGAGAGCCCCGGATCAGCCCGGATCTGCTGCAATGCGACAATCTGGTGATGTTACCGCATCTCGGCAGTGCAACGCGTGAAGCACGCGAAGCGATGGGTTTCCGTGTTCTGGATAACCTCGGCGATTTCTTTGCCGGTCGCCCGCCCCGAGATCGCGTGATCTAGTCCCAATCCCCACTAAACCTCCCGAAGGTCGGTGCCGGATGGGAGGTTCTTTTTCTGGAGGTAACAAAATGAATGCCCCTCAACGTATTGACGGATTTTTCACCCAGTCCTTGTCTGACCG